>NZ_JBEOZK010000009.1:156190-289110 GCF_040297565.1 Streptomyces sp. NPDC001728
CGAAGGAGTGAGGGACCCCGGGGCGGTTGTCAGGTTCCGCCCCGGGGCCGTTCTCGGGGACCCACTGGGGGGTTTCCTCAAGGGACCCGTAGGGGGTCGTCCTCAGGGGTGCCCCCCCGGGGTCAGACCTCCAGTGTCGCGCTCAGCCGGGCGTCTGTCAGGGAGTGCGCGGCCAGGACCTCGTATCCGCCATGGACGAGGGTCCAGTCGTTCTTGTCCTCGTCCCAGATCTCGAAGGCGCGGCGGGGCAGCGCGATCTCGGCCTCGACGGTCTCGCCGGGGCCTGCCTCGACGCTCGCGAAGGCGGCGAGCCAGCGGGCCGGGCGCTCGACGGAGTCGTCGACGGGCGCCAGGTAGAGCTGGACGATCTCGCGGCCGGTGCGGTCGCCGGTGTTGGTGAGCCGGACGGTGGCGGTGTCGGGGCCCGCGGTGAGGGACTCGTACGACCAGGTGGTGTAGCCGAGGCCGTGGCCGAAGGGGTACGCGGGGACGGCGCCGGCCTTGTCCCAGGCGCGGTAGCCGACGAACACGCCCTCGGTGTAGTCGAGTCGGCCCTCGGTGGGAGTGACCTCAGTGACGGGGACGTCGGCGAGGGTGACGGGCCAGGTGGTGGGGAGGCGCCCGCCGGGCTCCTCGGCGCCGGTGAGGACGTCGGCGAGGGCGGCGCCGCCCTCCTGGCCGGGGAACCAGCTGAGCAGGATCGCGGCCACGTCCTCGCGCCAGGGCAGCTCGACCGGGGAGCCGGAGTTGACCACGACGACGGTGTTCGGGTTGACGGCGGCGACGGCGCGAACGAGGTCGTCCTGGCGGCCGGGGAGCGCCAGGTCCTGGCGGTCGAAGCCCTCGGACTCGACGCGCTCGGTGGTGGCGACGACCACGACGGCGGTGGCGGCGGTGCGGGCGGCCTCGACGGCCTCGGCGATCAGTTCGTCGGGGTCACGGCGCGGACCGAGGTGGACGAAGGAGAACATGACGGCCCGCATCGCCTCCTCGGGGTCCTTCTCCAGGGTGTGGAGCAGGGAGACCTCGACGGTCTCGCCGGCGGTGAGCCTGACCTTGCCGCGCTCGACAGGGGAGCCGAAGAAGGCCTCGAAGGGGTCGGCCTCGGGGCCGAGCTCCTGGACGCCGTCGAAGACGGTCCGGCCCGCGACGGTGAGGACGTAGGAGCCGAGGCCGCGGGTGCCGAAGGCGTGGTCGCCGGACTCGCGCGGGGTGAAGGTGCCGACGACCTCGATGGAGGCGAGCTCGTCGTGGGTGACGCCGGCCGGGAGGTCGTCTCCGATCCACTGGACCTGGCCGTTGGGCAGGGAGCCCTCGCCGAGGAGGCGGCCCTCGGCGTCGCGGCAGCGGGCGCGGATGCTGAATCCCTGGTCGGCGGGGACGAGTTCCTCGCTGGGGTCGGCGCCGATGCTGAAGGTCAGCGAGCCCTCCCCGGAAAGCCCCGCGAGGGCGGCGGTGAGGCCGTCGAGCGGGGAGACGACGTGCTCGGGGAAGACCTGGGCGGAGCCGCCGCCGAGGACGCGGGCGTCACGGGCGGCGGCGCCGGAGAGGGCGACGGTGGTGCCGGCGGCCAGCGGGAGCGCGCCGTCCTCGTTCCGTACGAGGACGAAGCCGCGGCGGGCGATCTCGCGGGCGAGGGCGTCGCCGTCGATCGTGGCGGGGTGCTCGGTGACGGCCGGCGGGGCGCCTTCGAGGGCGCCGACGCGGGCGGCGAGCCGCAGGACGTTGCGGACGGCGGTGTCGACGGCGGACTCGGCGACCTCGCCGGCGCGGACGGCGGCGGCGAGGTTCTCGCCGTAGACGGTGTCGGGGCCGGGCATGGCGACGTCGAGGCCGCCCTCGATGTCGCCGGTGGTGGAGCGGGCGGCCATCCAGTCGGAGACGTTGTAGCCGTCGAAGCCCCACTCGCCGCGGAGGACCTCGTTGACCAGGTGGCGGTGCTCAGTCATGGTCACGCCGTTGACCTGGTTGTAGGCCGTCATGATGCCCCAGGGGTGGGCGTTCTTGACGATGGCCTCGAAGGGGGCGAGGTAGATCTCGCGGAGCGGGCGCGGGGCGATCCGGTTGTCGACGGTGAAGCGGTCGGTCTCGGCGTCGTTGGCGACGAAGTGCTTGACGGTGGTGCCGACACCGCCCTCCTGGACGCCCTGGACGTAGCCGGTGGCGACGGCGCCCGTCAGGTACGGGTCCTCGCTGTAGGCCTCGAAGTGACGGCCGCCGAGCGGGCTGCGGTGCAGGTTGACGGTGGGCGCGAGCAGCACGTGGACGCTCTTGCGGCGGGCTTCCTGGGCGAGCAGGTGGCCGGCGCGACGGGCGAGGGCCGGGTCCCAGGTGGCGGCGAGCGCGGTCGGGGACGGCAGGGCCACGGACGGGTCGTCGGCGGTCCAGCGGACGCCGCGGACACCGATCGGGCCGTCGGACATGACCAGGGACTTCAGCCCGATCTCCGGCAGGGCGGGCAGGGACCACATGTCCTGGCCGCCGAGCAGCCGGGTCTTGGCGTCCAGGCCGAGCTTGGCGAGTGCCGCCTCGACGATCGCTTCCCGTGCCGTGTCGGCGCTGGTCTCCGTCATGGCCGTACCTCCTCATTGACGTACCGATGACCCCGATGTGTCCATCCTGCACCCGGTTACCTGTAGACCGGTAGGTGATGTTATCAGTTTGTGACCTTCCTGGAGGGGATACGGTCCTGCCGGAAGCGATGATCGGAAGCGACGGCGGGAACGACGACGCGGAAGGGGGCCACGGCGATGGTGCGGGCCAGGAGTGAGGAACGGCGTGCGGACATCCTCCGCGCCGCCCTCGAAGTGATCGCCGAGCGCGGCTACCGGGGCGCCACCCTCGGCTCGGTCGCCGAGCGGGTCGGGCTGACCCAGCAGGGGCTGCTGCACTACTTCCCGACGAAGGAGGCGCTGCTCGTCGCCGTCCTGGAGGAGCGGGACCGCTGGGACACCAGCGGCGGCCGGGACCGCGAGGGCTGGCGGCTCGACCTGATCGAATCCCTCGTCGAGTACAACGCGATGCGGCCCGGCATCGTGCAGACCTTCTCCGCGCTGCTCGGCGAGAGCGTGACGGACGGGCACCCGGCACGGGAGTTCTTCACCGAG
The DNA here is from genome assembly GCF_040297565.1 of Streptomyces sp. NPDC001728. NCBI lineage: Bacteria > Bacillati > Actinomycetota > Actinomycetes > Kitasatosporales > Streptomycetaceae > Streptomyces > Streptomyces sp. NPDC001728. Next base: position 159,298 of record NZ_JBEOZK010000009.1, read on the forward strand.
CGGTACGCGCAGGTGCGGGCGAACATGGCGGACGTGCTGCGCACGGAGTTCGGCGACCGGCTGCCGGGCGGGCTCACCCCGGAGCGGGCGGCACCCCTCCTCACGGCGGTGATGGACGGTCTCCAGTACCAGTGGCTCCTGGACCCCTCGGCGGTCGACATGCCGGGCGCCTTCCGGGACTTCCTGCGGCTGCTGTCCGGGGACGACGAGGCGGACACCGCCTGACGGGGTGTCCCGTCGACCAGGCCCCGAGCCCGGCGGGACGGCGACCGCCTTCCTGGCGCTGCCGCGGGAGACCGCGGAGGCCTCGCGGGGGTCCCGTGCTTTCCCGCGCGGCGGGCGCGGGGGATGATGGGGGTCATGATCGTCGCAGCCACCCAGTTCGCCCCGGTCGCCGGGGACATCGAAGCCAACGCCCGTACGATCGCCGGGCTGGTCCGGGCCGCCGGGGCGGAGGGGGCCCGGGTCGTGGTCTTCGCCGAGCTCTCGCTCACCGGGTACGAGCCGTCCCTGGTCCGGGACACCCCCGCCCTGGTCCTCGACGAGGACGACCCCCGCCTCGCTCCCGTACGGGAGGCCTGCCGGGCGACCGGTGCGGCGGCCGTGGTCAACGGGCCGGTGCGGACCGGAGGTTCGCGGCCCGGGATCACCACGCTGGTGATCGGTCCGGACGGCTCGCTCCTCACCCGCTACGACAAGCAGCACCTGTACGGGGTCGAGGCGGAGGCCTTCGAACCGGGCGCCGCCGACGGGCGGTTCGCGCTCGACGGGGTCCGGTTCGCCCTGGCGACCTGCTATGACAACCGCTTCCCCGAGCTGGCGGAGCGGGCCGCCGCCGACGGCTGCGGGGTGTACCTGGCGAGTTCGGTGCTCGGCGCCGACAACGACTCGTTCGAGCGGGTGTACCCGGTACGGGCCAGGGACTTCGGTCTGTACGTGGTGCTCGGCAACGCCCTGGGGGCCAACGAGGAGTGCGTGGGCGTCGGCGCGGCGGGCGCCTGGGGCCCGGACGGCGAGCGGATCGCGGACGCGGGCGGGACGGAACCGGGTTTCGCGCTGGCGGAGGTCGGCTGAGTCAGGGGCACGGAGAAGCCGGGCGGCGGGACGGCGGACCCGGAGGCGCCGGGAGGCGGGGAACGGAGAAGCCGGGCGGCCGTGGGACATTCGGCCGCCCGACTCCGGGAAGGCCGTCACGGAACCCCCGGTCCGCGACGACGTCCCGCCCCCGTTACGGGGCGCTCATCCCCTTACGGGGCGCTCAGGCCCAGCGTGTACGCGCCGGAGCCGCTGTACGCGTGGACCACGTACCGGTAGTAGCCCGCGGTGCCGTAGTAGCTGGTGTCCTCGTCGGCCGTCGCCGTGCCGCCGACGGCCACGTCCACCCAGGTCGCCCCGTTCCACTTCTGGAGGTAGAGGTCGAAGTCGGTGCCGGCCGGGCCGCGCAGGCAGCCCACGTGGGTGCCCGAGGTCGCCGAGTAGTAGTACGAGCCGTCCGGCTGGGCCGCGGCCTGACCGGAGGCCAGGGTGCCCTGGTAGCTGTACTCGGTGTTGTCACAGCCGGTGGGCGGGGTCGTGTTGCCGACCGACAGCTGGTAGGTGACCGTGTGGGTGGTGGAGCCCGTACCGGTGACCGTGATCGGGTACGTGCCGTCGGCCGCGCTCGCGTCGACCTGGACGGTCATCGTGGACGAGGAGCCCGAGGTCACCGAGTCGGGGCTGAAGGAGACCTTGACCCCGGTCGGGGCGCCGCTCGCGGTGAGCTGGACGGTCTGCGCGCTGCCGCCGGTGGTGGAGGTGTTCACCGTGGAGGTGGCGGTGCCGCCGGCCTGGACCGAGCCCGAGGACGGGTTCAGGGCGAGCGAGAAGTCCGGGGTGGTGGTGCCGCCGCAGTCGGTCTCACCGGACTGGGCGGGGACGCCGACCGCGTTCCAGGCCGCCTTCACGGCGTTGCACTCGGCGCTGCCGTAGGTGTTCTTGGCGCTGGTCAGGGTCGCCTTGCGGGCGGCGAGGTGGTTCCAGGAGGAGGTCTTCATGAGCAGGGCGCCCATGAAGATCTTGCCGGCCTTCTGGATGCCGACGCCGGTCACGGAGGACGGACCGCCGGAGCATATGGGGCTGTTGGGCTTGCCGCCGCCCGGGGTGGAGCCCTCGGCGAGCAGGTAGAACCAGTGGTTCTGCGGCCCCGCCGCCGCGTGCACCTCGGTGCCGGAGCTCAACTGCGGGTAACAGTTGGGGGCGTTGTCGGCGAGCGAGGGGTTGTACATGTAGCGGATCGGCTTGTTGTCGCCGAGGAAGTTCAGCTTCTCGCCGACCGTGTAGTCCGGGGTGTCGCTCGGGTTGTCGGCGTAGTGCTCGGTGAGCGCGCCGAAGATGTCGCCCGTCGACTCGTTCATGCCGCCGTTCTCGTTGGACGAGCCCGAGCTGCCCGGCGTCCGGTCGAAGATCTCGTGGCCGTACTCGTGCGCCACGACGTCGATGCCGGTGAGCTGCATGGTGCCGCCCTGGTTGCGGCCGTACGTGGTCTTCGTACCGTCGTAGTACGCGTTGACCTCGCTCAGTCCGGCGCGGGCCGGGACCATGCCGCCCTGGCCGTTCTGGCCGTTGTAGCCGAACCACTCCTTGAGCATGGAGTGTTCCTTCTGCGCCGCGTACATGATGTCGACGCAGGCGGTCACGAGGTCGTTGGCGCCGCTGTTGCCCCAGGGCGAGGAGCCCGTGTACGCGCTGCCGTTCTGCCCGCCGCACTTGAAGCCACCGCGGGTGGTGTCCGTCATGGAGCTCGCGGCGGTGTCGATGGTGACGTTGCCGTTGTGGTAGCCGCGGCCGTCGGCGTGCAGGATCTTGTCGGTGGCGCGGGCGACCGATCCGGTACGGGCGTCGACGAAGGTGTCGAGGGAGCTGGGGGCGCCCTGCGCGGTCCGGCCGATGACCAGGGTGTGCCAGGTGAGGACGGCCTTGCCGCCCTTGAGGAGCACGGTCAGTTCGGGGGCGCTCGCGGACTCGACGGAGGCGAGCTGCTTCCGGGCGGTGGCGAGGGCCGCGGCGGCGCTCACCCCGGCCCGGGTGGAGAGCTTGACGGCGGGCGTCCGGGCGCCGGTGACCTCGCGGACCTTGCCGGTGCTGTCGGAGACGACGACGGCGTCACCGCCGACGACCGGGAGGCCCCGGTAGGTGCGCTCGTAGGCGGCGTAGTACAGACCGTTCGCCCAGGGGGTGACGGACGTCCGGACGAGGTCCTCGTCCGCGCCGTGCCGCAGCTCGTCGAGGCCGCTCGCCGCGGCGCCGTCGGCGGCGGCGAGGGCGAGGGACTTGCCGTGGCCCGGGGGGACGGGCTGCGCCTGCGGGGCCGCGGCGGCGGTGCCGGCGAGGGCGGTCGCGAGGCTCGCCGAGAGCGCCAGGGCGGCCACGGCCGCCGTGAGTCTGGTGGGGTGCAACGTCTGCTCCGATCGGGGTGTGGATCGTGGTGGGGGAGACGGGTCGTCGCGCCGAGTATGGGCGTGGACATGGCTAGTTCGGGACATCTCATCCGGCATAAGACGCGGGTTATGGTGCGGCCGGACGGTGCTGCGTACGCTGCTGAAATGCAGCTGGAGTTGAGGCATCTTGAGGCCGTCTGCCGGATAGCCGAAGCGGGCAGTCTGGGGCGTGCCGCCGGGCGTCTCGGGGTCTCGCAGCCGGCCCTCTCCGCGCAGCTCCGCCGCATCGAACGGGTCGCGGGAGGCGAGCTGTTCCTCCGCGGCCGACATGGTGTGGAACCCACCCCGCTCGGCGAGTTCGTCCTCGCCAAGGCCCGCCTCGTGCTGGGCGAGATGGACGCGCTGGCCGCCGGGGCTCGGGCCGCCGCCCCGCACACCCCGCTGCGCCTCGGCTGCATCCTGCTCGTGCTGGTCGACGGGCTGCTCGGGGAGCTGGAGGGGATCATGGCGGGGCAGGACATCGCGGTGACCGTGGAGCACTCGGCCACCACGCTGACCCGGCAGCTGGGCGCGGGACGGTACGACGCCGTGCTCTACGGGGAGGTCAACGACCACGAGGTGGCTCTGCCGGAGGGCACCACCGCGAGGACCGTGGTGCCCAAGGAGCCGTTCTGCGTACGGCTCTCAGCGCGGCATCCGCTGGCAGGCAGGGAACGGATCGCGCTCGCGGAGCTGTCCGGCGAGTCCTGGATGACCCTGGTGGAGGACGACGACGGCGGCCCCGAGGCGCTGGTCGCGGCCTGCGCGAAGGCCGGCTTCGCCCCGGTGCTGCGACACCGGGTGCCCGACCGCCAGATGCACTACGGGCTGATCGCCGCGGGCCGGGCGATCTCGATGAGCCAGCCGACGGCCCCGCCCGCCGCGGGCACGGTCCTGCGCCCGCTGGAGGGCGATCCGGTGCTCGGGCGGATCAGGCTCGCCTGGAACAAGGCGGCGGTGTCCGCCCGGCACGCGGAGCTGCTGTACCGGGCGGCGGCGCACGCCTATCTGGCGAACGTCGACAACAACGCGTTCTACCGGGTGTGGTGGGACGCGCGACCGGAGCTGCATCCGGTGCTGGAGGTCTGAGGGACCTCGGTCTCAGCGGGGGAAGGGGTGCACCCGCTGGTCGTTCCGGTCGCCCTCTCGGTCGGCCTCGTCCCGGGTCTCGTCCCGGTCCTCGGCGCTCGGCTCGCCCCGCAGGTCACGGGCCATCAGGGTGGCTCCGGCGACGGCGCCCGGCATCAGGAGGACGGCGACGAAGGGGACCAGGAAGGCGAGCGTCAGCGGAACTCCGAAGCCGAGGGCGACCATCCGGCGGCCCCGGAGCAGCCGCAGCCGCTCCTTCAGCTCGACGCCACGGCGCTGGAGCGCGACGGCCGTCAGTTCCTCGGTGAGGAAGAAGCCGGAGACACAGAAGCCGATGGCGGGGACGACGGTCTGGCCGACCACCGGGATGAAGCCGCAGGCGAAGAGGAGGACGCCGTAGAACGCGACCCTCAGCAGCACCCGCACGCTGTCCCGGGCCGAGATCCACAGGTCGCGCCAGAGCGGCAGCCCCGACTCGGGCACCTCGCCGCCCTCGCCGCGGTCGACCTCCTCGGAGAGGGACTCGTAGAAGGGCTGCCCGACGAGCAGGGTCACGGCGGTGAAGGTGATCACCGCGAGGAACAGCCCGAAGGCGAAGACCAGCGCGGTCATCGTGCCCCGGAGGAGGCCGAGCCAGGGCGAGGTCCAGTCGTCGGCGAAGGGGGTCGCCCAGGCGGCCAGGTCGTCGGCGCCGTAACCGAGACCGACGAGCGCGCCCGCGTACAGCACGAGGGTCACGAGTCCGGGCAGCAGCCCGAAACCGAACCACCGTCCGTGCTGGAACACCCACTTCTGGCCCTCGACCAGATGTCTGAAACCCACCCCGAGATCACGCATGGGGGCCACTTTATCGGTGGCGCGCGGGTCAGCTCCCCGGCGTACCACCCGACGTACCGCCCGGTGAACGGCCCGAGGTGCGGAAGGAGCCGAGCGCCGCTTCGAGGTGGGCGCGGGCCTCGTCGGCACGGCCCACCGGGGCGGAGGACCATACGTCGTACAGGGTCCCGGCCTGCTCCCAGCAGACGTCGGCGGTGTGCCGGGGCCCCTCGGCGGCGGTGAAGCCGTTCCAGGTGAACTCCCAGCGGGCGGCGGGCAGTCCCTCGTGCCGGGTCTCCTCCACGGTGGCGTCGCGGTAGCCCGGGTTGGTGCGGGGACCGCTCGCGTCGGAGGCGCGCATCACCCCGATCGCGCCACCGGACGGGATCGCCCTGATCCTGATCCCGACCCAGACGGACCCGTCCCCCGTCGTGTAGAACACCCGGTCGCCGTCGGTGGAGCGGGTCGCTCCGGTGGGTACGGCCAGGGTGAAGCCGCGCTCGTCGGTGACGGCGGTGTACCCGGCGGGCAGCGGGCCGGAGGCGGGGGCGGTGGTCGGCGGGGTGGCGGTCGGCGGGGCGGTGGTCGTACGGGTGGGGGCGGGAGCGAGGGGACCCGCCTCGGGGGCGCCCTCGTCACGGACGGCGATCAGGACGGCGACGGTCACCGCGGCGACGCAGGCGGCGACGGCGGCGGCCACGAGGGGCAGCGCGAGGGCGCCCCGGCGCGCGGGGGTGTCACGGGTGGGGGGCTGGGCGGCGGACATGCCGTCCCGGTCCGGTACGTCTGGAGTGTCGAGCCGAGGAGTGTCGAGCCGGGGGGTGTCGACGTCCGGGAGGCCGGCCGTCGTCAGGGGGGTCTCCTCCCCCGCCGTGACGCAGGCCGTGAGCAGCCGGCCGGCCTCCTCGGCGGTCAGGCGCTTGGCCGGATCGCGTTCGAGCAGGCCGTGGACGACGGGCAGGAGGGGGCCGAGGTGCTCGGGCGGCCGGATCTCCCCGTACACGACGGCGTGCAGGACGGCGCCGATCGAGTCCCGGCGGAAGGGTGAGGTGCCGGTCGCCGCCGCGCACAACAGCGCGCCGAGGGACCACAGGTCGGCGGCGGGTCCCGCCTCCTCGCCCCGCATCCGTTCCGGCGCGGTGTACTCGGGGGTGCCGACGAAGACCCCGGTCCCGCTGAGCGTGGTCGCCCCGGGGAGGCTGGCGATGCCGAAGTCGGTGAGGACCGCGCGGCCGGTGTCCTTCTCCAGGAGGACGTTGGCCGGCTTCACGTCCCGGTGCAGCACGTCGTGGGCGTGGGCGGCGGACAGCGCGCCGAGCAGGGCGAGCCCGAGGCGGGCGGTCTCCCGTACGGACAGCGCCCCGCCGGGGCCGGCCAGCCGGTCGGCGAGCGAGCCGCCGTCGACCAGCTCCATCACCAGGGCGGGCCGCCCCTCGTGCTCGACGACGTCATGGACGACGATCACGTGCGGGTGGCGGACGCGGGCGACGACCCGGGCCTCGCGGAGGGCGCCCGCCGGGTCGGCGTCCGAGTCGAGGGTGAGGGTCTTGACCGCGACGGAACGCCCCAGGAGTTCGTCGGTGGCCCGCCGCACGACGCCGTTGCCGCCCCGGCCGAGGCGCTCGCCCAGGCGGTAGCGCCCGCCGATCAGCTCGTGGCCGGTGCGTTCCGGCCCGTCGTACGACGCCACTCGACTCCCCTGGTCCGCCGGCCAGGGACATGATGCCGCAGGCCGTGCCGGGAAGGCTCACCCGGCCCCGCCCGACGGCCCGGACGCGGCGAGGGCCGTACTCCCGGGTGGGGAGTACGGCCCTCGTTCGACCTCGTCCGGACTCAGACGGCGAGCTCGACCGTGATGTTGCCGCGGGTCGCCTTGGAGTACGGGCAGACCTGGTGGGCCTTCTCGATCAGGCTCTTGGCGGTCTCGGCGTCCACGTTCGGGATGGTCGCCGAGATCTTGACGATGATGCCGAAGCCGTCGTCGTTCTTGCCGATGCCGACCTCGGCGGTGACCGTCGAGCCGGCGATGTCGGCGTTCTCGTTACGGGCGACGACGCCGAGCGCGCCCTGGAAGCAGGCGCTGTAGCCCGCCGCGAAGAGCTGCTCGGGGTTGGTGCCCGCGCCGGATCCGCCCATGGCCTTGGGCGGGTTCACGACGACGTCGAGCTGACCGTCGTCGGTGGCGACCCGGCCGTCACGGCCGTTCTCGGCGGTGGCGACGGCGGTGTAGAGGACGTCGGAGTGCTGGATCGACATGCGAGGTACTTCCTTCATGGGTTCGCCGCGACTCGCGCCCACGATCGCGGCGGCTGAGGGAAGACTAACGGGTCACCGAGACGATCATCTTTCCGGTGTTGTCGCCGCGGAGCAGTCCGAGGAAGGCGTCCACGCCGTTCTCGATGCCGTCGACGAAGGTCTCGCGGTGCTTCAGCTCGCCGGAACCGAGCCAGCCGCCGACCTCCTGGACGAACTGCTGCTGGAGGCCGTAGTGGTCACCGACCAGGACGCCCTGGAGGCGCAGCCGCTTGCCGATGATCATCGCCATGTTGCGCGGGCCCGGGACCGGCTCGGTGTCGTTGTACTGGGCGATCATGCCGCAGATGGTGGCGCGGCCGTGCACGTTGAGCGAGGAGATCGCGGCTTCGAGGTGGTCGCCGCCGACGTTGTCGAAGTAGACGTCGATGCCGTCCGGGGCGGCCTCGCGGAGCTGGTCCCTGACGGGGCCGTTCTTGTAGTTGAAGGCGGCGTCGAAGCCGAGCTCCTCGACGAGGAACCTGACCTTCTCGTCGGAGCCGGCGGAGCCGATGACGCGGGAGGCACCCTTGAGGCGGGCCATCTGGCCGACCTGGCTGCCGACGGCGCCGGCGGCGCCGGAGACGAAGACCGCGTCGCCCTCCTTGAAGGAGGCGACGTCGAAGAGGCCGGCGTAGGCCGTGAGGCCGGTCATGCCGAGGACACCGAGATACGCGGAGAGGGGGGCGAGCGCGGGGTCGACCTTGGTGGCGTGCTGGGCGGGCACCTCGGCGTACTCGCGCCAGCCGAGGCCGTGCAGGACGTGGTCGCCGACGGCGAAGCCCTCGGCGTCGGAGGCGATGATCTCGCCGACCGCGCCGCCGTCCATGGGCCGGTCCAGCTGGAACGGCGGGATGTAGGACTTCACGTCGTTCATGCGCCCGCGCATGTACGGGTCCACGGAGAAGTGCAGGTTGCGCACGAGGACACGGCCCTCGGCGGGCTCGGTGACCGGGGTCTCGCGCAGGGCGAAGTCCGCGGGGGTGGGCCAGCCGTGCGGGCGGGCGACGAGGTGCCACTCACGGCTGGACGCGGGAAGAACGGACATGAGCACGGCCTCCAGGGGGAACGCTCGGGAAAACTTGAGATCAATAAAGATTCACTGACTGAAACAACCATGCGCCTGGATATTTCATGTTGTCAAGTATCCGAGTAGGATGTCACCCATGGCCACCTCACGCACGGACCCCCTGACCCTCGAAGTCGTCGAGCTGATCGGTACGGTCGTGGCGCGCTACTACGAGGAGTACGAGCAGGCGGCCGCGCAGCACGCCCTGACCGGCGCGCAGGCGCGCGTCCTCGGCCTGCTCTCGCTGGACCCGCTGCCGATGCGGCGGATCGCCCAGAAGCTGAAGTGCGAGCCGTCCAACATCACCGGGATCGTGGACCGCCTTGAGGTCCGCGGCCTGGTGGAGCGCCGCCCGGACCCGGCCGACCGCCGTGTGAAGCTGGCCGTCCCCACGGAGGAGGGCCGCGACACGGCACGCCGCCTGCGCGAGTCCCTGGACTTCGCCCGCGAGCCCCTGAACGAACTGACCGAGACCGAACGCACCCTGCTCCGGGACCTGTTGAAGCGCATGCTGGGCACGGACGCGGTCTGAAGCCCGAGCCGAGCCGCTCCCCCACCGCCGTCGGCCGTCCCGCCGTACGGCCCTACACGCACCACCACAGGAACCGGGTGCATGTCGGGGTGGGCGTGGGGGGCGGTGTGGGGGTGGTGCTCGGGGTCGGGCCTGTGGAGGTCGTGGACGCCGGGGGCGCCGGGGGCGCGGACGTTCCCGTCGGCTCCTTCCCCGTCTCCGTCCTCGTCGGTGTCGGCGTGGGGGTCGTGGGCGCCGCCGTCGGGGCGGTGGGCGCCGGTGGACCCTGCGGGCCGCCGTCGCTCTTCCCCGTACCGGAGCCGTCTCCCGTGCCCCTGCCCGGACCCGTACCCGAGCCCTTGCCCGTACTTCCGCCCGGTCCCGTGCCCGCGCTCACCCGGTGCGGGCGCGTCGGCGTCGGCGCGGCCGGGGACGTACCGCCGCCGTCGGGGAGCTCCGTGGTCTCCACCGGGTCCGGGGACAGGGTCTCCTCGGCGACGTCCTGCTCCTCGACGGCCGTGGCCGCGCCCCGCGCCTCCGGTTCCTCCGTCGCCAGCCGCACCAGGGTCAGCGTCCCGGCCGCCAGCACCAGACCGAGGGTGCCGACCAGGACGGTACGGCCCCGGCGGCTCCGCGAGCGTCTGCCCCGGCGCGCGGCGGCGCGACCCCGGACGGCGCGGCGGCCACCGGCCGGCGGGCGCGGCGGCTCCAGGACGTCGAGTTCGTAGACGTGCTCGGGCGCGGCCCGGTCCGGCTCGGCGTGGGTCCGGTCCGGCTCGGCGTAGGCCTGGGCGTAACCCTGGACGTCGTCCGGTGCGTAACCCTGGACGTCGTCCGGTGCGTGACCCTGAGAGTTGTCGGGGGCGTACCCCTGGGCATGGGCCGGGGCGTACCCCTGGACGTGGACCGGCGGGGCCGTTCGCTGGGCGGGTACGTGGGGGGTCTCGTACCGCAGTTCCTCGACCGGAGTCCCGCACCCGGCACAGGCGAGGGCCCCGTTGAGGTGCCGCCGGCACGCGTTGCAGTAGTCCATGGGGCCCGCAGGCTATGCGGCCCGGTACGGCCGCAGGTAGGCACGGACGTGAGGATCCTGTGAGGAAACCGCAGGTCGGCGGCTGTGCGCCGAGATTCTCCCGCTTCGGGGCGTACGCGCGGACGCGCCACGCCGGGCCCCGGGCGGCGCAGCCCAGCGCGCGCCGCGCCCCGGACGGCCGGACGATGCCAACAGGATCGCGTAACGCGAAACGCCTCGCCCGTGCCAGCACCGCACTCCGGAGGATCCGCCGTGACCGTCAGCCTTGAGCAGCTGCGTCGTTGCCATGTCGCCGTCGACCTGGGTGCCGCCCGCACCCGGGTCTTCGTCAAGGGCGCCGGACTCGTCGTCGACGAGCCGAGCGTCGCCGCCGTCAACACCCGTACCGGAGCGCTGATCGCCGTCGGCGCGCTGGCCGAGAAGATGACCGGCCGCACCCCCGACTACATCCGGGTGGTCCGCCCCGTCTCGGGCGGCACCGTCGTCGACATCGACATGGCGCAGCGGATGCTCCGCCACCTCCTCGGCGAGAAGCTGCGCCGCCAGCTGCGCCGCAAGCCCCGGCTGCGCGCCGCCGCCTGCACCCCGCACGACAGCGACCCCCTTGCCCAGCGCGCGGCCGTGGAGACCCTCGTCGGTCTCGGGGCCCGCCGGGTCGAGCTGGTCGACACGCTGATCGCGGCGGCCGTGGGCTGCGGGCTGCCGGTCGAGCAGCCGACGGCGACCATGATCATGGTGTGCGGGGCGGCGACCACGCAGGTCGCGGTGCTGTCGCTCGGCGCGATCGTCACGGCGGAGCGGATGGCGGTCGGCGGCGACGCCATCGACCACGCCGTCATCCAGCATCTGCGCCACCACCACGAGCTGATGCTGCCGAGCCAGTCGGTGCGCCCGCTCCAACTGGCCCTCAGCGGGAACGGTCTGACCCCGCACGGCCCGGCGTGGACCGAGATCCACGGCCGGGACGTCGCCACCGGCCTGGCCCGCTCGGTGACCGTCGACACCGCCGCCGTGCGCGAGGCCATCCACACCCCGCTGACGGCTGTCCTCGACGGCATCGGGAAGGTGCTGCGGGACTGCCCGCCGGACCTGGTGGCCGACCTCGCGGACCGCGGGATCATGATGGTCGGCGGCTCGGCGCTGCTGCCGGGGCTGGACCAGATGCTCCGCGAGGCGACCGGGATGCCGGTGCACATCGCCGAACGCCCGGACGTGTGCGCGGTCCTGGGCCTCGGCGCGATGCTGGAGGGCAAGGTCCAGCCGATGGTCCTCGACCCGCTGGCGGAGCGCGACCCGCTGGCCGACGAGGACTGAGCGCGGACCGGGCCGACGATGCCGACGCGGATCGAGCCACGCCCGGACACCTCCGGCGAAACCTCATGATTCGTATGACAATGGGACCATGACGATCATGGATGAGGACACGGACGAGGACGCGCCCCGTCTGCCGGTGCTGCTCGAAGCCGTCCTCAGCGTCGGCACGGACCTCGAACTCCGCACCACGCTCCAGCACATCGTGGACTCCGCCGCCGAGCTGACCGGGGCCCGATACGGCGCGCTCGGGGTCGTCGACCCCGAGCGCGGCAGCATCACCGAGTTCTTCACCTCCGGCGTCACCGACGAGGAGCGGCAGCGCATCGGCCGCATCCCCGACGGCCGCACCGGGCTGATCGGCGTCCTCATCCAGGACCCGCAGCCGCTGCGGCTCGCGGAGCTGACGGCCGATCCGCGCTCCTCGGGCGTCCCCGAGGGACACCCGGAGATGCACTCCTTCCTCGGTGTCCCGATCCGGGTGCACACCGAGGTCTTCGGCAATCTGTACCTGACGGAGAAGCACGTGGGCGGCTTCACCGAGGAGGACCTCACTCTGCTCCGGATCCTCGCCTCGCAGGCGGGGATCGCGATCGGCAACGCCCGGCTGTACGAGACGGCACGGCAGCGGGAGCGCTGGATCGAGGGGGCCGCCGCGGTGACCACGGCGCTGCTGACCGGCCAGTCCGCGGAGAACGCCCTGATGGCCGTGGCCGAGCAGGCCCGCATCCTCTCCGGCGCCTCCGCCGGGGTGGTCCTCCAGCCCACCCAGGAGGGCGGGATGGAGATCGTGGCCGCCTCCACCACGGACGACCCGGGCGACCTGGTCGGCACGACGATCGCGCCCGGCTCCCCCGTCCTCGTCCAACTCCTGGGCGGGGAACCGGTGTTCATCGAGGACTCGGCGACCGATCCCCGGATGACCACCCATGTGCGGTCGCGGTTCGGCCCCTCGATGATGCTGCCGCTGCAGAGCGGCGGGAAGCTCATCGGCACCCTCGCGCTCCCCCGGCGGCGCGGCGCGGAGCCCTACTCGGCGGTGGACCGGCTGCTCGCCTCGCAGTTCGCCTCGCAGGCGGCGCTCGCGCTGGTCCTCGCGGACGCACGGCACGACCGGGAGCGGCTCGCGGTGTACGAGGACCGGGACCGGATCGCCCGTGACCTGCACGATCTGGTGGTCCAGCGGCTGTTCGCCACGGAGATGATGCTGGAGTCCACCCGGCGGCGGGCGGCCGGCTCCGCCGACGACGACGCGCTGCTCGGGCGGGCGGTGGACGAGCTGGACTCGACGATCCAGGAGGTCCGTACGACCATCTTCGCGCTCCAGCAGCCGCCCGCCGACGCACCGACCTCCTTCCGGGGGAAGGTGCTGCGGGAGACCGGCGGGGCGGCGGTCCTGCTCGGCTTCCAGCCGTCGGTGCACTTCTCCGGCGCGGTCGACACCCTCGTGGACGAGGAGGACGCGGGGAGGATCCTGGCCACGCTGCGCGGGGCGCTCGCGGCGGCCCACCGGCGGTCCGGGATCGGCGCGATCATGGTGGAGGTGTCGGTGGGCGACGGGGGCGCACGGCTGCGGGTCGAGGACGACGGCACACCGCCGACGACGGTGTGCTGGCCGTAGGAGCCCGGCGCGCGGGGCCCGCACGCGCGCGGGCCCGTACCCAGGGCACGCGCGCGGGCACTCGTACGGAGCAGCCCGGCGCGCCGCCGACCCCGTCCCGATCTTGACTGGAGGGGTGACCACCGACACCAAGCCCCCGACCGCCGCGGCCTACCGCAACCTGGTGATGGCGACCATCGGCTTCACGCTCACGTTCTGGGCATGGGACCTGATCGCGCCGCTCGCCAGCTGGTACGGCGACCGGCTCGGCCTCAGCTCCTTCGAGCAGTCGCTGCTGGTCGCGGTGCCCGTCCTCGTCGGCTCGCTCGGCCGCGTCCCGGCCGGGGCGCTGACCGACCGGTACGGCGCGAAGCTGATGTTCCCGCTGGTCTCGGCGCTGACGATCGTCCCCGTGCTGCTGCTGATCGTGGTCAAGGACAGTTACGGCCTGATGCTGGCCGTCGGCTTCCTGCTCGGTCTCGGGGGTACGACCTTCGCCATCGGCATCCCACTGGTCAACTCCTGGTTCCCGCCCGCGAAGCGCGGTCTGGCACTGGGCGTGTTCGGCATGGGCATGGGCGGTGTCGCGCTCTCCGGCTACTTCACCCCGCGCATCGCGAAGCACGGCGAGAACCTGCCGTTCATCGTGGTGGCGGTCGCGCTCGCGGTGTACGCGGTGCTCGCCACGTTCCTCATCACGGACCGGCCCGACCGGCCGGTGCCCACCGCCCCGCTGGCGGACCGGCTCCGCTCGGCGGGCCGGCTGCGGGTCACCTGGGAGCTGTCGGCGCTGTACGCGATCGGCTTCGGCGGCATCGTCGCGTTCGGCGTCTATCTGCCGACGTACCTGAAGACCTGGTACGAGCTCGACCCGACGGACGCGGGCACCAAGGCCGCCGGGTTCGCGCTGGTCACGGTCGTCTTCCGGCCGATCGGCGGCTGGCTGTCGGACCGGGTGCACCCGGCGCTCGTCACGGCCGTCGCGCTGGCCGTGGTCGCCCTGCTGGCGATCGTCCAGGCCTTCGACCCGCCGCTGAACCCGGGCGGCACCATCGCCCTGCTCCTCATGGCGGCCGGTCTCGGCACGGCGAGCGGCTCCGTCTTCGCCCTGGTCTCCCAGGTGACCCCGCAGGCCAAGGTCGGCAGCGTGACCGGCATCGTCGGCGCGATGGGCGGGCTCGGCGGCTTCCTGCCGCCGCTGGTGATGGGCGCGATCTACAGCGCGAAGGGCTCCTACTCGATCGGCTTCATGCTGCTGTCGGACCTTGCGCTCGCGGGCTGTGCGTACGCGTACGGGCGGATGCGCGGGATCCGGCCCGACGGCGACGCGGATGCGGCGGAGGCGACGAAGGTCACGGCCGGCCGGCCCTGACGCCCCGGCAGAATGGCTCCCGGCGACCCTCGCCCTCGACGACCCGAGGAGTACGACAGGTGAGTGCCTTCTTCCCGGCCCTGGCCGACGCGGCCGGGACCGATCCCGAACGGCCCGCGCTGCGCTGCGGCGCCGACACCCTGACGTACGAGGAGCTGGCGCGGGCGGGCGGCGCGGTGGCGGCCCGGCTCGCGGGGTCCCGGCGGGTCGCGGTCTGGGCCACGTCCAGCGCGCACACGGCGGTCGCGGTCGTCGGGGCGCTGCTCGCGGGCGTGCCCGCCGTACCGCTGAATCCGCGCACGGGCGAACGGGAGCTGGCGCACATCCTCGGCGACAGCGCGCCCACGGCGGTCCTCGCGGGGCCGGCGGACGTGCTGCCCGCCGGGCTCGCCGGACTGCCCCGGATCGATGTGGACCTCGCCGCCCACGGCCCGGCGGCCGTCGAACCGGACGACCCGGAGGCCCCCGCCCTCGTCGTCTACACCTCCGGCACCACGGGCCCCCCGAAGGGTGTCGTGCTCTCCCGCCGGGCGGTCGCCGCCTCCCTCGACGCGCTCGCCGAGGCCTGGTCGTGGACGGCGGACGACGTCCTGGTGCACGCGCTGCCGCTGTTCCATGTGCACGGTCTCGTCCTCGGCGTCCTGGGCCCGTTGCGGCGGGGCGGTGAGGTCCGGCACCTGGGCGCGTTCTCGGTGGAGGGCGTGGCGCGGGAGCTGGGTGCCGGGGGCGGCACGATGCTGTTCGGCGTACCGACGATGTACCACCGGCTCGCGGACGCGCTGGCCGGGGACGCGGCCCTGGTCCGGGCGATGGCCGGGGCGCGGCTCCTGGTGTCCGGTTCGGCGGCGCTGCCGGTGCACGACCACGAGCGGATCGCGGCGGCGACGGGCCGGACGGTCGTGGAGCGGTACGGGATGACCGAGACGCTCATGAACACCAGCGTCCTGCCGGGCGCCGGGCCGCGCCCCGGGACGGTCGGGATGCCGCTCGCCGGGGTGGGGCTGCGGCTCGTGGACGAGGACGGTTCGGTGCTCGGGGCGTACGACGGGGAGACGGTCGGCGAGGTGCAGGTGCGCGGCCCGAACCTGTTCTCCGGCTATCTGAACCGGCCCGAGGCGACGGCCGCGGCCTTCGACGGCGACTGGTTCCGCACCGGCGACGTGGCGGTCCGGGAGGCGGACGGCGCGGTGCGTCTGGTGGGGCGCAGGGGGACGGACCTGATCAAGAGCGGCGGCTACAAGATCGGGGCGGGCGAGATCGAGAACGCCCTGCTCGACCACCCGGGCGTGCGCGAGGCGGCGGTCACGGGGGAGCCCGACCCGGACCTGGGCGAGCGGATCGTGGCCTGGGTGGTGGCGCGGGACGGGGAGAGGCCGCCGGCGGAGGCGGAGCTCGCCGACCATGTGGCCGGGCAGCTCGCGCCGCACAAGCGGCCCCGGGTGGTGCGCTTCCTCGACGCGCTCCCCCGCAACGACATGGGCAAGATCCTCAAGAAGGCGCTGCGCGAAGGAAGCTGAGCGGACGGAGTCGGGCCCCCGCCGACGGCGGGGGCCCGGTCCCAGAGGTGTCGGGTGGCTACTTCACGCCCACCGCGCGGATCAGTTCCTGCTTCACCGAGCCGCCCCGGTCGTCGCTCGCCCCGGCCCGCAGCGAGACGGACTTCGCAGCGGCCGGAATCCGCAGCTCGCCGTTCCAGGCGGCGCCGTGGCGGGCGGGCTTGAGGGCGACCTTCGTCCAGGTGACGCCCTCGTCGTAGGAGACCTCCAGGGTGCCGCCGACGATGGTGCCGGTGCCGGTGGCGCCCTTCACGTACTCGGCGGAGATCCCGACGGGCAGCCTGCTCCCGGTGCGGACGTCACCGTCGAGGTCGGTGGCCACGTCGAAGCCGAGGTTGAGCATCGGCAGGTAGGTGGAGCGGCCCGCCGGGGTCTCAGCGGAGCGGAAGGTCCACTCGCTGTGGCCCTTGCCCGCGAGCCGCCAGCGCGCCGGGTCGAGCGCGGTGTCGGTGACCACCTTGTAGGTGGCCTCCTCCGCCGGGGCGTCCCAGGCGTAGGCGCCGGAGCTCTTCTTGCGGTCGACGCGGACGCCGTTGACGTACACCTCGGTGTACTGGGTCATCGAGGCGTCGCCCCACACGTTGCCGAAGCCGGTGTGGTCGTTGCCGGAGTCGCCCCAGCCGGGGGTGTTGAAGCGCAGGTCGTTGCCGGCGCGCTGCTGGCCCCAGCCGAGGCCGGTGCCCAGCCAGGGGTGCCAGACGGGACCGAACCAGTCGAGGTCGACGCGGCTGCCGCCCCGGTAGGACGGGGTGCCGCCGCGCTCCTCCAGGGAGTCGCCGAGGTCGACGGACTCGTGCCAGCGCTGGCCGGTGCCGGTGGAGACGTACTCGGTGCGCCGGGCCGGGAAGGCGATCCACTCCTTGAAGCCGAAGCCGATCGGGAAGGCGTCGGTGATCGAGTAGCGGAACTCGCCGCCCAGTTCCTCGCGCTTGGTCGGCGCGTAGAAGGTGGAGCGGATGGTGGCGAGTTCGTCCTTGCCGGGCCGCAGGACCAGGTCGGTGCCGATGGCGCCGGGGTGTCCCTCGGAGAGGTCGTAGGTGTACGGGGTGAAGCGGGTGCCGGTCAGGTCGACGCGCTTGCCGCGGGCGGCGGCGGCGGCGAGGCGGTCCGCGTCGGCGGTGGCGATGGTGGCGACGGCGAGCGGCCGGTCCTCGTAGTCGGCGGTGCCGAACCACTTCATCAGGCGGCCCGGCCGGTCGTCGGTGACGAACAGGGCCTTGGCGCCCGCGTCCTGGGCGTTCTGGGCGAGCTGCGCCGGGTCGGCGCCCGCGGTCAGGCGGACGAGGACCGCCTTGCCGACGACGTCCTTGCCGGTGTACTCGGCGGCGGTGCCGGTGCCCGCGTCGACGAGGCCGAGACGGTGGCCGCCCTCCAGGAGGGTGGCTCCGGCCTGCGGCGTGGCGTCGGAGAGCCGGGCGCCGTCGACGCTCGCCTCCAGGAGCGGCTTGCCGAGGCGCCAGACGGTCCGGTACTCGAAGGTGCCGGTGGCGGGCTTCTCCGTGGGCGCCGCGAAGATCGAGTCGTACATCGGCGGGACCTGGACGGCTCCGCCGTACGAGGCGCCGTTGGCCTTCCGGTCGAACTCCATCAGGAGCTGACGGGTCTCGGTGCGCTTGTCGACCTCGGCGCGGATCTCGCGCAGCCGCCGTCCGTCGAGGGTGATCTCGCGGTCGCGGTCGAGGGTGATCTCCGGCGCGGTGAGGAAGCCGAGGCCGAGGGAGTCCTTGCCGTGGGAGCCGCGCACGTCGAGGAAGGTGTCGACGGTGTACGTGCCGGGCTTGAGGCGGAGTTCGAGGGTGCCGGACTCGCCGACCGGCACCGGGAAGGCGTCCTCGCCCTCGGCGAGCTTCTGGACGCCCAGGCGGGCGGCGGCGGGGGCGCCGTCACGGTCCTTGACATGGACGGTGAGGGTGTAGCGCTCCTCCTCCTTCACCAGGCCGAGCGCGGTGTGCGCGACGGGGGCGCCGCCGGCGGTGGCGGTGATCCGGCCGGAGGACTGGCCGACGGGGGCCTTGGTGCCGTCACCGGTGACGGTGGTGCTCGCGGAGCCGTGGGCGGGGACGGTGAGGGCGGTGTCGGCGAGGGTGGCGACACCGGCCGCCATGCCGTCGACGGAGAGGTTCAACTCGACCGGGGCGTCGGAGGAGTTGGTGTAGGTCAGGGTCCTGGTGACCGGCTTGCCCTCCTCGTACGGCCAGGCGGTGAAGCCGAGGTCGGCGGAGCCGGTCGCGGTGACGTTCGCGGAGATCGCGGCGGCCACGTCGACGCGCCCGGAGCCGAGGGCGTACGCGGAGGCGTCGAGCGTCCTCGACGAGGACATCAGCGCGTCCTTGAGGCGGGCGCCGGTCCAGTCGGGGTGCTTCTCCGCGAGCAGCGCGGCGACACCCGCGATGTGCGGGGTCGCCATCGACGTACCGCTCATGCTCGTGTACAGGCCGCTGCCACCGACGAGCTGGGAGCGGGCCGCGAGGATGCCGACGCCGGGCGCCGACAGGTCGGGCTTGAGAGCCTGGTCGCCGTAGCGGGGGCCCTGGCTGGTGAAGTACGCGGCCTCGTCGGCGGAATCGACGGCGCCGACGGTCAGCGCGGAATCGGCGGCCCCGGGCGAGCCGATGGAGCCCGGGTAGCCGGAGTTCCCCGCGGCGATGACGAAGAGGGCGCCGGTCTCGGCGGAGAGGGTGTTGACGGCCTGGGCCATCGGGTCGGTGCCGTCGCTGGGCTCGCTGGAGCCGAGGCTCATCGAGACGATCTTCGCGTCGATGTCCTTGGCGGCCCACTCCATGCCGGCGATGATCTCCGACTCGGAGCCGTAGCCCTCGTCGCTGAGGACCTTGCCGACGGCGAGGGTGGCGCCGGGGGCGACGCCCTTCTCCTTGCCGTCCGAACCGGCTCCGCTGCCGCCGACGGTGGAGGAGACATGGGTGCCGTGGCCGTTGCGGTCTGCGACCTCCTGGCCGGCGATGAAGGACTTGGTCTCGGTGACCCGGCCCGCGAGGTCGGGGTGGGCGAGATCGGCGCCGGTGTCGAGGACGGCGACCTTCACACCCTTGCCCGTGAGCCCGGCCTCCCAGGCCTTCGGGGTACCGATCTGGGCGTTGGACTCGGCCATGGCGGCCTTGACGCGGCCGTCGAGCCACACCTTGCCGGGGGCGGCGGCGCGGGAGGTGCCGCGCGCGGTGAAGCCCTGCCAGAAGGCGGCGGGGTCGGTGGCGGTGACGGCGGCGCCGCCGATGCTGGGCAGGGCCCGGACGGTCTCGGCGCCGCGCGGGGCGGCGGCGCGGGCGCCCTTCCCGCCGTACGTGACGATCAGCGGCAGGTCGCCGGTGATGCCCTGCTCGACGAGGCCGGTGACGTCGAAGAGGCGCGGGTCGAGCGCGCCGGAGTCCAGGTAGGGGCGGGCCTCGTCGGGGATCACGGTGACCCGGCCGTTCGCGGTCCGGCTGCGCATCGCGCCGGTGGCGCCCTTCGCCCGGTCGACGGTGACGGTGCTGTTGCCGCCGCCGAGGTCGGTGAGGGTGACGCGGTCGCCGGTGACGAGGGTGACGGTGGTGCTCGCCTTCGGGGCGGCGGTGGCCTTGAAGGTGTCCGGTACGGGGGTGGCGGTGGTCCCGGCGGCGGCGGTCTGCCCGGCCGTGAGCATCACGAGGGTGATGCCTGCGGCGATCAGCGCGGCTCTCCCTCTGTCGAAGGGTGCGTTCCTCGACGTCATCGTTCGAACTCCTCGCGGACCCGGGGTCGGGGGTGTTTCCGGGTGCCGCGAGGAGTCTTGGCCTGGGAGAGGGGAGTTGACTCCTGTCGTTCCTGGCGGTTATGCGCCGTGGCGGTCAACCGCCAGACCAGGAAGGTCGGTTCGGGGTGAAATCGCTCGGGGGAGGTACGGGACCCGGCTCAGGGCTCGGGTCGGGGCGAGGGCGAGGTGGGGCGAACCGCTCAGGGCGTCGGGTCGAGGGCGTCGTACCGGCGGAAGCCGCGTGCGTACAGGGAGAGGGCGCCGACCGCGAGGACGCAGGTGATGCCACCGCCGGTGATGGCGACGGCGGGCGAGGTCAGATCGGCGACCGAGCCGGCGAGGAAGTCGCCGAGCCGGGGCCCGCCCGCCACGACCACGATGAACACGCCCTGGAGCCGGCCGCGCATCTCGTCCGGGGCGGCGACCTGCATCATCGTGTTCCGGAAGATCATCGAGACGGTGTCGGAGTACCCGGCGAGGGCGAGCAGCAGCAGCCCGAGCCAGAGGTTCCGGGTGAGCCCGAAGACGGCGATGGCGGTGCCCCAGCAGGCGACGGCGATCAGGATCGCCTGCCCGTGGTGGCGGATACGGCCCTGCCAGCCGGAGAGGACCCCGCCGAGCAGCGCGCCGAACGCGGGTGCGGCGACGAGGAGTCCGGTGGTCTTCGCGTCGCCGCCGTACCAGAGCACGGCGACGGCGGGGAACAGCGCGCGGGGGTGGGCGAGGATCATCGCGCAGAAGTCCGAGAAGAACGTCATGCGGAGGTTGGGGCGGGTGGCGAGGAAGCGCAGCCCGTCGAGGACCGAGGCCCTCTTGTTCCCGGTCCGCTCCGGGAGCATCGAGGGCAGCCGCCACATCGCGTACAGGCTCGCGGAGAAGGCGACGGCGTCGACGAGGTACGCGGTCTGGTAGCCGGCGAGCCCGACGATCAGACCGCCGAGGCTGGGGCCGACGAGGGTGCCGAAGGTGGTGACCATCGAGTTCAGCGCGTTGGCGGCGCGCAGCTGCTCGGGGGGCAGGAGCCGGGGGATCATCGAGGAGCGGGCGGGCGCGTTGAGCGCGGCGCAGACGGACTGGAGGGCGACGATCCCGTAGAGGAACCAGAGCCGGTGGAAGCCGGCGAACGCGGCGGAGGCGAGCGCGATCGACAGCGCGGCGGAGCCGGAGGCGCTGAGGAGGCCGAGCTTGCGGCGGTCGACGGTGTCGGCGATGGCGCCGCCGTAGAGCCCGAAGACGACGAGGGGTACGAGGGAGAACAGCCCGACGAGCCCGACGGAGAAGGGCGAGCGGGTGATGTCGTACACCTGGAGGGAGATGGTGAGGGCGGTCATGCCCTGCCCGACCCAGGAGACGGTGTTGCCGAACCAGAGCCGGCGGTAGTGCACGGAGGTCCGCAGCGGGGTGAGGTCGGCGAAGACCCTGCGGCGCTCCCGGGTGTCCTGCGTGGCGGTCACGCGAGCTCGTACCGGAGCTCGGGGCGGTCCCAGTGGACGTGCCCGGCGGCGGGGACGGTGCCGGTACGGACGGCGCCGGTGCGCAGATAGAACTCCTCGGCGGGCGGGTGCGCGACGACCCGCACGGCACGGAGCCCGGCGTCCCTGGCCTGCCCGGTCATGTGCTCCATGAGCAGCCGCCCGATGCCGAGCCCCTGGGCGCTGTCGGCGACGAAGGCGAGATCGAGCTCGGCGTCCTCGACGACGAGCGCGTAGAACCCGAGGACGCGTTCACCCGGGTCGACGGCGACGAAGACGGGATGGTGCTCGATGTACGCACCACCGACCTGATACCCCTCGACCATGCCGGCATAGTCACCCCGATAGGCCCCGGACCCCCGAACAAGCCGGGTGAGCCGCTTGGAATCATCGGCGACGGCACGCCGGACGGTGAACTCGGACATGGGGTGAGTATAGGGGCGGACTTGACGTTCGATCCTTACGTTTTTTCGCGTGGGATCCGAAGATCGCACAGGCGGCTACGATACGTCATCATGCAATCGCACTACGTGATGGGCGACGCCCCTCGCGATCTTCTCGACCCTCTTGACCCTCTTGACCTTCTCGGCCTTCTTGACCCCCTTGGCCCTCTTGACCCTCTTGACCTTCTCGGCCTTCTTGACCCTCTCGGCCTTCCTGGCCTTCCTGACGGCGGTGTTGACTTCGGTATCCGTCCACGCCCCGTCCGCGCGACGCACGCGCGGGTGCGGGAGCGGGCATGAGTGCGCACGCGCATGAGCGGGTGGACTACGTCGATCCCCGGGATCGGGTCGTCGCGCAGGGGCGGCGGACCGCCGGGGTTCCCGCCGGACTGCTCCGGCGTTACGCCGCCACCGTCTGCACCGATCACGCCGGCCGTGTCCTGCTCTACCGGCGGACGCCCTCCGCGCCGGTCTACCCCGACCACTACGACGTACTGATCGGCGGGGCCGTGCGGACCGGTGAGGCGTACCGCGCCGCCGCCCTGCGGGAACTCCGGGAGGAGTTGGGCTGGGAGACGGCGACCGGGCTCGTCGAGGCGTACCGGATCCGGGTCGACGATCCCCACGGCCCCTGCTTCCTGACGGTCCACCGCTGGGTGGCCGACCGGCCGCCCCGGCCCGACCCGGAGGAGGTCGCCTGGTGCGGCTTCGTCGCACCGCTCACGGTCGTGACCGGCGGCTACACCCCGGTGGTCCCGGCCGGCGCCGACGCCGTACGGCGCCTCCTCCCCCTCTGATCCCCCGTCCCCACCCCCCGCACCTCACGAAGGACACCTCCCCCATGACGTACTGCGCGCTGCCCTTATCCGGCGCCACCCTCGCCGTTCCCGGCCCCCGGCCGGAATCCGCGCCCACCGCCGGCCCCCTCGACCGCGCCCGCGCCCGGCTCGCCACCCGGCTGCTGGCGGCGGCCGGTCCGGACGGTCTGCTCCGCGCCCCCTGCGACAGCCGCATCCTGGAATCCGCCCTGGCCCTGCGGCTGCTCACGGTGACCGGGGTCGACCCGGACGCGCAGGAACGGCTGACGCGCCGCCTCAAGACCGCCCTGGACGAGGGCGCCCCCGACCCCGTGCAGGAGGCGGCGGCCCGCGCCGCGCTGGGCGAGTACGTGGACGGACCGGCCGCGCTGACCCGGCTGCTCGGCGGCTTCGACCACTTCACCGCCGGGCGCAAGCGGCTGATGTTCCAGACCGTCCTGGCGGAGCTGGGCGCCCACGGCTTCCCCGAACTCCCGTCCCCCGGCGCGGCCTTCGAGGCGCGCGGCCAACAGAGGTGGCTGATCACGGAGATGGCCGCCCTGAAGGTCCTGTACGCCTTCGGCACCGGCTCGCCCCGGCTCGTCACCGAGGAGGACTGGCGCGTCCTGGTCCCCTGCGCGCTGCCCGGCCCGCCACCGGACGGCTGCCATCTGGCCCGGATCCTGGCCCTGTTGGCGCTCCGGCACCGCCCGGGTTCCGCGACGGCGGTGGCCGCGTGCGCCCGGGAGCTGCGCGGGATGCTCCGCGAGGACGGCGGGCTGCCGTTCATCACCGGTCTGGGTGTGTTCGCGACGGCGACCGGCGGCCTCGCCCTGGCGGGCACCGGGGCCCCGGCGCACACCCTGAAGGCCCTCGCCACAGCACTGACTGAACGTCAGAATCCGGATGGGGGCTGGGGTTTCGACCGCCATGTCGGCCAGAGCGACGTCGACGACACCTCGTACTGCGTGGAGTTCCTGCGGACGGCCGCACCCGAACGGCTCGGCGCCGAGGTGGCGGCGGGTGAGCGGTATCTGCTCGCCCGGCGCGGCGGGGACGGCGGCTTCCCCACCTTCGAGCCGGGCACGGCCTCCGAGGTGGCGATAACGGCGGCGGCCGTGAACGCCCTGGCCCCCGAGCCCGCCCACCTGCCCGTGGTGACCGAGGCGGTCCGGCTCCTGGTCGCGCGGCAGGAGGAGGCGGGGCCCTTCGAGCGGAGCTGGAGCCTGAACGAGAGCAACGCCCTCTTCCGTACGGTCCTCGCGTACGACTCCTTCCGGGCGGCTGCGCCCGGCCATCCGGCGGGCACCGAGGTCGCACGGGCCCGAGCCCGAGCCGTGGCGCGGCTGATCGACACCCAGAACGCGGACGGCGGCTGGGGGCACGTACCGAGCGACCCGAGCGACCCGATCAGCACCGCGTACGCGCTGATCGCGGTGGCCAGGACACCGGCGGTGCCGTCGGCGGTGGGCGCGACGGAACGCGCGGTGCGTCACCTCCTCGAACGGCAGCGCCCGGACGGTGGCTTCGTCTCGCGCCCGGACCAGGCCGGCCCGAGGCCGCTCCCGTACCACGTACCGCTCCTCACGGACGTGTGCGTACTGCTGGGCCTGAACCACGCGCGCGGCCTGAGCCCCACGCGCGGCCGGGGCGCGACGACGGCCCGCTAGGGCGTCGCGCAGGCGGCGAGGTCGTCCGGGTCGACGCGGTCGAGCCGGGCGGCCAGGGCGTCGAGCCGTTCCCGCAGCTCACGGATGTCGTCGAGGCCGAGGCCGGTCGCGGCGGCGATCCGGCGCGGGACGCCGAGGGCCTTCGCCCTGAGGGCGGTCCCGTCGGCGGTGGGGCGCACGGTGACGGACCGCTCGTCCTCGGGACTGCGCCGCCGCTCGACGTATCCGGCCGCCTCCAGCCGCTTGAGCAGCGGCGACAGGGTGCCGGATTCGAGCCGCAGCCGCTCCCCGATCCCCTTCACGGGCAGCTCGCCGTGTTCCCAGAGCACCAGCATGACGAGGTACTGGGGGTAGGTGAGCCCGAAGTCCTTGAGGGCCTCGCGGTACACGCCGTTGAACGCGCGGGTCGCCGCGTGCAGCGAGAAGCAGATCTGGTGGTCGAGCCGGAGGAAGTCCTCGTCCGGGACGGTGTCGAGCGTCTCCATGGGACCAGGATACGCGAGGGCACTTCACACGCGATTGAGTTGTGCGCAACTTAATCGTGCGCTACTAATGGAGAGCGCCACACGCAGAGCACCGCACCCCGAGGACAGGAACGGAAGACCCATGGACGCCATCTACACCGCCGTCGCCACCGCCAACGGCCGCGAGGGCCGCGCCGTCAGCTCCGACGGCCACATCGACCTCCCCCTCGCCCACCCCCAGGCCCTCGGCGGCGACGGCCGGGGCACCAACCCCGAGCAGCTCTTCGCCGCCGGGTACGCGGCCTGCTTCGCGAGCGCGATGAACCTGGTGGCCCGCCAGGAGAAGATCGACATCTCCGAGGTCTCGGTCACCGCCGAGGTCTCCATCGGCAAGGACGCCGCCGACGGCGGCTTCGGCCTGGCGGTCGTGATGCGCGCCGAGTTCCCCGACCACCTCCAGGGCGAGGCCGGCCTGGCCCTCCTGGAGAAGACCCACGCCTTCTGCCCCTACTCGAAGGCGACCCGCGGCAACATCACGGTGGACCTCGTCGTGGAGTGATCTCCTGTTGGTTCGTGCCCGCCCCCGATGGCCATCTACCCACCGGGGGCGTTCGGTTGTGAGTTTTCATGTTCGAGCACGGGGGATTCGTCTACCGTACGGCGAGCAGTCATGGGACGGCCGCCGGGCCGTGGCCCACGGACGCTCTCCTTGGGGCGCCCGTCGGCCGGTCCGCCCGGTCGTCGCGCCCGCACCCCCACGCCCGCGCCCGCACCCAGCGCTCGCGCTCACACCGGAGGAGAACTCCCCCCATGGCCGATCTCGACCGTCGCCGCTTCCTTCAACTGGCGGGCGGCACCGCCGCGTTCACGATGCTCTCGGAGAGCATCGCCCGCGCCGCCGCGATCCCGGCGCAAGGCTCCACCGGCACGATCCAGGACATCGACCACATCGTCGTCCTGATGCAGGAGAACCGTTCCTTCGACCACTACTTCGGGGCGATGAAGGGCGTGCGGGGCTTCGGCGACCCGCGCCCGGTCACCCTCCCCAGCGGCAAGTCCGTCTGGAACCAGGAGGACAACTTCGGGAACGTCACGCTCCCCTTCCGGCCGACCAGCGACAAGCTGGGCATGGAGTACCTCCAGGGCCTGAACCACGACTGGCAGGGCGGCCAGAGCGCCTTCAACAAGGCCAAGTACAACAACTGGATCCCGGCCAAGACCAAGGCCACCATGGCGCACCTCACCCGCGAGGACATCCCCTTCCACTACGCCCTCGCCGACGCCTTCACCGTCTGCGACGCGTACCACTGCTCGTTCATCGGCGCGACCGACCCCAACCGCTACTACATGTGGACCGGCCACGTCGGCAACGACGGCACGGGCGGCGGCCCCGTCCTCAACAACGCCGAGGCGGGCTACGGCTGGACCACCTACCCCGAGCGCCTGGAGGCGGCGGGCGTCTCCTGGAAGATCTACCAGGACATAGGCGACGGCCTGAACGCCGGCGGCACCTGGGGCTGGATCAACGACGCCTTCCGCGGCAACTACGGCGACAACTCGCTGCTCTACTTCAACAACTACCGCAACGCCCAGCCCGGCAACCCGCTGTACGACAAGGCCCGCACGGGGACGAACGCCAAGAACGGCGAGGGCTACTTCGACCGGCTGCGCGCCGACGTCCAGGCCGGCACGCTGCCGAAGATCTCCTGGATCGCCTCCCCCGAGGCCTTCTCCGAGCACGCCAACTGGCCTTCGAACTACGGCGCCTGGTACATCGCGCAGGTCCTGGACGCGCTGACCTCGAACCCGGACGTGTGGGCCCGTACCGCACTGTTCATCACGTACGACGAGAACGACGGCTTCTTCGACCACGTCGTCCCGCCGTTCGCCCCGGGCGACGCCTCATGGGGCAAGTCCACGACCGCCACGACCCTGGACTGGTTCCCCGGCAAGATCGGCTACGCGGCCGGCCCCTACGGCCTGGGCCCGCGCGTCCCGATGATCGTCGTCTCGCCCTGGTCGACCGGCGGCTACACCTGTTCGGAGACCTTCGACCACACCTCGGTGATCCGCTTCATGGAGAGCCGCTTCGGCGTCCGCGAGCCGCAGATCTCGCCCTGGCGGCGTGCGGTCTGCGGCGACCTGACCTCCGCCTTCGACTTCACGCGCGCGGACACATCGGCGGCCCCGCTGCCACCGACGGCCGGCTACTACCCGCCGGACCGGAACCGCCACCCCGACTTCCCGGCCACCGCACCGGCCGTCGGGACGATGCCCCGCCAGGAGCCGGGCTCCAAGCCCACCCGCCCGCTGAGGTACGCCCCGTACGTGGACGGCGCGGCGGACGTGGCGGCCGGCACCTACCGCCTCACGTTCAGCGGCGGCCCGGCGGCGGGCGCCCAGTTCTACGTGACCTCGGCCAACCGCACCGACGTCCCGTGGACCTACACCGCCGAGGCGAACAAGTCGATCGCCGACACCTGGAACACGAAGTACTCCAAGGGCGTGACCGACCTCACCGTCCACGGCCCGAACGGCTTCCTCCGCCGCTTCCGCTCCCCCGGCAGGACGGCCGTCCCGGAGGTGACCGCCCGTCACAACGCGAGCACGGGCAACCTGGACCTGTCGTTCACCAACCCGACGGGGTCCCCGGCGACCCTGACGGTCACCAACGCCTACGGAACCACCCAGACGCTCACCGTCGCGAACGGCGCCACGGCCACCCACACCGTCGCCCTGACCTCGGGCCACTGCTGGTACGACGTGACGGTCACCTCGTCCACGTCCACGGACTACCTCCGCCGCCTCGCGGGCCACATCGAGACCGGCGCCCCCGACGTCTCGGACCCGGGCATCCTCACGTACTGAGCGGCGTCCGCGTCGGAGGGCGACCCCCACCCGACGACGCGGCGGCCGGGGCCGCGGTCCACCGGAACTCAGGACGCGTACAACCATTCGACGACCCGGGCTGTCCACTCTGTCGTCGCCGACGTGAACACACGGGCGACAGCAGGTTTCTTTCTCCTGGGGGTTGTCATCCTGTACTCCGCTCGTTCCGCGCGTTCCGTCCTCACCCGCCGGCGTCACCTCACGGCCGCCGTCGCCACCGCCCTCGCCGTCACCCTCGGCGCGGGCGTCCTCGCCGCCGCCCCCGCCTCCGCCTTCACCGACGCCGTGACGGCGCAGGCGGGGACCACGGCCGCGAAGCCGGTGGTCCTCAAGGCCACCGACCGGCTCGACGCCGTCGGCGCGACCGGGTTCGTCGCCGGCGGACGCTGGTACGCGTACGCGGACGGCAGTTCCCTGCCGCTGTCCGCGCCGAGCTACGACAGCGCGGGGGGCGATGTCGTCGCGACCGGTGACGAGTCCACGCTGACGGCGTCCCGCGTCGTGAGGCTGCACGACATGGCCACCGGCACCGCGCCCGTCACCGTCGACCTGGGCGCGCTCAACGCGCGCTACGTGAAGGCCGTCGGCCCCGATTCCGTGCTGGCGCAGGTGCCGCTGGAGGACGGCTCCGTCGAGCTGCGGCTCGTCACCGCCGGCGCGGACGGGGCCACCCAGCGGAAGATCGCGGGCGTCCCCGCCGGGAAGACGTGGTTCACCGCCTCGGCGCTCGTGAACGGCTCGGTCGCCGTCCAGTACTTCTCGGGTGAGGACGCGGCCCGCCGGGCCCACTACGCCGTGGTCGACGTGGCCGCCGCCGAGGCCGTCTCCACCCTGGTCACCTCGCCCGCCCACAACGGCGACGTCGGCCTCTCCGCCACCCATGTGCTGGCGGCCACGACGAAGGGCGCCGAGGGCTACCGCGGCTTCGTCGCGCTCGACCGCGCCACCGGCGTGGAGACCCCGGTCGATCTCGGCCTCGACTCCGACCTCGTCACCGGCCTGACCGGCTCCTGGGCGACGTACGCCGCCCGGACCGGCCTGACCGACGAAGGCATGCTGGACGAGACGCGCAAGGCCCTCGTGCCGCTCCGGGCCCGGTCGCTGGCGAACGGCGAGACCGTCCGACTCCTCGACCACGTCACCAAGGTCCTCACCGCGCCCGACGGTTCGCTGCTCGCCGAGGGCGGCACCACCAAGGACGACGAGGGGCTCTACCGGATCGCCGTGGACGCGGACGGCAGGCCCGCCGCCCGGCTCGTCGCCTCGAAGGGCGTGCCGACCGAGGTCGTCTACCGCGGTACCGACATCCCGTACTCCTCCCTCCGCCTCGACAGGAACCCCACCCTCAAGTGGCGTTTCTCGCGGGTCAACATCGATGTGCACCTCACGCTGCGGAACCGGGCGACCGGCGCCGCCTTCTCGTACACGATGCCCCTCTCCACCGAGTCCGCCGGCTCCCCGTACTACTACGGCGACAACACCGTCGGCATCACCTGGGCGCGCATCGCCGAGCTGTCCCAGCTGGGCAAGGACGCCCGTTCCGGCGTGTACGACTGGACCATCCGCGCCGTCCCGCAGAACGGCGTCGGCCCGGATCTGGAGGCGTCGGGCAACTTCCAGGCCGGCCACACCGCCGACCTGCACGACATCAAGCAGAACGGGGGACCGTCGCTGGTCGTCCGGGACGCCGCCGGACAGATGAAGCGGATCGACACGCGCTACGACGCCGCCGCGAAGACCCTCAAGGCGACCGGGGCGCCGGTCGCCGGCGGCGGCGGGTGGGGTGCCTACGACCGGATCGAGGCCGCCGGGGACGTCGACCACATCGACGGCGGCGACGTCGTGGCACGCGACCGCGACGGCTTCCTGTGGCTGCACCAGGGCGCCGGCAACAGGTGGAGCCCGACGTTCACGCCCCGCCGGCGCATCGGCGACGGCTGGAACACCTACGCCCGCTTCACCGGCGGCAGCGACCTGACCGGTGACGGCCTCGCCGATCTGGTGGCCGTCGACGCGAAGGGCGACCTGTACCTGTACCAGTCCACCGCCTACACGGAATCGGTGTACAAGGCCCGCAAGAAGACCGGTCACGGCTGGGGGATCTACGACCGGATCACCGCCGTCGGCAACGTCGCCGGAGCGGGCGCCGGTGACCTCGTCGCCCGCGACAAGGACGGCGTGCTCTGGCTCTACCTCGGCAAGGGCGACGGCACCTTCGCCCCCCGCACGAAGATCGGCGGCGGCTGGAACGCCTACGACGACGTCATCGGCATCGGCGACGCCGACGGCGACCGCGTCACCGACCTCCTCGCCTACGGGCCGAACGGCGCCGCCTCCTTCTACAAGGGCACCGGCGACTGGAAGGCACCCTTCGCGTCCCGTGTCACGAGCCCGGTCCTCAGCGGCGCCGGCGCCTACAACATCGCCTTCTGACCCCCAGATCCTCAGGGAGCCCCACTGTGAACCCCGTACGCTCCGCGCGTCCGAAACTGCGGCGCGCCAAGGCCGCCGCCGCCGTCGCCCTCGCCACCGCCCTCGGCGCGGGCACCCCGGCCTCCTCGGCGAGCGCCGCGCCGTACCCGTCCTACCCGCCGAAGAACATGCACGGCCTGAAGAACCCGTTCATCTCCCCGGACCTGCTCGCCCGGGACGCCTCCGGGAAGGTGTGGAGGATCGGCAGCGTCCGGGACGCGAGCGGCAAGAACTTCACCGCCGCGGGGGCCCCGGTCCTGGAGGGCGGCGGCTGGAACGCCTACGACCGGATCGAGATGATCGGCGACGTCACCCCGGACGGCTACCCGGACGCCGTCGCCCGCGACCGCGACGGCGTCCTGTGGAAGTACACCGCCAAGTCCAAGTCGTACGCGGGCTCCTTCTGGACCCGCACGAGGATCGGCGGCGGCTGGAACACGTACACGATGTTCACCGGCGGCAGCGACGTGCGTTACGACCTCCACCCCGACCTCGTCGCGGTCGACAAGCGGGGCGACCTGTACCTCTACGAGGGCTCCGGCGGCGCGGGCGAGCGCACGTACCTGCCCCGGCGCAGGATCGGCCACGGCTGGGGGATCTACGACCGGATCACCGCCGTCGGCGACATCGGCGGAGCGGGCGCCGGTGATCTCGTCGCCCGCGACAAGGACGGCGTGCTCTGGCTCTACCTCGGCAAGGGCGACGGCACCTTCGCCCCCCGCACGAAGATCGGCGGCGGCTGGAACGCCTACGACGACGTCATCGGCATCGGCGACGCCGACGACGACTGGCGCAACGACCTCTACGCCTACGCTCCGGACGGCACCGGGTACCTCTACCGGGGCAACGGCGAGTGGAAGGCGCCCTTCGAGGACCGTGTCGCCAACACGACCCTGAAGGACTCCGGGATCAAGGCCGCTCTGGTCTTCTGACCCCGGCCACGCCCGATCCGTCCGACGGCGACCGGTTCGCCCCGGTCGCCGTCGTCCCCGGCGTCTCGGTAGTACAACCTTTCGGCATCCTCAGGGGTCTCGCGGGTGGGACGGAACCTCCGTCACACCCGCATCTCCTTCACCGGCCCTGCCTACGAGGATCACGCCATGACTCTCCCCCTCCGTCCGACCCGTCGCGCGCTCGCCGTCGCGGCCGGGACGGTGCTCGCGGTCACCGCCGGGGTCGCCCTGACGCCGCCGGCCGTCGCCGCCCCGGCCGTCGCCGCCCCGGCCGCCGTCGCGGCGACGGGCGCCACCGAGCAGCTCCTGCCGCTGCCGGGCACCCTCGCGGGAACGGGAACGAGCGGGTACCTGACCCGCGAGGACCTGGGGAACGAGGGCGTCTTCTTCCGCTGGGTCCGCTACTCCGACGGTGCGGCGACCCTGGTGCCCAACGACTACACCGTGCGGCACCTCAACGGCTCGGACAGCGTCGTCTCCGAGGACCGCGAGACCGCGACGATCCACGACATGACGACGGGCACGGTCGTCCGGACCGTCCCCAACTCGGCGCTGTACCAGCAGTACGTCCTGGGAGCCGTCGGCTCCACCCTCCTGTCCCTCTCCACGGACGGGACGACGGGCTTCCAGAAGCTGCG
Organism: Streptomyces sp. NPDC001728; assembly: GCF_040297565.1. Classification (NCBI taxonomy): domain Bacteria; kingdom Bacillati; phylum Actinomycetota; class Actinomycetes; order Kitasatosporales; family Streptomycetaceae; genus Streptomyces; species Streptomyces sp. NPDC001728. The sequence goes on from NZ_JBEOZK010000009.1 coordinate 190,930, forward strand.
CGTGTACCGCCCCGACGCGACCACCCTCGCGACCGGCCTGCCCGCCGATGCGAAGAGGGTCGCGGTCGGGACGGTCCGGGGCGGCACCGTCGCCGTCAGCTACGAGGTCGACAGCGTGCCGTACAAGGCCGTGCTCGACCTCGCGACGAGCACGCTCAGCGGCGCCGAGCGCTCCCCGTTCCCGCTCAACGCCTGGGCCGGCGACCAGTCGGAGACCACCCGCGCCTGGCAGAAGAGCAACAACGCACCCCTCCTCATCGAGGACCTGAGGAGCGGCGCCCGGTCCTCCGTCGACCTCGGGAACACCTACCGCCCGGTCGTCCGCGTCCTCGGCGACTGGGCGCTCTTCGCCGACGCGCGGAACTTCTACGAGCCGTCCCCGGTCCAGGCGCTCCGCGCGCGGACCGTGTCCGGCGAAGAGGTCCGTCTCCTCGACACCGTCACGAAGGCCGTCGACGAGCCCGACGGCTCGCTCCTCGTCCAGGGCGGCACCCTGGCCGACGGCCAGGGCCTCTACCGGGTCCGCGTCGGCGCCGACGGCAGGCCGGCGGCGACCAGGATCGCGTCCAGCGGCAAGCCGGTGAAGCTCACCTTCGGGCCGTCGAAGATCCCGGTGGTGCTCGACCTCGACAAGAACCGCACCGGGGTGGACCTCGACTGGCCGCTGTCCCGGCTCAACGCCGAAGTCACCGTCACCCTCCGCCACCAGCGCACCGGCAAGGCGCGCACCACGGTCCTCTACCCGTCGAACAACGACTACGTCGCCGAGAACCTGGTCCGCTTCGCCTGGGACGGCACCCTCGACAGCGGCGAGCGCGCCTTCAACGGCGCCTACGACTGGACGGTGACCGCCACCCCGCGGGACGGGCTCGGTCCGGCGGCCACGGCCTCCGGCTCGTTCACCGTCGCCCGCAAGGCCAACGCGAGCGACCTGACGGACAACGGGTCCCCCGACCTGATCGTCCGGAACAACGGCGACCTCTACCGCCTGGACCTCACCCACTCGGATCTGCCGGGCTTCGGCACCGTCCGCACCGAGATCGGCTACGCCTGGGGCCTCTACGACCGCGTCGAGACCACCCGGAACATCGCCGGCTCGGCGCTGCCCGACCTCGTCGCCCGCGACAAGAAGGGCGGCCTCTGGCTCTACCAGGGCGACAGCTCGGGCGGGTACGGCGTCCGGAGCTGGATCGGCGGCGGCTGGCAGGTCTACGACCAGATCGCGGCCGGCTCCGACCTGAACCGCGACGGGCGCCCCGACCTCGTCGCCACCGACAGGACGGGCACCCTCTGGCTCTACCAGGGCACCGGCGTCGCCAAGGCCCCCTTCGCTCCCCGCACGAAGATCGGGCACGGCTGGAACACCTACGACCGGGTCGCCGCGACCGGAAACATCGGCGGCGACCCGTCCGGCGACCTCGTCGCCCGCGACCGGTCCGGGGTCCTCTGGCTGTACCTGGGCCGGGGCGACGGCACCTTCGCGGCCCGCACGAAGATCGGCGGCGGCTGGAACGCCTACAACGACTTCAGCTCGGTGGCGGACGCGAACGGCAACGGCGTGGACGACCTCGTCGGCGTCAACAGCCTCGGCGACGCCAAGCTCTACCTCGGCACGGGCAACTGGCGTGCGCCGTACACCCGCCCGCAGGAGCTCAGCGGCGGGGACTACGACGACAGGCTGCTGGGCTGACCGACCCGGGCGCCCCGGCCGCACGGCTCAGCGAGCCTGCGGCCGGATGTGCGGCGTGTCACACACGGGATCCGCGGGATCCTCATGGGACCATCGACGTGGTTCCGCCTCGACGCTCCGGCCCGTACCGCGGCTCAGAAGGTACGGATGGGACGAGGCAGGCCGGTGACGCCCGTTCCGCCACACCGGCGCGAGACGATCACCGCGCGCGGAACCACCCCTTCGGGGGCGTTCTCGCAGGTCAGAACGCCTTTCTACGGTGGGGCGGGTGGGACTCGAACCCACGGCCGACGGATTATGAGTCCGCTGCTCTAACCGGCTGAGCTACCGCCCCGTACGGTGAGGCGCGTACATGTGTGCGCGCCGTCTGCCGCAGCATAGCCGCTCATACGATCTCCTGCTCCGGAAGATCGGCTCTGCTGACCATGAAGACTTCGCCGCGTCGCGCATGGTTCCCCGAGACGCGAAAAAGGACCCCTGAGGGTCCTCTTTCGTTCCGCTCCCCCGGCTGGACTCGAACCAGCAACCCTCCGGTTAACAGCCGAATGCTCTGCCAATTGAGCTACAGGGGATCGCGCTCCCCCGACTGGACTCGAACCAGTAACCTGCCGGTTAACAGCCGGCTGCTCTGCCAATTGAGCTACAGGGGATTGCTGCGTTGCACCGAACGGACCCGGTCCGGTCGTACCGGGAGGGCGCTCGCTCGCTGCGAGACATACATTAGCGCAAGCAGGGGGGTGCTCCGCCAATCGGTATCGCCGTCGGCACCGCCCGGGCACCCGCGATGCATCAGCGAAGCTCTCCAGGGAAGGTGGTGGCCATGCGATACAAGCTGACGTTCGTCGTAGGACTCGCCCTCGGTTACGTGGTCGGCACGCGTGCCGGACGCGAGCGTTACGAGCAGATGAAGCAGTCCGCCAAGGACTTCACGCAGAACCCGGCCGTGCGGAACGCCGCCGAGTCGGCCGCCCAGACCGGGCGGCAGGCCGCGGGCAAGGCCGCGCACGTCGTGGGCGACAAGGTCGGCGACCGGCTGCCGTCCTCCCTGACCGACCGGTTCCAGGCCCTGTGCGGCCACGGACGGTCGAACGGAAGGGTCGAGGACGACGACTGGGGCACCAGCAACACCTGAACCGTCCCGCGTGCGGCAGAATCAGGTGTCATGGGGATAGTCGCCGGACTCGACAGCTCTGCGGAGTTCACACGCATCGTCGTCTGTGACACGGACACGGGTGCCGTACTGCGGCAGGGGTACGCCCCCCATCCGGGCGAACCCAAGGCCGTCGACGTCGACCCGCAGACCTGGCTGCTCTCGCTCGGGGAGGCCGCCACCGGCGGACTCCTCGAGGGCGTGCAGGCCATCGGCGTGTCCGCGCAGCAGCACGGACTCGTACCGCTCGACGCGCAGGGCGGCCTGGTGCGGCCCGCGCTCGTCCGCAACGACAAGCGGGCCCAGGTCGCCGCCGCCGACCTCGTCGACTCGCTGGGTGGCCGGCAGGCGTGGGCAGAGGCCGTGGGCTCCGTGCCCGGCGCCGGACAGCCGGTCGCCAAGCTGCGCTGGCTCGCCCGCACCGAACCCGAGCACGCTCGTCGGATCTCGATGGTGCTCCAGCCGCACGACTGGCTGGTCTGGCAGCTGCTCGGCCGGCCCGCGCGGCGCACCACCGACCGCGGCGCCGCCTCCGGCACCGGTTACTGGTCGGCCCGCACCGGCACCTACCGCCCCGACCTCGTCGAGCTGGCGCTCGGGCACCAGGCCGTCCTGCCCGAGGTCCTCGGGCCCGCCGAGGCGGCCGGCACCACCCCCGAGGGGCTGCTGATCTCCGCCGGCACGGGCGAGACGATGGCCGCCGCGCTCGGCCTCGGTCTCGGCCCCGGCGACGCGGTGGTCTCGCTCGGCGCCTCCGGTTCCGTGATGGCCGTCCACCACGAGGCCCTCTCCGACCCCAGCGGCATGATCACCTCCTTCGCCGACGCCACCGGCATGCACCTGCCCGTCGTCCACACCTCCAACGCGGTACGGGTGCTGCGCGGCACCGCCGAGATGCTGGACGTCGAATCCCTCGACGAGCTGTCGGCGCTCGCCCTGAAGTCGACCCCGGGCTCCTCCGGGCTCGTCCTGCTGCCCTATCTGGAGGGCGAGCGGACCCCGAACCTGCCGCACACCGCGGGCACCCTCAGCGGACTGCGGCGGGCGTCGATGAAGCCCGAGCACCTGGCGCGGGCGGCGTTCGAGGGGATGCTCTGCGCGCTCACCGACGCGATGGACGTGCTGCGCGGGCGGGGCGTCGAGGTGCGGCGGGTCTTCCTGCTCGGCGCCGCGGCAGCGCTCCCGGCGGTGCAGGCGCTCGCTCCCGCGCTGTTCGGCGCCCAAGTCGTCGTCCCCCAGCCGGCCGACTACGCGGCGCTCGGTGCCGCCCGGCAGGCCGCCTGGGCCCTCGGGGTGGCGAAGGGCACGCTGTCGCCGTCCGCTCCCCCGGCCTGGCAGGGCGCCGCCGCGCAGATCCTGGAGCCCGGCGAGGAACTGGCGACGGGACAGGCCGTACGGCAGCAGTACGTGGCGACGCGGGACCAGCTCCACCCCGGCGCCTTCGCTTCGTAAAGTCTTGCCCAGGGCTCGGCCCGCGCCCCAAAACCGAGTCGTAACGCACCGGGGGCGCGGGCGATAGTAGAAGCCGTGCTCATAAGACTTCTCCGAACCCACCTCGGGCCCTACCGAAAACCGATCGCACTGCTCGTCCTGCTGCAGTTCCTGCAGACCTGCGCGAGCCTCTACCTGCCGACCCTGAACGCGGACATCATCGACAACGGCGTCGTCGACGGGGACACCGGCTACATCCTGCGGTTCGGCGCACTGATGGTCGGCGTGTCCGTCGTCCAGGTCGTCTGCAACATCGGGGCCGTGTACTACGGCGCCCGGACCGCCGCCGCCCTGGGCCGGGACGTGCGCGGCGCGGTCTTCGACCGGGTGCAGTCCTTCTCGGCGCGGGAGCTGGGGCACTTCGGCGCGCCCTCGCTGATCACCCGTACGACCAATGACGTGCAGCAGATCCAGATGCTCGTCCTGATGGCGTTCACCCTGATGGTCTCCGCGCCCATCATGTGTGTCGGCGGCATCGTGATGGCCCTCGGCCAGGACGTGCCGCTCTCGGGCGTGCTGCTCGCCGTGGTGCCGGTCCTCGCCGTCTCCGTCTCGCTGATCGTGCGGCGGATGCGACCGCTCTTCCGCACCATGCAGACGCGCCTCGACACGGTGAACCGGGTGCTGCGCGAGCAGATCACCGGCAACCGCGTCATCCGTGCCTTCGTGAAGGACGGATACGAGGAGGAGCGGTTCCGCGGCGCCAACGCGGACCTGACCGATGTGTCGATGGCGACCGGCCGGCTGATGGCACTGATGTTCCCGACGGTGATGACCGTCGTGAACGTCTCCAGCGTCGCCGTCGTCTGGTTCGGCGCGCACCGCATCGACAGCGGCGGGATGCAGATCGGCGCGCTGACGGCCTTCCTCGCCTATCTGATGCAGATCGTGATGGCGGTCATGATGGCCACCTTCATGTTCATGATGGTGCCGCGGGCCGAGGTCTGCGCCGAGCGCATCGAGGAGGTCCTCTCGACCGAGTCGAGCGTGGTGCCTCCGGCGGACCCGGTGAGGACGCTGGACCGGCGCGGTCATCTGGAGGTCAGGAGCGCGGACTTCCGCTACCCGGGCGCGGAGGAGTCCGTCCTCAGGAACGTCGAGCTCGTGGCCCGCCCCGGGGAGACCACCGCGATCATCGGCTCCACCGGCAGCGGCAAGTCCACCCTCCTCGGACTCGTCCCCCGGCTCTTCGACACCACCGGCGGCGAAGTCCTCGTCGACGGCGTCGACGTCCGGAAGCTCGACCCCGAACTCATGGCCAGGACCGTCGGACTCGTCCCCCAGAAGCCGTACCTCTTCTCCGGGACCGTCGCCACCAACCTCCGCTACGGCAAGCCCGACGCCACCGACGAAGAACTCTGGCGCGCGCTGGAGACCGCCCAGGCCGCCGACTTCGTACGGAAGCTGGAGAACGGCCTCGACGCCCCGATCGCCCAGGGCGGCACCAATGTCTCCGGCGGCCAGCGCCAGCGCCTCGCCATCGCGCGCACCCTGGTGCAGCGGCCCGAGATCTATCTGTTCGACGACTCGTTCTCCGCGCTCGACTACGAGACGGACGCCCTGCTCCGTGCCGCGCTCGCCGAGGAGACGGCCGAGTCGACCGTCGTCATCGTCGCCCAGCGGGTCTCCACCATCCGTGACGCCGACCGGATCGTCGTCCTCGACGCGGGCCGGGTCGTCGGCACCGGACGGCACCACGAGCTGATGGCGGACAACGAGACGTACCGGGAGATCGTGCTCTCCCAGCTCACCGAGGCGGAGGCAGCCTGATGGCCGGTCCTGGCGGACGCATGATGGCCGGTGGCGGCCCCGACCAGCGGTCGATGGACTTCAAGGGCTCGGGCAAGCGGCTGATCAAGCAGCTGGCGCCCGAGCGCGGCGCGCTCTGGGTGATGCTGATCGCCGGTGTGCTCTCGGTGGCGGCCTCCGTGGTCGGCCCGAAGATCCTCGGCAAGGCGACCGACCTCGTCTTCGCGGGCGTCCTCGGGCGCCAGATCGAGGGCGGTACGAAGGCGGAGGCGATCGCGCGGCTGCGCGCCTCGGGCGACTCCGGCATGGCGGACATGCTGTCCGGGGTCGACTTCACGCCGGGGCAGGGGATCGACTTCTCCGCCGTCGGCGACGTGCTGCTCGTGGTCCTCGGCGTGTACGTGGCGGCGGGCCTGCTCATGCTGGTCTCCACCCGCATGTCGATCAAGGTGATCAACCGGACGGTCTACCGGATGCGGGAGGACGTCCAGACGAAGCTGGCGCGGCTCCCCCTGTCGTACTTCGACAAGGCGAAGCGCGGTGAGGTGCTGTCGCGGGCGACCAACGACATAGACAACATCTCGCAGACGCTCCAGCAGTCGATGGGGCAGCTGATCAACTCGCTGCTCACCATCGTCGGCGTGCTGGCGATGATGTTCTGGATCTCGCCGCTGCTCGCCCTGGTGGCGCTGGTGACGGTGCCGGTGTCGGTGTTCGTCGCGGCGAAGATCGGCAAGCGCTCGCAGCCGCACTTCGTGCAGCAGTGGAAGTCCACGGGCACGCTCAACGCGCACGTGGAGGAGATGTACAGCGGGCACACCCTGGTGAAGGTCTTCGGCCGGCAGGCGGAGTCCGCGAAGGACTTCCGCGAGCAGAACGACGCTCTGTACGAAGCCGGTTTCAAGGCGCAGTTCAACTCCGGCGTCATGCAGCCGGTGATGTTCTTCGTCTCGAACATCAACTACGTCCTGGTGGCCGTCGTCGGCGGTCTGCGGGTGGCGAGCGGCACGCTCTCCATCGGTGACGTACAGGCCTTCATCCAGTACTCGCGCCAGTTCTCGATGCCGTTGACGCAGGTCGCGTCGATGGCGAACCTGGTGCAGTCGGGCGTCGCCTCGGCCGAGCGGATCTTCGAGCTGCTCGACGCCGAGGAGCAGGAGCCGGACTCCCCGACGAGCGCGCACCCGGCGGACCTCAAGGGCAAGGTCGCCCTGGAGGGCGTCTCCTTCCGCTACGAGGCCGACAAGCCGCTCATCGAGGACCTGTCGCTCACCGTGGAGCCGGGCCAGACGGTCGCGATCGTCGGCCCGACCGGCGCGGGCAAGACGACCCTGGTGAACCTGCTCATGCGGTTCTACGAGGTGACCGGCGGCCGGATCACCCTCGACGGGGTGGACATCGCCGCGATGACCCGGGAGCAGCTGCGCTCCGGGATCGGCATGGTCCTCCAGGACACCTGGCTGTTCGGCGGCACCATCGCCGACAACATCGCGTACGGCGCGACGCGCGAGGTGACCCGGGAGGAGATCGAGGAGGCGGCGCGGGCCGCGCATGCCGACCGGTTCGTCCGCACCCTGCCCGAGGGCTACGACACGGTGATCGACGACGACGGGGCGGGGGTCAGCGCGGGCGAGAAGCAGCTGATCACCATCGCGCGGGCGTTCCTCTCGGACCCGGTGATCCTGGTCCTGGACGAGGCCACCAGCTCGGTCGACACCCGTACCGAGGTGCTGATCCAGAAGGCGATGGCCCGACTCGCCCACGGGCGTACCTCGTTCGTGATCGCGCACCGGCTCTCCACGATCCGGGACGCGGACGTGATCCTGGTGATGGAGAACGGTTCGATCGTCGAACAGGGCACGCACGAGCGGCTGTTGTCGTCGGAGGGGGCCTACGCCCGGCTGTACGCGGCACAGTTCGCGCAGGCGGTCGCCGAGGTCGACTGACCGGGCAGGTGACCCGTGCCGCATGATGTGCGGCACGGGTCACCTGAACCGAGCCGCGGCGCAGACCGTGCCGGTCCGACAGGCCCTAGTCCAGATAGCCGCGCAGCTGGTCCGCGTAGGCGTGGTCGCGGAGTTTGTTGAGGGTCTTGGACTCGATCTGGCGGATGCGTTCGCGGGTCACGCCGAAGATGCGGCCTATCTCCTCCAGGGTGCGGGGCCGGCCGTCGTCGAGGCCGTAGCGCAGCTGGACGACCTTGCGTTCGCGTTCGCCGAGGGTGGAGAGCACGTCCTCCAGGTGGCGGCGGAGCAGCAGGAAGGCGGCGGACTCGACGGGTGAGGCGGCGTCGCCGTCCTCGATGAGGTCGCCGAGGGCGACATCGTCCTCCTCGCCGACGGGGGCGTGCAGGGAGACCGGTTCCTGGGCGAGGCGGAGGACTTCGCCGACCCGCTCGGGGGCCAGGTCGAGCTGAGCGGCGACCTCTTCGGCGGTGGGTTCGTAGCCGCGTTCCTGGAGCATCCGGCGCTGGACGCGGATGACCCGGTTGATGAGTTCGACGACGTGCACGGGGACGCGGATGGTCCGGGCCTGGTCGGCGAGGGCCCGGGACATCGCCTGGCGGATCCACCAGGTGGCGTACGTGGAGAACTTGTAGCCGCGCGCGTAGTCGAACTTCTCGACGGCCCTGATGAGGCCGAGGTTTCCCTCCTGGACGAGGTCGAGCATGGTGAGGCCGCGGCCCACGTACCGTTTGGCGACGGAGACGACGAGGCGGAGGTTGGCCTCGATGAGCCTGCGCTTGGCGATCCGGCCGAGGACGACGATCCGGTCGAGGTCGCCGGCCAGTCGCGAGTCCAGGTCGGGGGTGCTGGTGAGCTTCTCCTCAGCGAAGAGTCCGGCCTCGACCCGGCGGGCGAGGTCGACCTCCTCCTCGGCGGTGAGCAGGGGGATGCGGCCGATCTCGCGGAGGTACTGGCGGAAGAGGTCGGAGGAGGGCCCGTTGCCTCCGGGTTCGGGCCGGCGTCGCTGCGGCACCGCCGCCGCCCCCTCCGTGTCCTCGCCGGGTTCGGCCGGTTCCTGCGGCACGGTCTGGGTCTGCACGGCGGGCGACCTCCTGGAGGGGCGGAACGACTCCGTCATCCAGTGTGGGGTACGACACACCGAGGCCACGAGGGGCGTGCGGTGACTTTTTGAGACCGGGAGACTACCGGACGTCAGAGTGCGCCGGCACCGTGCGTCTTGAGGGCCGTCTTGTACTGCTGGAGGACGAAGACCTCCTGCTGCGCGGCGGCCTGCTGCTCCGGGGACACCGAGCCCAGGCGCTTCAGGGCGGAGTTCAGCTGGTCGATGCGGCGGTCGACGGCACGGAGCCGGACGGCGGCGAGCTGTTCGGCCGCGTAGACCTCGTCGACCGCCTTGGCCGCGAAGATCGCTTCGACGGCGAGTTCGGTGACGAGGGAACGGACCGTGTCGTTGGGCGCGGCCTCGCGGACGACGTCGAGGTAGTCGGAGGGGGCGCCGTCGGCGCCGCCGGCGTCCTGGATGCACTGGCGGACGGCCGCGTAGGGCGGTGCGGTGAACTCGTCGGTGCCGTAGGCGTCGAAGAACGGCGAGACCAGCTCGGGGCGCTGGAGCGCCAGCTTGAGGAGTTCCCGCTCGGTGCGGTGGGCGGGGCTGCGCAGGTTGAGCGCGGGGCCGGACTGCGCCGCCGGTGCCTCGATCTGCGGTGTCTCGCGGCGCGGCCGGTCGGCCGTCGGGCCGCGTCCGCCGCGGTCCCGCTGCCACTGGGCGACCCGGCTCACCCGCTGGACGACGAACCGCTCGTCCATGATGCCGAGCATGCCGGCGAGCTGTACCGCGACGCCGTGCCGTACGGCCAGGTTCTTGAGCTTGGCGACGATCGGGGCGGCCTCGTCCAGCGCGGCGGCCTGGCCTCCCGCGGTGTCGAGGTCGTAGCGCTTCACGATCTGGCGGAGGGCGAACTCGAAGAGCGGGGTGCGGGGTTCGGCCAGTTCCGCGACGGCCGGGTCGCCCTTGGCGAGCCGCAGGTCGCAGGGGTCCATGCCGTCGGGGGCGACGGCGATGTACGTCTCGGCGGCGAACTTCTGGTCGTCCTCGAAGGCGCGCAGGGCGGCCTTCTGGCCGGCGGCGTCGCCGTCGAAGGTGAAGATGACGCGGGCCGAGCCGTTGTCCATGAGGAGGCGGCGGAGGATCTTGATGTGGTCGCCGCCGAAGGCGGTGCCGCAGGTGGCGATGGCGGTGGTGACCCCGGCGAGGTGGCAGGCCATGACGTCGGTGTAGCCCTCGACGACGACGGCCCGGCTGACCTTGGCGATGTCCTTCTTGGCCAGGTCGATGCCGTAGAGCACCTGGGACTTCTTGTAGATCGGGGTCTCGGGGGTGTTGAGGTACTTGGGGCCGTTGTCGTCGTCGCGGAGCTTGCGCGCGCCGAAGCCGACGATCTCGCCGCCGACGTCCTTGATCGGCCACATGAGGCGCCCGCGGAAGCGGTCGATGGGGCCGCGGCGGCCGTCCTGGGAGAGCCCGGAGAGGATGAGTTCCTTGTCGGAGAAGCCCTTGCCGCGCAGGAAGCGGGTGAGGTGGTCCCAGCCGGCCGGGGAGTAGCCGACGGCGAAGTGGGCGGCGGCGGCCTGGTCGAAGCCGCGCTCGGCGAGGAACTTGCGGCCGATCTCCGCTTCGGGCGAGTCGAGTTGGTCGACGTAGAACTGGGCGGCGGCCTTGTGCGCCTCGACCAGCCGAATGCGCTCGCCGCGCTGGTGGCCGGGGTTGTAGCCGCCTTCCTCGTACCGCAGGGTGATGCCCGCCTTGGCGGCGAGGCGCTCGACCGTCTCCGAGAAGGAGAGGTGGTCGATCTTCATCACGAAGGCGATGGTGTCGCCGCCCTCCTGGCAGCCGAAGCAGTGGAAGAGTCCCTTGCTGGGGCTGACCTGGAAGGAGGGCGACTTCTCGTCGTGGAAGGGGCAGAGGCCCTTGAGGTTTCCGCCGCCCGCGTTGCGGAGCTGGAGGTACTCGGACACGACGGCGTCGATCGGGACCGCGTCCCGGACCGCCTTCACGTCGTCATCGTTGATCCTGCCTGCCACGCATGAAGTGTACGGGGGTCCGGGGGTCGCCCCCCGATGATGTGCGGTCGGGGGGCCGGGGGTCCCCTACGGAGCCAGGTTCTCCAGGGGGACGGAGGAATCGGCGAGGGCGTCGGCATCCACGGCCGTGCGGGAGCGGATGAGCCGCTGGATCGGCTCTGTGACGTCCCACACGTTCACGTTCATGCCGGCGAGGACCCGGCCCTCCTTGAGCCAGAAGGCGATGAACTCGCGCTTGCCGGTGTCGCCGCGGACGACGACCTGGTCGTACGAGCCGGGGGGCGCCCAGCCGGAGTACTCCATGCCCAGGTCGTACTGGTCGGAGAAGAAGTAGGGGACGCGGTCGTAGGAGACGGGCTGTCCGAGCATGGCGCGGGCGGCGGCCGGGCCGCCGTTCAGGGCGTTGGCCCAGTGCTCGACGCGCAGCCGGGTGCGGAGCAGCGGGTGGTGGGCGGCGGCCACGTCCCCGGCGGCGTACACGTCGGGGTCGGAGGTGCGCAGCGACTCGTCGACGGCGATGCCGCCGCCGTCGGCGCGGTCGACGAGGGCGAGCCCGGAGTTCTCGGCGAGGGCGGTGCGGGGGGCGGCGCCGATCGCGGCGAGCACGGCGTGCGCCGGGTGCTCCTCGCCGTCGTCGGTGCGGACGGCGAGGACCATGCCGTCCTGGCCGACGATCTCGGTGAGCCGGGCGCCGAAGTGGAAGCGGACGCCGTGGTCGCTGTGGAGGTCGGCGAAGAGCTGGCCGAGCTCGGGGCCGAGGACCCGGTGCAGCGGGGTGGGGTCGGACTCGACGATGGTGACCTCGGCGCCGTAGCCGCGGGCGGCGGCGGCGACCTCCAGGCCGATCCAGCCGGCGCCGGCGATGACCAGGTGGCCGTTGTCGCGGCCGAGGCCGGTGAGGACCTGGCGGAGCCGGTCGGCGTGGGCGAGCCGGCGCAGATGGTGGACGCCCGCGAGTTCGGTGCCGGGGACGTCGAGGCGGCGGGGCTCGGCGCCGGTGGCGAGGAGCAGTTTGTCGTAGCGGATGACGGTGCCGTCGCCGAGGCGCACGGTGCGGGCCTCGCGGTCGACGGCGGTGACGGACTGCCCGAGGTGCAGTTCGATGTCATGGCCCGCGTACCAGGCGGCCTCGTGGACGAAGACGCTGTCGCGTTCCTTGACGCCGGTGAGGTACCCCTTGGAGAGGGGTGGGCGCTCGTAGGGGTGGTCACGTTCGTCGCCGATGAGGATCACCCGGCCGTTGAACCCCTCGGCTCGCAGGGTCTCCGCCGCTTTGGCCCCTGCCAGGCCCCCGCCGACGATGACAAAGGTCTGATCTGCGTCGACCACGTCGTTTCCTCCTCTTTGCGACCGGTTCCAACCTACGCCCCCGGGAGTTCTCAGGGCCGTACCGCCTCGGGGCGTGCATGCGAGCGTCCCGTACGGAGCCGGGTGACGGAAGAGGACCTACGCGCGGTGCGGGCGGAGGTGGGCGTGGAGGGCTCGGGCGGAGGCGTCGGTGAGGGAGGCGATCTGGTCGATGATGACGCGCTTGCGGGCCCGGTCGTCGCGGGCCGTGTCGAAGAGGGACCGGAACTGGGGTTCGAGGCCGTCGGGGGCGCGGACGACGAGGGCCTCGGCGAGTTCGGCGACGACGACTCGCTGGTCGGCGCGGAGGGCCTCCTGCTGGGGGCGCTGCATCACGTACCGGTCGGCGACGGCCTTGAGGACCGCGCACTCGTTGCGCGCCTCGCGGGGGACGACGAGTTCGGCGCCGTAGCGCGTGAGGCGCCCGGAACCCCAGGCCTCCCGGGTGGCGCCCTCGGCGGCCAGGCAGAAGCGGCCGATGAGCTGGCTGGTGGCGTCCTTGAGGCGGGCCTGGGCGACGGCCGAGCCGTCGTAGCCGTGCGGCCACCACTCCTGGTCGACGAGCCGGTCGAGGGCCTCGGCCAGCTCCTGCGGGTCGGTGTCCCCGGGTACGTAGCGGCCGATGGCGACCGCCCAGATGTCGGCGCGCTCGGGCTCGGCGAGCAGCAGGTTGGGGTCGATGTGCCCGGCGTGCAGACCGTCCTCGAAGTCGTGCACCGAGTAGGCCACGTCGTCGGACCAGTCCATGACCTGGGCCTCGAAGCACTTGCGGTCGGCGGGGGCGCCGCGCCTGATCCATTCGAAGACGGGCAGGTCGTCCTCGTACACGCCGAACTTGGGCGAGCCGGGGTCCTCGGGGTGTCCGCCGCGCGGCCAGGGGTACTTGGTGGCGGCGTCGAGCGCGGCCCGCGTGAGGTTGAGCCCGACGCTGACCAGCTCGCCCTCGTCGTCCTTCACGAAGCGCTTGGGCTCGATGCGGGTGAGGAGGCGGAGCGACTGGGCGTTCCCCTCGAAGCCGCCGCAGTCCTCGGCGACGTCGTTGAGCGCCTGCTCGCCGTTGTGCCCGAAGGGCGGGTGGCCCATGTCGTGGGAGAGGCAGGCGGCCTCGACGAGATCGGGGTCGCAGCCGAGGGCGGCGCCCAGCTCGCGGCCGACCTGGGCGCACTCCAGGGAGTGGGTGAGCCGGGTGCGGGGGCTGGCGTCCCAGGCGTGGCCCCGGGTGCCGGGGGTGACGACCTGCGTCTTGCCGGCGAGCCTGCGGAGCGCGGCGGAGTGCAGCACGCGGGCGCGGTCGCGCTGGAAGGCGGTGCGGCCGGGGCGTTTGTCGGGCTCGGCGGCCCAGCGCTCGGTGGCGGCCGAGTCGTACCCCGGGGTGTCGGTGAGGTGCGTGGGGTCCTGGCTGTCCTTGATGTCCGCGCTGTCCGCGCTGTCTGTGATGCCTTCCATGACTCGAAGGTAACCGGAGGCACCGACAGAAGCGCTCAGACGGTGGCGAGTTCCCGCCTCGGGCTGGTGCGCCCCAGGGAGGTGTCGTAGCGGTGGAGGACCAGCCGGGCCAGCGCCGGGTGGGCGCCGAGCGGGGCGGAGGCGATCCAGGGAGCGTCGGCGGCGGCGCGGGCGGCGAAGAGGCCGGGGGCGGTGAAGCAGGAGGCGACGGCGACCCGGTGGCGGCCCCTGGCGGCGAGGGCGCGGACCGCCTCGGGGACGGTGGGGGCGGCGGCGGAGGCGTACGCGGGGACGACCGGGACGCCGCCGAGCCGTTCGCCGAGGAGCGCGGCGATGCCGCGGATCTCGGCGGCGGAGCGGGGGTCGCGGGATCCGGCGGAGGCGAGGACCACGCCGGCGGAGCGGGAGGCGCCGTCCTCGGGGGTCCAGCCGGCCCGGGCGAGCCGGTCGGCGAGGGCCTCGACGAGGAGCGGGTGCGCGCCGAGCGGTCCGGCGACGCGGGCCCGGAGGGCGGGTGTGGCGGCGAGGGCGGCGGGCAGGTCGTGGGTGACGTGGTGGCCGGGGGCGAGGAGCAGCGGGACGAGTACGGCGTCCCGGCCCTCGGCGGCCAGTTCCGTGAGGGTGGCGTCGAGGAGCGGGGCGTTCAGCTCGATGTGCGCGAGCCGCACGTCGAGCCCGGGCCGCAGCTCGCGGACCCGGCCGAGGAGCCGGTTCAGGGTGGCGCGGGCGCGGGGGTCGCGGCTGCCGTGGCCGACGGCGACGAGGGTGGGCGTGGTCATGGGCGGGGACACCTCCTCGTCGTGCTTCCGCGGTCGGGGGCCGTACGGACGCACGTGGCCGAGCTGGAGTCCGAGCTGCTCGGTGATCCTCCCGAGCAGCCCGGCGGCGTGGGCGAAGGTACTGTCCGGCTCCGTCATGCACCGATCCTGCGGGTCGCAGGTTGCCTGCCCGTTGCGCGGGGGTCACGACTTTCTTCCGTGACCTCACGCTCACGCGCGCGGCGGTGTCGGCCAGTCCCACGCGCTCGCGTGCGGTGCGGTGCGGCCAGAGGCAGGACCACGCGCTCGCGTGCGGTGCGGTGCGGCCAGAGGCAGGACCACGCGCACGCGTGCGGTGCGGTCAGGCGTCCAGCCAGACCCTCAGGGGGCCCGTTTCACGGAAGCCCGTGGCCAGTGCGGGCGTGAGGTCGTCGCCCGACTCGTAGCCGACGGCGACGTGGCCGTCCGGCACCAGGCCCAGGCAGCCCGCCCAGGCCACGGCCGGGTCCGTGTCCCCCGTGGCGAAGAGGTTGGAGACGCCCGTGACGCGGGCGCTCGCGCTGAGCACCGCGCCGCCGAGGATCCGCCCGTCGGCGCCGTGTCCCGCGACGATCGTGGTCGCCGGGTCGGCGAGGAGTTCCGGCCGGAACAGGGCCGCCTCCTCGGCGTCGCCGTCGCTCCAGGCGAGGGCCCAGGCGGCGAGTTCGTCCGGGGTGCGGACGGCGCGCCAGTCGCCGGGGGCCGGGGGCACCGGGAGGCCCGCCGGGCGGTGGATCCACTGGGCCTCGAAGAGGAGACGGAAGCCCTCGGCCGCCAGGTCCAGGCGGGCGTAGCTGTCCTTCACCGAGGCACCGGGGGTGCTTCGGTCGATGCCGGTGAGGACGTCGCCGGCCTTCGCGTCCCCGGTCAGCGTCACCGCGTCCGGGTAGTAGAGCGGGGTGCGGCGGTCGTGGGTCCAGGCGCGGGGGCCGAAGGTGCCGGGGTGGCCGTGGGCCGCGCACATGGCCCGGCACCACTCGGCGTTGTTGCGGACGGCCTCCGCGAGGACGGCATCGATGATCATGGGCGGATCGTACGGGTCGGCACATCTCCCCCTCTCCCCTTTTTTCCTTCCGGATCACGGAATATCTTTTCCGCCATGAGAATGCCCCCGCCCACGCTCCCCCGGCGTGCCGCCGCCGAGTTCATCGGCACCGGCGCCCTCGTCGCCGTCGTCGTCGGCTCCGGCATCCGCGCCGACTCCCTGAGCCAGGACATCGGTGTCCGGCTGCTCGCCAACGCCGCCGCCTCCGCCCTCGGCCTCGGGCTGCTCATCGCCCTGATCGGACCGCTCTCCGGCGCCCACTTCAACCCCGTCGTGACCCTCTCCGAGTGGTGGTCCGAGCGCCCCGAGCACGGGGGCCGCCAGGCCGCCGCCTACATCGGCGCCCAGGTCACCGGCGCCGTCGCCGGGGCCCTGCTCGCCGAGGCCATGTTCGGGCGGACGCCCGGCGCCGGCTGGGCCACCGAGCCCCGCACGGAGCCCCATCTGCTGCTCGGCGAGGCCGTCGCCACCGCCGGTCTCGTCCTCGTCGTACGGGGCCTGCGCCACATCGGGCGCCCCTCCCTCGCCCCGGTCGCCGTCGCCGGCTACATCGGCGCGGCCATCTGGTTCACCTCGTCCGGGTCCTTCGCCAACCCGGCGGCCACCGTCGGCCGCGCCTTCACCGACTCCTTCACCGGGATCGCGCCCGCCTCCGTGCCCGCCTTCGCCGCCGCCCAACTGCTCGGCATGCTGCTCGGGATGGGCCTGGCCGGTGTGTTGTACGGAACAACCCGCACGTCCGGCGAACCGAATCCCGCCGAGGCGCGTCGGACGGGGTGACAGACCGCCACCGCTCCCCGCACCACGGAGGTTCCCGCATGCCGGCACGGCTCACCCGGTTGATCCCCCGCACCACCCGGGCCCGCCGCCGTACCGTCCAGGCCGTGATGCTGGGCGCCGTGCTCGCCCTCGCCCCGGTCACCTGGATGCACACCGCCGCCGCCGGGAAGCTCCGTACCACCGCCGACGTGCCCGCCCGGGACGTCGGCGTCGTCTTCGGCGCCGGGCTGTGGAACGGCCGCCCCACCCCGTACCTCGCGCACCGGCTCGACACGGCCGCCGAGCTGTACCGGACGGGCAAGGTCCGGGTCCTCCTCGTCACCGGCGACAACAGCCGGACCGCGTACGACGAACCCAGCGCCATGCGCGCGTACCTCACCGCGCGCGGGGTGCCCGACGGCCGGATCGTCAGCGACTACGCGGGCTTCGACACCTGGGACTCCTGCGTCCGCGCCCGGAAGGTCTTCGGCGTCGACCGGGCCGTGCTCGTCACCCAGGACTTCCACATCAAGCGGGCCGTCGCGCTCTGCGGGCGCGCGGGCGTCGACGCGTACGGCGTCGGGGTGCCCGAACCCCACGACCGCACCTGGTACTACGGCACCACCCGGGAGCTGTTCGCGGCGGGCAAGGCCGCCCTCGACGCCGGTCTGCGGCCCGACCCGCACTTCCTCGGCCCACAGGAGAAGGGCGTCGTCGAGGCGCTGGCCTCGGCGGCCCACGCCCCTCGGTGAGGCGAGGGACCGAAGCGGTGAGGCGAGGGACCGAAGCGGTGAGGCGAGGGACCGAGGCGCCCCCTCACCCCGGAGGCCGCGGGGCGCGGAGCGCATGGCACCGCGCCCGTAATGCGCGGCGCCACCCCGCGTAACACTCCCGACGCACGCTGAACCCCATGTCCGAGGTCACCGCCGTACCCACCCACTGCCCCTACTGCGCCCTGCAGTGCGGCATGTCGCTCCGCCCCACCGGCGTCCCGGAACTGCCCGCCGAGGTGGTCGAGCGGGCCGACTTCCCCGTCAACCGGGGCGCCCTGTGCGGCAAGGGCCGCACCGCCCCCTCCGTACTCTCCTCCCGGGTCCGGCTCACCGAACCCCTGGTCCGGCGCCCCGGCACGGGGGCCCTGGCGCCCGCGTCCTGGGAGGAGGCGCTCGGCGCCGTCGCCGACGGGCTGCGCCGCACCCGCGCCGGGCACGGCCCCGACGCCGTGGGGGTCTTCGGCGGCGGCGGCCTCACCAACGAGAAGGCGTACACCCTGGGCAAGTTCGCCCGGCTCGTCCTCGGCACCTCGCAGATCGACTACAACGGGCGCTTCTGCATGTCGTCGGCGGCAGCCGCCCACGGCAGGGCCTTCGGGCTCGACCGGGGGCTGCCCTTCCCCCTGGAGGACATCCCGAGGACCGGCTGCGTGATCCTCGTCGGCTCCAACCTCGCCGAGACCATGCCGCCCGCCCTGCGCCACCTCACCGAGCTGAGGGAGAACGGCGGGAAACTGATCGTGGTCGATCCGCGCCGCACCCGCACCGCCGAACACGCCGACCTGCACCTCGCCCCCCGCCCCGGCACCGACCTCGCGCTCGCCCTCGGCATGCTGCACCTGGTCGTGGCCGAGGGGCGGGTGGACGAGGAGTTCGTCCGGGAGCGCACCGCGGGCTGGGGGGCCGCGCGCGCCGGGGCCATGTCCCACTGGCCGGAGCAGGTCGAGCGGATCACCGGCGTGCCGGTGCCGCAGCTCCGGGAGGCGGTCGCGCTGTTCTCCGACGCCCCCACCGGCATGGTCCTGACCGCGCGCGGCCCCGAGCAGCAGTCCAAGGGCACCGACACCGTCGGCGCCTGGATCAACCTCTGTCTGGCCACCGGCAAGGCGGGCCGCCCGCTCAGCGGCTACGGCTGCCTCACCGGCCAGGGCAACGGCCAGGGCGGTCGCGAGCACGGCCAGAAGGCCGACCAGCTGCCCGGCTACCGCAAGCTCGACGACCCGGCCGCACGCGCGCACGTGGCCGGGGTCTGGGGCGTGCCCCCCGAGTCGCTGCCGGGCCCGGGGCGCAGCGCGTACGAACTCCTCGACGCGCTCGGCGGCGACGTGAGGGCCCTGCTGCTCATGGGCTCCAACCCGGTGGTCTCCGCGCCCCGCGCCGCGCACGTCGAGGAGCGGCTGCAGTCGCTCGACTTCCTCGCCGTCGCGGACGTGGTGCTCTCCGAGACCGCCGCGCTCGCCGATGTGGTGCTGCCGGTCACCCAGTGGGCGGAGGAGACCGGCACCATGACCAGCCTGGAGGGCAGGGTCCTGCTCCGGCGCCGCGCCCTCACCCCGCCCGCCGGGGTGCGCAGCGACCTGGAGGTGCTGCACGCGCTCGCCGGACTCCTCGGCTGGGAGAAGGGGTTCCCCGCCGAGCCCGAGGAGGTCTTCGACGAGCTGCGGCGGGCCTCGGCCGGCGGTCCCGCCGACTACTCGGGCATCGACTACCGGCGGATCGAGGAGGAGCAGGGCGTCTTCTGGCCCTGCCCGGCGGCCCCGGAGGGCGCCGGGGCCCATCCCGGGACGCCCCGGCTGTTCCTCGACCGCTTCGCGACCGACGACGGGCGGGCCCGGTTCGTGCCGGTGGTGCACCGGGCGGCGGCCGAGGAGACGGACGCCGAGTACCCGGTGGTCCTCACCACCGGGCGGGTCGTGTCCCAGTACCAGTCCGGGGCGCAGACCCGGCGGGTCGCCGAGCTGAACGCGGCGGCGCCCGGCCCCTTCGTGGAGCTGCACCCCCGGCTGGCCGAGCGGCTGGGGGTGGCGGAGGGCGAGCGGATCGCGGTGGTCTCGCGGCGCGGGCGGGCGGTCGCACCGGCCCGGATCACCGCCGCCATCCGGCCGGACACCGTCTTCATGCCGTTCCACTGGTACGGGGAGGGGCGGGCCAACACCCTGGTGAACCCGGCGCTGGACCCGGTGTCCGGGATGCCGGAGTTCAAGGTGTGCGCGGTGCGCCTGGAGCCGGTCGGCACCGAGGACGCCAAGGCCGGCTGAACCGGCCGGACGAGCCACGGCCGACCGGTCAGGCGCACCACAGGCCCTACGGCCGGTCGAACCAGTCCCCGCTCTCGATGACCTCGCCGAGCGGCGCGTCCGGCGCCGCCAGGAACACCCAGGCGGACACCCGCGCCCCGTCCCGTACCCGTACGACGTCCATCGCCGCCCGCTCGTACCCGACGGGCAGCTCAAGGCGGTCGAGCAGCCCGAACAGGTCGCCGTAGTCGCCGGGCGAGGGCGTGAGGAGCGTGCCGACCACCTTGCCGCCGTTCGCCGGGACGACGTACGGGTAGCCGGGCCCGTCGCGCAGGACCGCCCCGTGCAGCACGGCGTCCTCCTCGGTGCCGATCCGGCCGGCGAGGAACCGGTCGTGGTTGTACGCGCCGGGGCGCAGCGTCCCGTAGACGAAGAACGGCCGCTCGTCGTCCACGGGGGCCGCGGTCACCTCGGCGGCCTCGGTCTCCCGCTCGACCCAGCGGGCGTACTCCGCGCCCACCCGGGTCACCCGGGTGGCGAGGATCTCGGGCGTCTCGTAGTCGTGGGCGGCCAGCAGGTACGCCTCCAGGGCCGGGAAGCGGGCCTCGGCGGTCTTGAACTCCACCTGCCACTCCTCGGTCGTCTCGATCGCGCCCCGCCAGTGGTAGACGGAGGTGACGGGCCCCGAGATCTGCGCGCAGGCGACGAGCCGGGCCTCGACGGCGCCGCGCGCCAGGGCCTCGGCCTTGGCGCGCGCGTCGATGGTGGTGCGGACGGTGACGATCACGTCTCCACCGTACGGGCGAACTGGGCCGCGTGCAGCCGGGCGTACGCCCCTCCGGCGGCGAGGAGTTCCTCGTGGCCGCCCTGTTCGGCGATGGCTCCGTCCTCCATCACCAGGATGGTGTCGGCGTCGCGGATCGTGGAGAGCCGGTGGGCGACGACGAAGCTGGTGCGGCCGGCCCGGAGCGAGGCCATCGCCTGCTGGACGAGGACCTCGGTGCGGGTGTCGACGGAGCTGGTGGCCTCGTCGAGGACGAGGATCACCGGGTCGGAGAGAAACGCGCGGGCGAGGGTGATCAGCTGCTTCTCCCCGGCGCTGAGGCCGCCGCCGTCCTCGTCGAGCACGGTGTCGTACCCGGCGGGCAGGGTGCGGACGAAGCGGTCGGCGTGCGCGGCCCGCGCCGCCTCGACGATCCGCTCGCGGGAGACCTCGCCGGGCACGCCGTACGCGATGTTGTCGGCGATGGTGCCGCCGAACAGCCAGGTGTCCTGGAGGACCATGCCGATCCCGGAGCGCAGTTCCTCCCGGGTCATCGCGGCCGTGTCGACGCCGTCGAGGGTGATCCGGCCGCCGGTCACCTCGTGGAAGCGGAGCAGCAGGTTGACCAGGGTGGTCTTGCCCGCGCCGGTCGGTCCGACGATCGCGACGGTCCTGCCGGGCTCGACGGTGAGCGACAGGTCCTCGATGAGCGGCTTGCCCGGCTCGTAGCGGAAGGCGACCTTCTCGAAGGAGACCCTGCCGCGCGGCTCGGCGGGCCTCTTCGGCGCGGCCGGGTCCGGGGTCTCCTCCTCGGCGTCGAGGAGGTCGAAGACCCGCTCGGCCGAGGCCACCCCGGACTGGAGGAGGTTGGCCATCGCGGCGACCTGGGTGATCGGGCCGTTGAAGTCGTACGAGTACTGGACGAAGGCCTGCACGTCGCCGACGGAGAGGGTGCCGCTCGCCACCCGCAGTCCGCCGACGACGGCGATGGCGACGTAGTTGAGGTTGCCGACGAAGGTCAGCGCGGGCTGGATGAAGCCGGAGACGAACTGGGCGCGGAAGCTCGCCCGGTACAGCTCCTCCCCCAGCTCGTCGAAGCGGCGCACGGCCTCGGCGCGGCGGCCGAAGGCGACGACCTCCGTGTGGCCGGTGATCATCTCCTCCACGTGGCTGCCGAGCCGGCCGGTGACCGCCCACTGCTTCACGAACTGCGGCTGGGCGCGCTTCCCGACGAGGGCGGCGACGGCGATCGAGACGGGCACGGTGGCGAGGGCGACGAGCGCGAGCAGCGGGGAGATCCAGAACATCATCACCAGGACACCGGCCAGGGTCAGCAGGGCGCGGACCATCTGGCTGAAGGCCTGCTGGAGGGTCTGGGTGACGTTGTCGATGTCGTTGGTGGTGCGGGAGAGCACCTCGCCGCGCGACTGCCGGTCGAGATACGTGAGGGGCAGCTTCGCCAGTTTGTGCTGGGCCTCCCGGCGGAGCCGGTGGCCCGCCCGCTGGACGACGGTGGTGGCGATCCGCAGCTGGGCCCAGGTGAGGAGGGAGGACCCGGCGACGACGAGGGCGGACAGGGCGAGGAGCCGGCCGACGGCAGGGAAGTCGACCCCGGCGGGGCCGGTGGCTCCGGTGATGACGAGGTCGGTGGCGCGGCCGAGGAGGAGCGGGCCGAGGACGGAGAGGGAGACGGCGGCGGCGCCGGCGGCGAGGACGCCGAGGAGACGGGGCCGGTCGGGGGCGAGGGTGCGCAGGAGGCGGAGGCCGGAGGCACGGAAGGAGAGGGAGCGTTCGAGGGAGGGGGTGCCGAGGCCGGGGCCGCGCTGGGGCGGGGGGCCGGTGCGGGCGGGGGCGGTGGCGGGGCCGCCGGGGGTGGTGCCGGGAGCGGAGGGTGTGGTGCCGGGGGTGGTGCCGGGGGCGCGGGGCTCGGTCGCCGTACTCACGCGGCTTCCTCCTCGGTGAGCTGGGAGAGGACGATCTCCCGGTAGGTGGCGTTGTCCCGCATCAGGGACGTGTGGGTGCCGGTGCCGACGCTCCGGCCCCGGTCGAGGACGACGATCCGGTCGGCCTGCCGGATGGTGGAGACCCGCTGGGCGACGATGACGACGGTCGCGTCCGCCGTCTCCTCGCGCAGGGCGGCGCGGAGCCGGGCGTCGGTCCCGGGGTCGAGGGCGGAGAAGGAGTCGTCGAAGAGGTAGAGGCGGGGGCGGGCGACGAGGACCCGGGCGATGGCGAGGCGCTGGCGCTGGCCGCCGGAGAAGTTGGTGCCGCCCTGGGAGACGGGCGCGTCGAGGCCTTCGTCGAGCGTGCGGACGAAGTCGGCGGCCTGGGCGGTCTCCAGCGCGCGCCAGAGTTCTTCGTCGGTGGCGTCGGGCTTGCCGTAGCGGAGGTTGGTGGCGACGGTCCCGGAGAAGAGGTACGGCTTCTGGGGGACGAGTCCGACGGTCCTGGCCATGAGTTCGGGGTCGAGCTTCCGGACGTCGACGCCGTCGACGAGGACTTCGCCGCCGGTGGCGTCGAAGAGCCGGGGGACGAGTCCGAGGAGGGTGGACTTGCCGCTGCCGGTGGAGCCGATGATCGCGGTGGTCTCCCCGGGGCGGGCCACGAGCTCGACGTTCCTGAGGACGGACTCCTCCGCGCCCGGGTAGCGGAAGTCCGCGCTCCTGACCTCCAGACGACCGCGCCGGACCGCCGGCCTCACCGGGTCCACCGGAGGGGCGACGGACGGGCGGGTGTCGAGCACCTCGCGGACGCGCTCGGCGCCCGCCTCGGCCCGGGGCAGGTTCATGAGCAGGAAGAGGACCATCATCACGGACATCGAGGTCTGGAGCAGATAGCCGAGGAAGGCGACGAGCCCGCCCGGCTGGAGGGCGCCGGAGTCGATGCGGTGGGCGCCGACGTACACGAGGGCGACGGTCGTCAGCTGCCAGACGATGAGCACGGTGGGAAACATCAGGGCCTGGAGGCGGCCGGCCCGCAGCCCGACGGAGAGGAGTTCGTCGTTGGCGGCGGCGAACCGTTCCCGCTCGTGCCGGTCGCGGACGAAGGCGCGGACCACCCGGACGCCGGTGATCTGCTCGCGCAGCACCCGGTTGGCTCCGTCGACGCGCTCCTGCATGCCCCGGAAGAGCGGCCTCATGCGCAGCACGACGGCCCCGACGGCCCCGGTCATCACAGGCACGAAGAGCAGCAGGACCAGGGCGAGCGGCACGTCCTGGCGCAGGGCCATGGCGATGCCGCCGAAGCAGAGGAGGGGCGCGGCGACCAGCATCGTCAGGACGAGGACGGTGAAGGTCTGGATCTGCTGGACGTCGTTGGTGGTGCGGGTGATGAGGGAGGCGGCGCCGAAGCGGCCCCGCTCCCGGGCCGAGAAGTCCTGGACGTGCCGGAAGACCTCGGAGCGCAGGTCGCGGGCGACGCCCATGGCGATCCGGGCGCCGGTGCAGGTGGCGGCGGCAGCGGCCACCGCCTGGAGCAGGGTGACGGCGATCATCGCGGCGCCGCCGTGGAGGACCCGGTCGGTGTCCCCGCGCAGGACGCCCTGGTCGATGATCCCGGCGTTGAGGGTGGGCAGGGCGAGGGAGGCCAGTGTCTGGACGAGCTGGAGGCCGACGAGGAGGGCGAGGAGGCGCCGGTGGGGCCGGAGGCGGGGCGCGAGAAGTCGCAGCAGCATGGTGGCGGCTCCTCACTTGCCGTACGGGTGGACGGACTTGGCGTTCTTGAGGGCGCTGCCCCACCAGGCGAGCTGATCGAGGAGGGCCTTGGCGGCGATCTCGGCGCCGGCCGGGTCCTTGTGGCGGCCGTCCTCGTCGAACTGCCCGTGGGCGTGGTGGAAGGAGACGGTGTCGCGGACGGTCACGGCGTGCATCTCGGCGTAGACCTGGCGCAGTTGCTCGACGGCGCGCAGGCCGCCGGAGATGCCGCCGTAGGAGACGAAGCCGACGGGCTTGGCCTGCCATTCGGTGTAGTGCCGGTCGATCAGGTTCTTGAGCGAGGCGGGGAAGGAGTGGTTGTACTCGGGGGTGATGACGACGAAGGCGTCGGCCGCTTCCAGCACCGGGGTGACCTTGGTGAGTTC
The DNA here is from genome assembly GCF_040297565.1 of Streptomyces sp. NPDC001728. Taxonomy (NCBI): domain Bacteria; kingdom Bacillati; phylum Actinomycetota; class Actinomycetes; order Kitasatosporales; family Streptomycetaceae; genus Streptomyces; species Streptomyces sp. NPDC001728. The sequence goes on from NZ_JBEOZK010000009.1 coordinate 215,303, forward strand.
GGCGCGGACGGCCGGGGAGGGCCGGTGGGTGAGGGTGGTGGGGAGGTCGACCTCGGCGAGGTCGACGAGGGTGACGGCGAAGTCCTCGCGCTCGGCGAGGCGGGAGCGGAACCAGTCGGTGACGACGGGGGCGAAGCGGCCTTCGCGGTCGCTGGCGACGACGAGGGCGAGCGTGAGGGGCTGGGCCTGGGTGGAGTTCGTGATGTCCATGCCGAGGATCGTGGTACCTCAAGTTTGGTTGAGGTCAAGCGCCGATCGCGGGAACTTCCCCTGGACGTACGGTGAGCGCATGACGACTCCCCCTCCGCACATCGAGATCGACGGCGCCCCCGCGGCCGACCCGGGGCTGCTGGCCGCCGTCATGACCGGCTTCGGGCACTTCACGGCCATGCAGGTGCGGGACGGCCGGGTGAAGGGGCTCGGCCTCCACCTCGCCCGCCTCGACCGCTCCACCCGGGAGCTGTTCGGCCGGGGGCTGGACGGCGAGGAGGTCCGCGCGCTGGCCGCCGGAGCCCTGGAGCGGGCCGGACGGCGGGACGCCTCGCTGCGGGTGTACGTGTACCCGGGCGTCCGCGTCGCGGTGACGGTCGCCGCGCCGGCCCCGGACGGCCCCGGCGCCCCGCAGCGGCTGACGACCGCCGAGTACTGGCGCCCCGCGCCGCACATCAAGCACCTGGGCGGTTTCGGCCAGAGCTACCACCGCGAGGCGGCCGTGCGGGCCGGCTTCGACGAGGCCCTGCTGACCTCCCCGTACGGTGAGATCGCCGAGGGCGCGATCACCAACATCGCCTTCTGGGACGGCACTTCTCTGGTCTGGCCGTCGGCGCCCTGCCTCGAAGGGATCACGATGGCCCTGCTGGCGCCCCGGCTGGGCTCGGTCAGGCGCCCGGTCACCCTGGCGGACCTGACGGGGTACCGGGCCGCCCTGGTGACCAACTCCCGGGGCATCGCGCCCGTGACGGCGATCGACGAGGTCGTGTTCGCGGTGGACGAGGAGCTGATGGGGCGGGTGTACGCGGCGTACGACGCGGTGGAGCGGGACGAACTCCGGCCCTGACGCGCCACGGAGCCCCTCGGCACACACAACGCCCCTCCCCGCCACGCCGGTTCGGCACATCCCCCGCTGGTAACACCGTTACCAGTCAGATACGGTGTTACCCATGAGCACGCCCTACCAGGATGCCCAGCGCCTCGGCCAGAACGCCGTGCGCACCACGATCCTCGACCGCGCCATCGCCCTGCTCGTCGCCGAAGGCCCCGCTGCCCTGACCGTCCGGCGGATCTCCACCGACATCGGCGCGTCGACCAAGGTCATCTACACGATGTTCGGCGGGAAGGAGGGACTGATCGACGCGCTGTACCGGGAGGGCTTCGCCCGGCTGCGCCGCGCCCAGGAGGGCATCCCGCGCGGCGACGACCCGCTGGCCCACCTCACCGCGCTCGGCACGGCCTACCGGCGGCACGCCCTGGCCGAACCGGCCTACTACCGGGTGATGTTCGAGCAGCCCGTGCCGGGCTACCGGCCCAGCCCGGAGGCCCTCGCCGTCGCCGGGACCGCCTTCGAGACCTCGGCCGCCGCCATCGCCGCCTGCATGGACGCCGGGGTCCTCCGGCCGGGCGACGCCCATGAGGTCTCCAAGATCTTCTGGGCCGCCTCGCACGGCGCGGTGAGCCTGGAGATCGCCGGACACTTCGACCCGGAGGAGGCCGGCCCGCGCTACGACGCGCTGATGGCGGCGGTGGCACGGGCGTTCGCCCCGGAGCGGGAGCCCACAGCACCGAAGCCCACAGCACCGAAGCCCACGGACCCGGGCCCGACGCGCCCGGAGTCGGGACCCGCGCGCCCGGAACCGGAGCCCACCCGCCCCGAGCCGGGACCCACGGACCCGCAGCCGGCACCCGCGACCGCCGGAGCCGCCCGATGACGACCACCCGCCGCAACCGCTACCTCTCCGGAAGCTTCGCCCCCGTCACCGAGGAGGTCACCGCCCACGACCTGCCGGTCACCGGGCGGATCCCCGCCCACCTCACCGGCCGCTACTTACGGAACGGCCCCAACCCCCTCGGCGTCGAGGACGCCGCCGCCCACATCTGGACCCTCGGAGCGGGCATGGTGCACGGCGTCCGCATCCGGGACGGGCGCGCCGAGTGGTACCGCAACCGCTGGGTCCGCTCCGGCTCCGTCGCCGACCGGCTGGGCGAGCCGCGCCGCGGCACCCCGGTCGACGAGCGCCTCGACGTCTCCCCGAACGTGCAGGTCGCGGGGCTCGCGGGCCGCACCTTCGCCCTCGTCGAGGGAGGCATCCGCCCGTACGAGCTCGGCTACGAGCTGGACACGGTGGGCCCCTGCGACCTGGGGGCGACCCCCGAGGGGTACAGCGCCAACGCCCACTCCCTCTTCGACCCGCACACCGGCGAACTGCACTCGCTCGCCTTCCTCTACGGCTCCGACGACATCCAGCACATCGTGATGGACGCCACCGGGACGGTACGGCGCACCAGGACCGTCCGGGTGCCCGGCAACCCGTACATGCACGACTTCGCGCTGACCGAGCACCACGTCCTGCTCTTCGACTCGCCCGTGGTGTTCAGCCCCGCCCATCTGGCCACGGGCGTGCCCTTCACCTGGGACGAGGGGCGCGGGGCACGGGTGGGCGTGCTCCCCCGCGACGGCGGCGGGGCGGTCCGCTGGTTCGGCCTCGCGCCCGGCCTGGTGGGGCACACCCTCAACGCGTACGAGACAGGCACCGGGGAGATCGTCGTCGATGTCGTCCGGCACGGCGAGGGCTTCGACATCAGGGACGTGGGCGCGAGCCGCCCGACCCTGGACCGCTGGACGCTCGGCCTCGCGCGGGGGACCGTACGGGAGGACCGGCTCGACGACCGCGTCCAGGAGTTCCCGCGCGTCGCCTCCCTGAGCACGGGCCGCCCCTATCGGTACGGGTACACCGCCGCCGTCGAGCTGTACGCCGCTCCCGCCGGCCCTGGGGACGACCGGCCGGAGGAGGGATTCAGCAACGCCCTCCTCAAGCACGACCTGGAGCGCGGCACCACGGAGGCGCACGAGTTCGGGCGGTACGGGACCGTCGGCGAGGGGGTGTTCGTGCCCGCCGAGTCGCCGGGGGCCGAGGACGACGGGTACGTGATGGCGTACGTCTTCGCGCCGGAGCGGGCCGCGACCGATCTGGTGATCCTGTCCGCCCGCGACTTCTCCGGCGCACCGGTCGCCCGGATCCATCTGCCGGTCCGGGTCCCGCTGGGGCTGCACGGGAACTGGGTCCCTGACCCCGTCACCCGTTCGGCACCGGGTGTCAGCTGACGCCACGAAACCCGGCCTGACCTGCGCAGACACCGGGGATCCAGTCGACACACCGTATCGGACGGCCCAATCCTGATGCCTCATCAGCAGGCGCGGGGCACGCGGCGGCTCTTATCTCGGTCTCAGAAGGTCGTTTCCGGGAAGTCCCTCCCGGGAGGACCGCACGGCATGACCGCTCGCGCGCCCCGGAGGCCCCCCATGCGCACCACTGTCCGTCTGTTCACCGGTACCGCGCTGGCGGTCGCCGCGCTGGGGGCGGTCGCCGCTCCCGGCGCGTACGCCAACAACAACCGTCCGGAGTCGCTCGAAGTCTTCCCCTCCTCCGCCTCACCGGGTACCACCGTCACCGTCAACACCCTCGCCTGCGGGGAGCACGGTCATGGTGTCGGGGACGCGAACTCGCTCGGCGCGGGCGAGTTCCAGCTGAACCCGAGCACCCACAAAGAGGTCGTCGTCGGTCAGTTCAACGTGCCGGAGCACGCCAAGCCCGGCACCTACGGCATCAGTGTGGCCTGCGACAACGGCAGGACGGCCCGGGGCGACCTGACCGTCAAGCACCGGAGTCCGAGCGGCCACGTCCAGACCGGTGTCGGGGGCAGTGTGGGCCCCGACACCGCCCAGGTCACGGCAGGTGCGGCGGTGCTGGCCGCGGCTGCCGTGGGCGGGGTCTGGCTTCTGCGCCGCCGGGCGAGCGGCGCGCAGGGGCACTGAGACCCCGCCCGCCCTGCCCCCGCCGAGCGCCCGAACACGGCCCGGCGGGGGCAGGGCCACATCACCACCGGCCCGTGAGGACACGAAGGAAACCAGGTGAGCAACAGGACGAAGGGCTGGGGCATAGCCATGGCCGCCTGCGTCGGGTTCTGGCTCGTCCAGAACGGCTCGCAGCAGGTCACCCCGCCCGTTCCGTCGGCCGCGCAGGCCTTCGCCGCCGGGCCGAGCGTGCACACCGACGCCGCCGCCGACCCGCTGCCGCCGTCGCCGCCCGTCCGGCTGCGCATCCCGGAGACAGACGTGGACACCCCGATGATGCGGCTCGGTCTGGCCCCGGACGGCTCGCTCGACGTGCCGCCTGCGCGGGACCGGAACATGGCCGGCTGGTACGGGGACGGCACCACGCCCGGTGCGAAGGGCACGGCGATCGTCGCGGGTCATGTCGACAACGCCGACGGGCCGGCCGTCTTCTACACGCTCGGCGCGCTGAAGAAGGGCCACCGGATCGAGGTGGACCGGCAGGACGGGCGTACGGCGGTGTTCACCGTCGACGCGGTCGAGGTCTACGAGAACCGGGCGTTCCCGGACCGGAAGGTGTACGACGAGGCCGGCCGGGCCGAGATCCGGGTGATCACCTGCGGCGGCGGCTTCTCGAAGAAGAACGGCTACCAGGGGAACGTCGTCGCCTTCGGGCACCTCATCGGGGTCCGATAGGCCGCGGAGGTCACGCCCACTGGTCGAAGGCGAGCTTCGCGACCAGCGACAGCACGACCACCAGCAGCACCCCACGCACGAACTCGGCGCCCTTGCTGAGCGCCATCCGCGCCCCCACGGTCCCGCCCACCAGGTTGAAGACCGCCATGACGGCGGCGAGCTGCCAGTACACGCTGCCCTGGTAGGCGAACATGGCGAGCGCGCCCGCGTTGGTGCAGACGTTGACGATCTTCGCGGTGGCCGAGGCCGTCACCAGGTCGAGGTGGAGCACGGCGGTCAGCGCGAGGACCAGGAAGGTGCCGGTGCCGGGCCCGAACAGGCCGTCGTAGAAGCCGATCCCGCCGCCCACGACGACGATCGCGGTGACGATCCTGGCCCGGGTCAGCGGCGCCCGCTCCTCCCCCTCGGCCTTCGCTCCGAACGAGGGCCGCAGCATCACGAAGGCCGCCACCGCGAGCAGCACCACCATGATGACCGGGCGCAGCACCTCGCTGCTGATCCCGGCCGCGAAGAAGGCGCCGACCATGGAGCCGGTGAGGGCGGCGAGCCCGATGCGGAACGCCGTCCAGACCTGCACGGGCGCCTTCCGTACGTAGGTGACGGCGGCCCCGGTGGTGCCGACGATCGCGACGGCCTTGTTGGTGCCGAGGATCTGCGCGGCCGGGACGTGCGGGAGCCCGAGCAGCAGGGCGGGCAGGAGGAGCAGCCCGCCGCCGCCGACCACGGCGTCGATCCAGCCCGCCACGAGCGCGGCGAGGCAGAGCAGGACAAGGGTGGTCAGTGAGATCTCGGGCATGTCCGAGAGCCTAGGGAGACGGTCGTTGCCCCGTCCATCAATCCCTGGAGAGTTGAGCTACGTCTGAGCTTGCGGCGCCCGGTTCCCGGTCGGGGGCCGGCGGGGCGGCCGGGCTGACCGAGGCCGTGAGGAAGGTCGCGGCCAGCGCCCCGGCGCCGATCAGCGCGGCGGCGAGCCGGCGCCGCGCCTGGCGGACGGTGGAAGCGCGGGGTACGCCGTGTCTGGGGACGCGGGGTGCGCCGTGTCTAGCCATGGTCGAAGTCCTCGCTGTGGATGCGGGAGGCCGGCACCCCGGCCCGGATCAGATGGGCGGTGGCGGCCCGTGCCATCGCGGGCGGCCCGCACAGGTACACGTCGTGGGCGGCGAGTCCGGGCACGAGGTTGCGCAGCGCGCGGGGCGCGAGCGGGTCGAAGGAGTCGTCGGAGGGGCCGAGGAGGAAGTGGAGCGCGGCCTGCCGTTCGCGGGCGATGGCCTCCAGTTCCGTGCGGAGGACGAGTCCGGCCGCGTCCGAGGCCCGGTAGAGCAGGGTCACGTCGCCGGGCCCGCCGGGCAGGGTCTCGAAGAGGGCGCGCAGCGGGGTGATGCCGACGCCGCCGGCGAGCAGCAGGACCTTGCGGCGGGTGCGGCGGTGGGCGGTGAGCGCGCCGAACGGTCCGGCGGCCAGGACCCGGGTGCCGGGGCGGAGCCGCCGGATGCGGCGGGTGTGGTCGCCGAGCGCCTTGACGGTGATCCGCAGGGTGTCGTCGCGGACGGGCGCGGAGAGGGAGAAGGGCAGGGCCGTCGACCAGAGTCCGCGCCGCAGGAAGCGCCAGCGGAAGAACTGGCCGGGTTCGGCCTGGAGCCGGGCCACTCCCCTGCCCCGGACGAGGACGGAGACGACTCCGGGGCCCTCGTCGCGGACCTCGACGACCCGCAGTTCGTGGCGGAGGGCGGCGCGGACGGGGACGACGACCCGGTACCAGAGCAGGAGGACGGCGACGGTGCCGTGGGCCATCGACCAGAGCCAGCGGGTGAGGAGGCTGTCGGCGAGGTCGGGTCCGGCGAGCTGGTGGACGAAGCCGAGGGCGGCGGCGAGGAGCCCGCCGAGGTGCACCGCCCGCCAGGTCTCGTGACCGACGCGCCGCCGTACACCCCGGGCGGAGGTGACGCCGACGGCGACGAACAGGAGGGTGCCGGCGGTGGCGGCGGCGATGGCCCCGTATCCGAGGAGGCCCCCGGTGGCGGTGACGAGGTCGGTACGGGTGTGCACGGCGTAGCCGATGAGGGCGAGGAGCGCGTGGGCGCCGATCAGGCCGAGGACGTACCGGCCGCCGAGGGCGTGCCAGCGGGCGAGCCGGTCGGCGCCGACGCCGTGTTCGACGGCGGGGACGCGGGCCATGAGGAGCAGGAGGACCAGGACGCCGTAGCCGGCGAGGAGGCCGGTGAGGTGGGCGCCGGTGGCGAAGAAGGCGTCGAGCCGGGCGGAGGGCCTGGCCTGGAGGCCCCAGAGCAGGGCGACGGCTCCGGCCCCGGCGAGGATGCCGGTCCGCAGCCGGTCGGGGGCGAGGCGGAGGACGGGGGCGGGGGCGTGGTCTGCCTCTGCCGGAGGGGCGGGCGCCGGGGCGGCGGCCGGCCGGCCGGGCAGGGGCACATAGAGCGGGTGGGGGCGGGCCTCGGAGGTCACATCCGGCACCCTAGGGTCCCCCGTATACGGGAATCCGCAGCTCAGGCCCTCCGGCCCGATCCTTAAGGCGGGCTTGAGCCGAGCCTGACCACGGGTTAACCCTCGACCCTGTCCTCGACCCTGTCCTCGACACGTTCCTCGGCCCGACCGGCGGCCCGACCGGCGGCCCCGGACTGCGGTCCGGCCGCCCTCGCCCTCCCCGCGCCCTCACAGCCCTCCGGGCCGGGCACGGAGATCAGCGTTCCGTACGGGAAACAGCCGGGATGCCGCCGGGTAACACCGGCCGCGCACGCTTCCCGTCATGAGTACACGGATCGTGGTGGTCGGGGGCGGAACGGCGGGCGCCCGGCTCGCCCAGCGGCTCCCCGTCACCCTCCTCGGAGAGGAGCGGCACGCCCCGTACAACAGGGTGCTGCTCGCCGAAGTCCTCGCCGGGCGGTACGCCCCCGAGGTGATCGCCCTGCCCGGGACCCGGGAGCCCGCGCGGCTCGGGGCGCGGGCGGTGCGGATCGACCGGGCGGCGAGGACGGTGGAGTGCGCGGACGGCTCCCTCGTCGGTTACGACCGGCTGGTCCTGGCCACCGGCTCCAATCCGGTGCTGCCGCCGCTGCGCGGGGTGCGCGGGGCGGAACTGCCGGAGGGCGTCCACCCCTTCCGTACCCTCGACGACTGTCTGGAGCTGCGATCCGCCGTCCGGCCGGGAGTACGGGCGGTGGTCATCGGCGGCGGTCTCCTCGGCGTCTCGGCGGCCCGCGCCCTCGCCGCGCTCGGCGCGGACGTGGTCCTGGCCCAGCAGGGCGAACGGCTGATGGATCGTCAACTCGACGTCCATGCCTCGGCCCTGCTCCACGGCCATGTCACGGCGCTCGGCGTCGAGGTGCACACCGAGTGCCGCGTCAGTGGCCTCCGGCAGCGCGACGGGGCCGTCACGGCCGTCGAACTCGCCGACGGTTTCGTCCTCGACGCCCAGGTGGTCGTCCTCGCCTGCGGGGTGCGCCCCCGCGTCGCCCTCGCCCGTGAGGCGGGCCTCGACATCGCCACCGGCATCGTCGTCGACGACGAACTCCGCACCTCCGACCCGTACATCCACGCGGTCGGCGACTGCGCGGAGCACGGGGGACGGAGTTACGGCCTCGCCGGCCCGGCGCTCGAACAGGCCGACGTGCTGGCGGACCTGCTCACGGCCGAACTCCCGGGCGCGCGCTACACCGGCACCCGCGCCCTCACCCGGCTCACCCTCGGCGGTGCCCGGCCACTCGACCTCGCCGCCTTCGGCGAGGTCACGGCGCTGCCGGGCGACGAGGTCGTCCAGCTCACCGACGCCACGCGCAGCGCGTACCGCAAGGTCGTCGTCCGCGGTGACCGGCTCGTCGGGGGCCTCCTCCTCGGCGATCTGGCCGCGGTCGGGACGCTCGCCCGCGCCTGGGAGGGCGACGAGGCCCTGCCCGACGACGCGCCCCTGCTCCATCTGCTCACCCACGACGGAGGCTCCTCATGACCACCCCCACCATCGTCCTGGTCGGCCACGGGATGGTCGGCCAGCGGTTCCTCGAGGCGCTCGCGGACCGTGGCGTCACCGCGCGGGCCCGGATCGTGGTCCTCTGCGAGGAGCCCCGCCCGGCCTACGACCGCGTACGGCTGACCTCGTACTTCTCCGGGAAGACCCCGGACGACCTGTCGATGGTCGAGGCCGGCTTCCTGGAGAAGCACTCCATCGAGCTGTACGTGGGCGACCCGGCCGATGCGGTGGACCGGGAGGCCCGTACGGTCACGGCCCGCTCGGGGCGGGTCTTCGCGTACGACACGCTGGTCCTGGCCACCGGCTCGTACCCGTTCGTGCCGCCCGTCCCCGGCAAGGACTCCCGCGGCTGTTTCGTCTACCGCACGATCGAGGACCTGCTCGCGATCGAGGAGTACGCGCGGACGGCGACGACCGGCGCGGTCGTCGGCGGCGGACTGCTCGGCCTGGAGGCGGCGGGCGCGCTCAGCGGGCTCGGACTGGACACCCACGTCGTGGAGTTCGCGCCGCGCCTGATGCCGGTGCAGGTCGACGAGGGCGGCGGCGCGGCCCTGCTCCGTACGATCGAGCGGATGGGCCTGACCGTGCACACCGGCACGGGCACCCAGGAGGTGGTGGCGGCGGACGGCGCCGTGACCGGGATGAAGCTCTCGGACGGCTCCGAACTGCCCACGGACATGGTCGTGTTCTCCGCCGGGGTACGGCCCCGGGACCAGCTGGCCCGGGACTGCGGGCTCACGGTCGGGGAGCGCGGCGGTGTCGCGGTCGACGAGCGGTGCCGCACCTCCGACCCGGCGGTCTTCGCGATCGGCGAGTGCGCGCTCGCCTCGGACGGGCGGGTGTACGGCCTGGTGGCGCCGGGCTACGAGATGGCGCAGACGGCGGCGGCGACGATCGCCGACGAGGAGGCCGGGGACGGCTTCACCGGTGCCGACATGTCGACGAAGCTGAAGCTGCTCGGCGTGGACGTGGCCTCCTTCGGCGACGCGCACGGCGCGGCCGAGGGCTGCCTCGACGTCGTGTACTCCGACTCCCGCTCGGGCGTCTACAAGAAGCTGGTGATCTCCGGCGACGGGGTGCTGCTCGGCGGTGTACTGGTCGGCGACGCCGAGCAGTACGGGCTCCTGCGTCCGCTCACCGGTTCCGTGCCGCCCGTCTCCCCCGAGCAGCTGGTGCTCCCGGCCGGCGCGGGCGCCCCGGTCACGCTCGGCCCCTCGGCGCTCCCGGACGACGCGGTGATCTGCTCCTGCCACAACGTGACCAAGCACGCGATCGGACAGTGCTCCTCGCTACCCGAGGCGAAGAGGTGCACCAAGGCCGGTACGGGCTGCGGCAGTTGCGTGAAGACGATCGAGAAGCTGCTGCCGGCCGCCGCGGACGAGGGACTCTGCGGCTGCTTCCCGCACACCCGGAGCGAGCTGTACGAGATCGCCCGCACCCTGCGGCTGACCTCCTTCGCCGCACTGCTCGACTCGCACGGGCGGGAGGGGGCACGGGGCGGCGAGGGCTGCGAGGTCTGCAAGCCGACCGTCGGCTCGATCCTGGCCTCCCTGGCCCCGGCACTCGGCATCGACGGCTACATCCTGGACGGCGAGCAGGCCGCCCTCCAGGACACCAACGACCACTTCCTCGCCAACATGCAGCGCAACGGCTCCTATTCGGTCGTGCCGCGCATCCCCGGCGGCGAGATCACCCCGGAGAGACTGATCGTGATCGGTGAGGTGGCCCGGGACTTCGGCCTCTACACGAAGATCACCGGCGGCCAGCGGATCGACCTCTTCGGTGCCCGCGTCGACCAACTACCCGCCATCTGGACGAGGCTGGTGGACGCGGGCTTCGAGTCGGGGCACGCGTACGGCAAGGCGCTGCGCACCATCAAGTCCTGCGTCGGGCAGACCTGGTGCCGCTACGGCGTCCAGGACTCGGTGCGGACGGCGATCCGCCTCGAGCTGCGCTACCGGGGGCTGCGCGCCCCGCACAAGCTCAAGTCGGCGGTCTCGGGCTGCGCCCGCGAGTGCGCCGAGGCCCAGTCGAAGGACTTCGGGATCATCGCGACGGCGAACGGCTGGAACCTCTACGTCGGCGGGAACGGCGGCGCGACCCCGCGCCACGCGGACCTGCTCGCCCAGGACCTCTCGGACGCCGAACTGGTGCGCCTGATCGACCGGTTCCTGATGTTCTACATCCGGACAGCGGACCGCCTTGAGCGGACGTCGACCTGGCTGGAACGCCTGGAGGGCGGGCTCGACCACCTCAAGGACGTGGTGGTGCACGACTCGCTCGGGCTCTGCGACGAACTGGAGGCCCTGATGGCGGCGCACGTCGCCGGCTACCGGGACGAGTGGGCGCAGACCCTGGACGACCCGGAGCGGCTGCGGCGCTTCGTCTCCTTCGTGAACGCGCCGGAGGCGCCGGACCCCACGGTCCGGTTCGTCCCGGAGCGCGACCAGATCAAGCCGGACCTCACGGTCCTGACGCTCGGCAGGACGAACAGCGCGCTGGAAGGGGCCACTTCCCGATGACGACGACCCTCGAACTCTCACCGTCCCCCGACGCCTGGCTGGCGGTCTGCGAGGAGTCCCGGCTGACCCCCGGCCGGGGGGTGGCGGCGCTGCTGCCGGACGGCGGGCAGGCGGCGGTCTTCCGGGACCGCTCGGGCCGGACCTACGCGATCGACAACCGCGATCCGTTCACGGGGGCGCAGGTGCTCTCCCGGGGGCTCGTCGGCTCCTCGGACGGGCGGCCGTTCGTGGCCTCGCCGCTCCTGAAGCAGCGCTTCGACCTGGAGACGGGCCGGTGCCTGGACGACGACGGGGTGACGGTGGCGGTGTATCCGGTGCGGTCGGTCTAGCGCGGCCCCCGAGCGCCCCCCGAAGCGGTCCCGCGGTCGCCACGGGCTCTCTTGACCGATCGTTCCAGTTGGTCGTACGGTCCTCTCGTGGCCAGGACCAAGGGATTCGACCCCGACGCCGCACTCCAGGCAGCCCTCGAACTGTTCTGGGCGCGCGGCTACGAGGCGACAGCGATGTCGGACCTCGTGGAGCACCTCGGCATCGGCCGGGCCAGCCTCTACGCGACCTTCGGCAACAAGCACGAGCTGTACCTGAAGGCGATGGACCGCTACCTGGAGACCCGCGACCCGCGGATCGTCGAGGAGCTGTCCACACCGGGCCCGGCCCTGCCGGCCGTCCGCGCGCTGGTCCGCCGCTTCGCCACCGAGGCGATGACCGACGGGGAGCGGCTGAGCGGCTGTTTCGTCACCAACTCGGCGGCGGAGCTGGGACCGCACGACACGGCGGTCGCCCGCCGGGTCGAGCTCAGCTGGGAACTGGTCGAGACACTCCTCCACGGGGCGCTCACCCGGGCCCGCGCCGGGGGCGAACTCCCGGCCGACCGGGACCCCCGGGCGGTCGCCCGGATGCTGCTCGTGCTGATGCAGGGCATCCGGGTGGTCGGCAAGGTGTCGAGCGACCCGGCCAGGGTCCGCGACGCGGCGGAACAGGCCCTGGGCCTGCTGGACTGAGGACGGACGCCCGCGGGGGGCGCCCTTTCTTCGGACCTCATTATGGAACGTACGGTCAAGTTCAAACGCTCCCCCGCACGTCACGAACACGGGCCCGAACGCACCACCCGCACCACCCACTGACCATCACAGGGGAGTCACCCATGTCCGCACGCTTCACCGACCGCGTCGCCCTCGTCACCGGGGCCGGTTCCGGTCTCGGCCGGGCCATCGCACTCGCCTTCGCCGCCGAGGGCGCGAAGGTCGTCGTCGCCGGCCGTACGGAAGGGCCTCTGAAGGAGACGGTGGCCCTGATCGAGGCCGCCGGGGGCACGGCCGCGGCCGTCACCGCCGACGTGTCCGGCGCGGCGTCCACCCGGGAGCTGGTCCGGCGCACGGTCGAGCTGTTCGGCGGTCTCGACGTGGCCGTGAACAACGCCGGGGTCTTCCGGGGCGGGTACAGCGCCGCCGACTTCCCCCTGGACGACTGGCGGACGCTGCTCGACGTCAACGTGACGGGGGTGCTGCACGCCCTCCAGGCCGAGGTGGCGCACATGCGGGCGCACGGCGGCGGGGCCATCGTGAACATCGCGTCGAACCTGGGCCCGCACGTCCGCATCCCCGGCGTCTTCGGCTACCAGGTGTCGAAGGCGGCCGTGTCGGCGCTGACCAGGGCCGCGGCCCTGGACCACATCGCCGACGGGGTCCGCATCAACGCGGTGAGCCCCGGCGCCTCGGAGTCCACGATGTCGCTGCGGCCCGGCGAGACGGAGGCCGAGCGGGAGGTACGGATGAAGGAGGAGTCGCCGCTCGGCAGGATCTCCTCCGCCGCGGAGGTGGCGGCGGCCGTGCTGTACCTCGCGTCGGACGACGCGGGCTCCGCCGTCGGCACGGACCTGGTGATCGACGGCGGCGTCTCCGCCTGAGTACGTGGCCGGGGGCCCTGCCCCCGGCCCGGTCGCAGCCCGGTCCGGCTCCGGGGGCTCAGCCCTGGGCCGCCGCCGGGTCCATCCAGAAGATCTCCCAGTGGTGGCCGTCCAGGTCGGTGAACGAGCGGCCGTACATGAAGCCCAGCTCCATCGGCTCCTTCGCCGGGGTGCCACCGGCCGCGAGCGCGGCGTCGGCCAGCTCGTCGACCTTCTCGCGGCTCTCGGCGCTCAGCGTGACCAGCACCTCGGTGGCCTTGGTCGCGTCGGAGATCTCCTTGCCGGGGGCCATGAAGGACTGGAACTTGGGCTCTTCGAGCAGCATCGCGAAGATCGTGTCGCTGATGACCACACAGCCGGTGGTCTCGTCGCTGAACTGCTGGTTGATGGAGTAGCCGAGCTTCTCGAAGAAGGCCTTGCTGGCGGAGACGTCCTTCACGGGCAGGTTCACGAAGATCATCTGCGGGGCCATGATGTGCTCTCTTCCCTCGTGCGGTGCTGTCGAGAGGTAGGACGGGCCCGCCCCTCGGAACTCATCGCTCTCCCGGGGATTCTTTTCGCTCAGGCGACGGAGCGCAGCTCCAGGGCCGCCAGCGGGACGAACCCGCCGCCCGTGCCGCCGGTGCCCGCGCCGGTCCCGGCGAGCCGCCGCAGCAGGGCGAGGGCGATCCGTTCGCCCTGCGCCTTGGCCCGCTCGGCCCGGGGCCCGGAGTGCAGCCCGTCGACGGTGGCCCGCCAGAGCTGCACCCAGCGGCCGAAGTGGGCGGCGGTGAGGGGCCGCGCGGCGTGCAGGGCGGCGTGCGGGGCGAAGGCGTCGCGCCGGTACTCGGCGGTACGGAGGAGGGCCCGCTCCCAGAAGTCCACGATGTGCGGCAGATGGGCCTCCAGGTCGGTCCCGGCGACCTCGGTGAAGTAGGGCCCGATGAGCGGATCGGCGAAGGCGGCGCCGTAGAAGCGCCGCAGCAGCACGTCGAGGTCGTCGCGGTCGCTGATGTCCCGGGTGGCACGCATGCCCCCCAGTGTCCCCCGCCGGCACCCGCATCCCAAGGGCCGAAGGCCCCGGGCCTCAGAGCGCCGAAGGCCCCGGACGTCAGACCGACCAGCGGTGGAGCGCCCCGCCCGCCTCGTCACAGGTGAGCCAGCTGCCGTCGCCGAGGGGGTGGGCCGGGCTGTCGACGGGGCCGCCGGGATACGTGACGGTTCCGCGTATCTCCAGGGTGCGGGCGTCGAGGAGCCAGTGGCGGGGGCCCGCGTCGTCGACGTCGTACTCGACGCCGGTGGTCGCGATGACGGTGCCCGCGTCGACGAAGCCGGGCCGGTGGTCCCACGGCAGCTCGTCCTCCTCGGACTCCTCCGCCGCCGGGACCGGCCCCCGCTCGGCCAGGACCGTGCCGTCCAGGGCGTGCAGCCGCAGGTCCTCCCCGTAGTGCTCGATGGTCAGGAAGCCCTCGTGGGCCGGGTGGACGTCCGCCAGGATGCGGTCGAGCGTCTCATTGAGACCCCACACGGTCGGCCGCTCGCCGTCCCAGCGCGCCCAGTACAGCAGGACCCCGTCCTGGCCCATGCCGATACAGAGCCCCATGTGGACGCCGTCGGGGTGGGAGAGGTGGGAGGAGCCGGCGGCCGCGCTGTCGTCGAGGGGCAGCCGGGCCAGCTCGCGGCCGTCCCGCGCGTCGAGGACGGACCAGCACTCGACGTACTCCTCCCCCGGGGTCAGGGCGTGCGCCCAGACGAAACGGCCGTCGTCGGAGATCCGGCAGGAGCCGTGCTCGAAGCCGCCGCAGACCTGCTGCTCGTCCCCGGTGTGCGAGTGGGCCGGCTCAGGGCCCCAGCAGGGGTGCCGGTGCTCCCACAGCGTCGCGCCGTCCGCGCCGACGGCCCGGACCGCCCGCTGGCCGGAGAAGACCGCGAAGGTGCCGTCCGGGCTCACCGAGGCCCCGCCCCCGGCCCAGCCCGGCCAGGGCACCGGGAAGACGGTCCCCGGCGCCCGTTCCCCGGCGAACAGGTCCTCCAGGTCGTGGACCTCCAGGCCGTCGCCGTGGAACAGCAGGGCGCGGCGCGGGCCGTCGGCGCGGGTCTCGAAGGCCGTGTTCCGGAGCAGTCCCGAGGCGCCGGGCAGCCGTACCGAGCCGAGTGGACGGGCGAGGATCGGACGTGCGGAGAGCGACATGGCCTGAAGGTAGCGGCCGGCACCGACAGGCGGGTGCCCGCCCGCCGCCCGCCGCTTCCCCTTCACCGCTTGTTGATGCACAGTCAATTCCGTACTCCTAGGTTCCGGAAGCGCGCGACCCCGTCGCCCGACCGGCGTGACGGGGCGGTTCACCACCCTTCTCAGGAGTGAGACGTGGAGCGACGCACTTTCCTGCGTGGAGCGGTCATCGGCACCTCGGCCGCCGCCTTCGGTGGCAGCCTGTGGCACGGCGCGGCCTTCGCCGCCCCCGCCCAGCCCGGCGCCGGCCCCTACGGCGCGCTCGGCGCGGCGGACGCCAACGGCATCCTGCTGCCCGCCGGGTTCACCAGCCGGGTGATCGCCCGGTCCGGCCAGCCGGTCCCCGGCACCTCGTACGCCTGGCACAGCGCCCCCGACGGCGGCGCCTGCTTCGCCGACGGCACGGGCTGGATCTACGTGTCGAACTCGGAGATCAACCCGAGCGGCGGCGCGAGCGCGGTGAGGTTCGACTCGGCGGGCGCGATCACCGGCGCGTACCGCATCCTCTCCGGCACGCGCCAGAACTGCGCGGGCGGCGCCACCCCGTGGAACACCTGGCTCTCCTGCGAGGAGGTGTCCCTCGGCTACGTCTACGAGTCGAACCCCTGGGGCGGCACCGCCTACCGCCGGGACGCCATGGGCCGCTTCAAGCACGAGGCCGCCGCCGCCGACCCGGTCCGCAAGGTGATCTACCTGACCGAGGACGAGACCGACGGCTGCTTCTACCGCTTCATCCCCACCACCTGGGGCAACCTCTCCGCCGGCACCCTCCAGGTCCTCAAGGCCTCCACCGCCACCTCCGGCACCTTCACCTGGCAGAACGTGCCGGACCCGGACGGCTCCCCGGCCACCACCCGCACCCAGGTCTCCGGCGCGAAGCACTTCAACGGCGGCGAGGGCTGCTACTACTCCGACGACACCGTCTGGTTCACCACCAAGGGCGACAACCGGGTCTGGCAGGTCGACCTCGCCGCCGGCACCTACGAGCTGGCCTACGACGACTCGCTCGTCTCCGGCGGCGGCGCCCCGCTCACCGGCGTCGACAACGTCACCGGCAGCGCCTCCGGCGACCTGTTCGTCGCGGAGGACGGCGGCAACATGGAGATCTGCCTGATCACCCCGGACGACGTCGTCGCGCCGTTCCTGCGGATCAGCGGCCAGTCCGGCTCCGAGATCACCGGCCCCGCCTTCTCCCCCGACGGCAGGCGGCTGTACTTCTCCAGCCAGCGCGGCACCAGCGGCAGCTCCTCGGGCGGCATCACCTACGAGGTGACGGGGCCGTTCCGCGCGTAGCAGCGCAGGTCCACCGTCCGTTGGGCGCCGCCGAGCAGGGCGGCGCCCAACGGCGTCAGGGTGTGCAGGACCGCGTTGCCGTGGCGGAGGGTCGCGATGAGCCCGGCCTCGCGCAGCACGCCCGCGTGCTGGCTCGCCGAGGCGAGCGACACCCCGGCCCGGCGAGCCAGCTCGCTGGTCGTACCGCCGTCCCCGATCGCGTGCAGGACCGCCGAGCGGGTCTGCCCGACCAGCTTGGCGAGCGAGGAACCGCCCGGCGCGCGGACGGTCGGCGCCTCGCCGTGGGTGACGGGGTAGACGAGGACCGGCGGCAGCACGGGATCGCGCAGCACGACGGGGGTCCCCCGGCAGAAGTACGAGGGCTGGAGCAGCAGCCCCCGCCCGTCGAGGTGGACGTCCCGGTCGACCGGGTAGTCCGCCTCCAGGACGGGCGCCTTCCAGCGCAGCATCGGCGGCAGCGAGGCGAGGAGTTCCTCGGCGCCGCCGTCCAGGAGCGCGCGGCCCCGGCGGGCCCGGTCGGCCTCGACCCTGGCCCGGATGTGCGGCCAGAACGGCTCGACGGCCGCCCGGTGATAGCTCCGCAGCGCCCCCATGAGCCGGTCGAAGGGTTCCGAGCCGCCGTCGGCGAGGGCGCGCAGCGAATGCGGTACGGTCCGCCCGCCCGAGCGGTCGGCGGCGAGCAGCGAGAGTTCGCCGCGCAGCCGGCCGGCGTCGGTCGCGCGGATCGCCTGGAGTCCCTCGTCGAGCCCTTGGACGCCTTCCGCGGGCGTCAGGAAGTCGGGAAAATAGCCGCGGCTGGGAACGAGCGCGGCGAGCAGCCTCGTCTCACCGCCGAGCCGCATCCGCGTTTCGGAGCGCCATTCTCCGAAGACGACGGGTCCGCGCCGGTCCCTTAAACGATGAAAGCTCAGAATCGTTTCCCACAGAACGTCCGGCCGGGCCGCCGTCCGCACCCCCGCCAAGTCGATTCCGGTGAAATGAATCCGCAGCATGACGTCCCCACCTGTGCACTCGCAACCACCCCCGACAACGAGTATGCACAGCATCACTGCAGGTTACCAGGGTGTTTCAGCCACAGTTGAAAGGCGTCGCGGCAATCACCGGGGAACCGAAAAGCTGTACGGGTCGGGCAGGAAACCTTCAGGACCGAGGTGACGTGGTGAAGACCGTGGGGGGCTTTGCCCGTCCGGCGGCGGTCGGCGAGGTTGCGGCTCACCTGCCCGGCAACGGTAAAGGGCGCGGCCTCCGGGTGGGGATCCGGGGGTCGCGCCCGCTCCATTCTTTTCGGTACGGAACCGGGGAAGTTCAATGGCCAATAATTCGATCAGGCGCAATTGAACATTGACTCACATCAGCTCTACCGGCAAACAAACAACGGGACGGACACCTCCGCACAAAGGTGTCCGTCCCGTCTCTTTTTGTGAATCCGGTGCCGCCGCCCGCCGGTGAGGGTCGCAGAGCTGACCGACGGCGGCCCCGGAGGTCGAGCGGGGCTCGGCGCCCGCGGCTCGGAGCCGGGGCCCGGAGCCCCGTGGCTCAGCGGCTGTCGCTGCCCTTCGACTCGGCCGCCGCGCGGCCGGCCTCGAGTCGCGCCACCGGGATCCGGAAGGGCGAGCAGGAGACGTAGTCGAGACCGACCTCGTGGAAGAAGTGCACCGACTCCGGGTCGCCGCCGTGCTCGCCGCAGACACCGAGCTTGATGTCGGGGCGGGTGGCGCGGCCGGCCTGGACGGCGCTGCGCACGAGCGCGCCGACACCGTCCTTGTCGATGGTCTCGAAGGGGCTGACGCCGAAGATGCCCTTCTCCAGGTACGCGGTGAAGAACGAGGCCTCCACGTCGTCGCGGGAGAAGCCCCAGACCGTCTGGGTCAGGTCGTTGGTGCCGAAGGAGAAGAACTCCGCGGCCTCGGCGATCTGACCGGCGGTGACGGCGGCGCGCGGCAGCTCGATCATGGTGCCGAGCGCGAGCTTGAGCTCGACGCCGGTCCGGGCCTGGACCTCGGCGATGACCGTCTCGGCCTCCTCGCGGACGATCTCCAGCTCCTGGACGGTGCCGACCAGCGGGATCATGATCTCGACGCGCGGGTCGCCCTTGGCGTCGAGGCGCTGGGCGGCGGCCTCGGCGATGGCCCGCACCTGCATGGTGAACAGGCCGGGGATGACCAGGCCGAGGCGGACACCGCGCAGACCCAGCATCGGGTTCTGCTCGTGCAGCCGGTGCACGGCCTGGAGCAGGCGCAGGTCGTTCTCGTGCGGCTCCTTGCGGGACTCCGCGAGGGCGACGCGTACCGAGAGCTCGGTGATGTCGGGCAGGAACTCGTGCAGCGGCGGGTCGAGCAGCCGGACCGTGACGGGCAGCCCGTCCATGGCCTCGAAGAGCTCGACGAAGTCCGTCTGCTGGAGCGGGAGCAGGGCTTCGAGCGCCTGGTCGCGCTCGATGTCCGTGTCGGCCAGGATCAGCCGCTCGACGAACTGGCGGCGCTCGCCGAGGAACATGTGCTCGGTGCGGCAGAGGCCGATGCCCTGGGCGCCGAAGCGGCGGGCGCGGTTGGCGTCCTCGGCGTTGTCGGCGTTGGCGCGGACCCGGAGGCGGCGGACGCGGTCCGCGTAGGCCATGATCCGGTGGACGGCGGCGACCAGCTCGTCGGCGTCGTCGGCGCCGGCGTGCATCCGGCCCTCGAAGTACTCGACGACCGGGGACGGTACGACGGGTACCTCACCGAGGTAGACCTTGCCGGTGGAGCCGTCGATGGAGACGACGTCGCCCTCCTCGACGACCTGGCCGTCGGAGGTGGTCATCCGGCGGCGCTTGGTGTCGACCTCCAGCTCCTCGGCACCGCAGACACAGGTCTTGCCCATGCCGCGGGCGACGACGGCGGCGTGCGAGGTCTTGCCGCCGCGGGAGGTGAGGATGCCCTCGGCGGCGATCATGCCGTCCAGGTCGTCCGGGTTGGTCTCGCGGCGGATCAGGATGACCTTCTCGCCGGAGCGGGACCACTTCACGGCCGTGTACGAGTCGAAGACGGCCTTGCCGACGGCCGCGCCCGGGGAGGCGGCGATGCCGCGCCCGATCTGGTCGACCTTCGCGTTCTCGTCGAACTTGGGGAACATCAGCTGGGCGAGCTGAGCGCCGGTGACGCGCTGGAGCGCCTCGGCCTCGTCGATCAGGCCCTGGTCCACGAGCTGGGTCGCGATGCGGAAGGCGGCACCGGCGGTGCGCTTGCCGACGCGGGTCTGGAGCATCCAGAGCTGGCCGCGCTCGATGGTGAACTCGATGTCGCAGAGATCCTTGTAGTGGGTCTCCAGCGTGTTCATGATGTGCATGAGCTGGTCGTACGAGGTCTTGTCGATCGACTCGAGGTCGGCCAGCGGCACGGTGTTGCGGATACCGGCGACGACGTCCTCGCCCTGCGCGTTCTGCAGGTAGTCGCCGTAGACGCCGGCGTGGCCGGAGGCGGGGTCGCGGGTGAAGGCGACGCCGGTGCCGGAGTCGGGGCCGAGGTTGCCGAAGACCATCGAGCAGACGTTGACGGCGGTGCCGAGGTCGCCCGGGATGCGCTCCTGGCGGCGGTACAGCTTCGCGCGGTCGGTGTTCCAGGAGTTGAAGACGGCCTCGATGGCGAGGTCCATCTGCTCGCGCGGGTCCTGGGGGAAATCGCGGCCGGTCTCGGCCTTCACGATGCCCTTGAAGTGCTCGACGACCTTCTTGAGGTCGGCGGCGTCGAGGTCGGTGTCGCTGGCGACCTTCTTCTCGGCCTTGGCCTCGTCGAGGGCCTCCTCGAACAGCTCGCCGTCGACGTCCAGGACGGTCTTGCCGAACATCTGGATGAGGCGGCGGTACGAGTCCCAGGCGAAGCGCTCGTTGTCGGCCTGGCGGGCGAGTCCGGTGACGGACTCGTCGGAGAGGCCGATGTTGAGGACCGTGTCCATCATGCCCGGCATGGAGAACTTGGCTCCGGAGCGGACGGAGACGAGCAGCGGGTCGTCGGCCTGGCCGAGCTTCTTGCCCATCTGCCGCTCGAGGGCGTCGAGGTGCGCGCTGACCTCGTCGCGGAGCTCCACGGGCTCCGAACCGCTCTCGAGGTAGACCTTGCACGCCTCGGTGGTGATCGTGAAGCCGGGGGGGACCGGCAGACCGAGGTTGGTCATCTCGGCCAGGTTCGCGCCCTTGCCACCGAGCAGGTCCTTCAGGTCCCTGTTGCCCTCGGTGAAGTCGTACACGAACTTCTGATCATTGTTTTCCGACACGGGTCCCGACTCCTCGATGACTCGGTTGGCTGCCCTGACGGCGAGGAACATACCCAGATCGAAGGCTTCTGGGGAGGTACGCCTAGCGGACACGTGGTCTTAACCACCCGTCCGCCAGCACTTCGAAAGTTACCGAGGCGAAGCTTCCGCTTTCAGACCCCGAAGGCAGAAGGGGCCGAATCGACGGGATTTCGCTCATCCGAGCACACCCTTCGCCCACTTGCGTTCAACCCTTGAACGCAAAAAGGGTGGCACCCAGTGCCACCCTTTCAGGCAGTGCAGCCGCTCGTAACCTGCTCATCTGAGCGCCACCCCCCTCAAGGGTGGTGAGGATCACTCCCCCGGAAAGGCCTGATCTCAGCCGCCGGACGTGTCCAGCTCGGCGTCCTCGCTCACCCCGGAGCAGTCGTAGGGGTCCTTCAACCAGCCCTCCGGCAGGACAACTCGGTTGTTTCCGGACGTACGACCCCGAGGGCCGTCCGCACCCACCGGCCACGGCTGGTCCAGGTCCAGCTCGCTCAACTGAGCGCTCAGTTCGTCCAAGGACGAGGTGATCGCCAGCTTCTTGCGCATCTCGGAACCCACCGAGAAGCCCTTGAGGTACCAGGCCACATGCTTGCGGAAGTCGATGACACCGCGTGCCTCGTCGCCCAGCCACTCGCCGAGCAGCCGCGCGTGCCGCACCATCGCGTCCGCGACCTCCCGCAGACCGGGCGCCGCGTACGCCTTCGTGCCCTCGAAGCCCGCCACCAGGTCCGCGAAGAGCCACGGGCGTCCCAGACAGCCGCGCCCGACGACGACGCCGTCACAGCCCGTCTCCCGCATCATCCGCAGGGCGTCGTCGGCCGACCAGATGTCGCCGTTGCCGAGCACCGGGATCTCCGGCACGTGCTCCTTGAGGCGCGCGATGGCGTCCCAGTCGGCCGTACCGCCGTAGTGCTGGGCGGCCGTCCGCCCGTGCAGCGCGATCGCCGTGACGCCCTCCTCCACCGCGATCCGGCCCGCGTCGAGGAAGGTGATGTGGTCGTCGTCGATGCCCTTGCGCATCTTCATGGTGACCGGCAGGTCGCCCGCGTTGGTCACGGCCTCGTTGAGGATCGCGCGCAGCAGCGGCCGCTTGTAGGGAAGGGCCGAGCCGCCGCCCTTCCGCGTCACCTTGGGGACCGGGCAGCCGAAGTTCAGGTCGATGTGGTCGGCCAGGTCCTCGTCGACGATCATCCGCACGGCCTTGCCGACGGTGACCGGGTCCACCCCGTACAGCTGGATCGAGCGCGGCTGCTCGGTCGCGTCGAAGCGGATGAGCTGCATGGTCTTCTCGTTGCGCTCGACCAGGGCGCGGGTCGTGATCATCTCGCTCACGAACAGCCCCTTGCCGCTGCTGGCTGCATCCTTCGGGGGACGACCCCCGAGCCCCCGAACGCCTTCGGCGTATTCGCGGCAGAGGGTACGGAAGGGGGCGTTGGTGATGCCGGCCATGGGGGCGAGCACCACCGGCGGCTGCACGATGTGCGGCCCGATGGCGAGGGGGGAGAACGCGGTCATGGGGACATTGTCGCGTACTGCGGCGGTCATTAGTTAGCCGTACTATCCGAACATGCCCGAGCTCACACGCTCGCCGCTCCCCCGGCGCCGGCAACTCCTCGTCCTGGCGATCTGCTGCATGAGCCTGCTGATCGTCAGCCTGGACAACACCGCGCTCAACGTCGCCCTGCCCACCCTGCGGCGCGACCTCGGCGCCTCCGTCACCGGCCTGCAGTGGGTCATCGACGCGTACACCCTGGTCCTCGCCTCGCTGCTCATGCTCGCCGGCTCCACCGCCGACCGCATCGGCCGCCGCAAGGTCTTCGTCACCGGCCTCGTCGTCTTCGCGCTCGGCTCGCTGCTCTGCTCCCTCGCACCGAACCTGGAGGCGCTGATCGCCTTCCGGGCCGTCCAGGCCGTGGGCGGCTCGATGCTGAACCCGGTCGCCATGTCGATCATCACCAACACCTTCACCGAACCCGCAGCACGCGCGCGTGCCATCGGCGTCTGGGGCGGGGTCGTCGGCGTCTCCATGGCCGCGGGCCCCCTGGTGGGCGGTCTGCTCGTCGAGTCGGTCGGCTGGCGGGCGATCTTCTGGGTCAACCTGCCGGTCGCCGGCCTCGCGCTGCTCCTCACCCTGCGGTTCGTCCCCGAGTCCCGCGCGCCCCGGCCCCGGCGCCCCGACCCGGTCGGGCAGCTCCTGGTGGCGGCGCTCCTCGGCTCCCTCACGTACGCGATCATCGAGACCGACCCGCTCTTCGCCGGCATCGCGGCCGGGGCGCTCGCCGGGCTCCTCCTGTACGAGCCGAGGCGCCGCGAACCCCTCATCGACCTGCGGTTCTTCCGCAGCGCGCCGTTCAGCGGTGCCACGGTGGTCGCGGTCTGCGCCTTCGCGGGGTTCGGCGGCTTCCTCTTCCTGAACACGCTGTACCTCCAGGACGTGCGCGGCCTCTCGCCGCTCCAGGCCGGTCTGTACATGCTGCCGATGGCGGGCATGACCTTCGTCTTCGCCCCGCTGTCGGGACGGCTCACGGGCGCGCGTGGACCCAGGCTCCCGCTGCTCCTCGCGGGCACGGCGATGGCGACGGGGGCGCTGCTCTTCGCGGCCTTCGGGGCCGAGACGAGCGATCCGCTGCTCTTCGCCGGATACGTGGTGTTCGGCATCGGCTTCGGCCTGGTGAACGCCCCCATCACCAACACGGCGGTCTCGGGCATGCCCCGCGCGCAGGCCGGGGTGGCGTCGGCGGTGGCCTCGACGAGCCGCCAGGTGGGGCAGACGCTCGGGGTGGCGGTGGTGGGCGCGGTCCTGGCGGCCGGGGTGGGGACGGGGGCGTCCCCGGACGCCTTCGTGGCGGCGGCGCGGCCGGCCCACTGGGTGGTGACGGCCTGCGGACTGGCCGTCCTGGCGGTCGGGGCGCTGACGAGCGGCAGCTGGGCGAGGCGCACGGCGGAACGGACGGCGAGGTGCCTGGCGGAGGAGGGAGAAGGGGGCGGGGTGGCGTCGGAGAGGGCCACGTCGCGGTGAAGGGGGCCGGTGCGGCGTGCGCCCCGGGCAGGAGGAAGGGCCCGGGGCGGGCCGGGAGGCGCCCGGGCAGGGCGAAGGGGCCCGGGGCGGCGTGCGCCCCGGGCCCCTTCGTGGTTGCTACTGCCGACCGGTGTCGGCGTCGGCGGGCTCGGCCGCCCGCGTGGTGTCCGCGGCGTCGGTGCTCTCCGCTGCCGCCTGCGCGCGCTCGCGCATCTTCTTCAGCAGCTCCTGCTTGCGGTCGTCGGCGGAGCTTCGGGCCGCGTTACGGCCCTGGCCGGTGCCGTGCTGGTCGGCGCGGGACAGCTTCTTGCGCTGTCCGCCCACGCCGAGGAGGTTGTTGTTGCGGGTCTTGGACACGGTGTTCTCCCGTCAGTGAGGTGGGCTTCGATCGGGCTCGGCCTGGCGCCGAAGGCGCTCACTCGTAGATCTGGAAGAACGAATACATGCCGGCGACGCTACCCCCGGCACGCGTCCGTCTGCACCCGGTTTTCCCCGCGCCGTCCCGGTACTCACCGCTGCCGGGACCGCGCGGGGACGGCACTTGAAGATCATTTGGCGCGGAATTTCCCGTTCCTTGTCTGGGACATGACTAGCGTTCTCCCGCACCGCGCCCGACATCACCACCAGGGGGAACCATGTCCGAAGCCGTGTCCGCACCCGGCGGGCCACCGGCCGCACCGGCCGACGGACGACCGGGTCGGCCCGCCCGCTCCGGAGGCTCCGCCGCTCTCGGCTGGATCCTGACCATCGGCCTCAACGTCGTCGCGCCGATCGTCACGTACAACACCCTGACCGAGAACCACGGTTGGTCCGAGTTCACCGCCCTGCTCGCCGGAAGTGCCTGGCCGGTCCTGGACAGCGCAGTCATGGTCGCCTGGCGGCGCAAGGTCGACGAGTTCGCCGTCGTCACCCTGGTCTTCCTGGTGATCACGGCCCTGGTCTCGCTGATCGGCGCGCACACCGCCCGCGCGCTGC
The DNA here is from genome assembly GCF_040297565.1 of Streptomyces sp. NPDC001728. Lineage (NCBI taxonomy): Bacteria > Bacillati > Actinomycetota > Actinomycetes > Kitasatosporales > Streptomycetaceae > Streptomyces > Streptomyces sp. NPDC001728. The sequence goes on from NZ_JBEOZK010000009.1 coordinate 240,225, forward strand.
TCATCAAGGACTCGGGCGTGACAGGGCTGTTCGGGCTGCTCTGTCTGGTCACGCTGCTGGCGCCGCGACCGCTGATGTTCTACTTCGGCCGCAAGTTCGCGACCGACGGCACTCCGGCCAGCACGGCCTGGTGGAACGGCATGTGGCAGTTCGAGGGCTTCCGCTCCACGATGCGCACGATGACGCTGGTGTGGGGCGTGGCGTACGTGACCGAGGCGCTGGTGCGGATCGGTCTGGCGTACACGCTGAGCACCTCGACCATGGTGACGCTCAGCCCGCTCATGATCTACGGCGTGCTCGGCGTCCTGGGCGTGTGGACGGCCTGGTTCGGCAAGCGCCGCGCGGCCGAGGGCGCGAGGCGCCAGGCGGAGGCCCAGGCGGCAGCGGCGGCGGGAGCGGGCACGGGGGCGGAAGCCCCGGTCTGACCGGCGCGGCCCCCCGACCCCACGGGAAAGCCCCCGGTTCCGTCGTCCGGAACCGGGGGCTTCCGCGTGCCGCGCGAGCGGGTCAGCAGCCGATCAGGCGGCTGCCCAGGTAGCTCTGGATCTGGTCCAGGGAGACGCGCTCCTGCTTCATGGTGTCGCGCTCGCGCACGGTCACCGCGTTGTCGTCGAGGGTGTCGAAGTCGACGGTCACGCAGAACGGGGTGCCGATCTCGTCCTGGCGACGGTAGCGGCGGCCGATGGCGCCGGCGTCGTCGAACTCGATGTTCCAGTTCTGGCGCAGGTCCGCCGCCAGGCCCTTGGCCTTCGGGGAGAGCTGCGCGTTGCGGGACAGCGGCAGGACCGCGGCCTTGATCGGCGCCAGGCGCCGGTCGAGGCGCAGGACGACGCGCTTCTCCATGACGCCCTTGGCGTTCGGGGCCTCGTCCTCGGTGTACGCGTCGAGCAGGAACGCCAGCATCGCGCGGCCGACACCGGCGGCGGGCTCGATGACGTACGGCGTCCAGCGCTCGCCGGACTCCTGGTCCAGGTAGGTCAGGTTGGCGCCCGAGGCCTTGGAGTGGGCGTTCAGGTCGTAGTCGGTGCGGTTGGCGACGCCTTCCAGCTCGCCCCACTCGCTGCCGCCGAAGGAGAAGCGGTACTCGATGTCGGCGGTGCGCTTCGAGTAGTGGGAGAGCTTCTCCTGCGGGTGCTCGAACCAGCGCATGTTCTCCTCGCGCAGGCCCAGGCCGGTGTACCAGTTCCAGCGCTGCTGCATCCAGTACTCCTGCCACTCCTCGTCCTCGCCCGGCTTGACGAAGAACTCCATCTCCATCTGCTCGAACTCACGGGTGCGGAAGATGAAGTTGCCCGGAGTGATCTCGTTCCGGAAGGACTTGCCCACCTGCGCGATGCCGAACGGGGGCTTCTTGCGCGAGGTCTGCAGCACCTGGCCGAAGTTGGTGAAGATGCCCTGCGCGGTCTCGGGACGCAGGTAGGCGACGGAACCTGAGTCCTGGGTCGGGCCGAGGTGGGTGGAGAGCAGGCCGGAGAACTGCTTGGGCTCGGTGAAGGTGCCCTTGTTGCCGCAGTTGGGGCAGTTGAGGTCGACGAGGCCGTTCTCGGGGAGGCGGCCGTGCTTCTCCTCGTACGCCTCCTCCAGGTGGTCGGCGCGGTAGCGCTTGTGGCAGGAGGTGCACTCGGTGAGCGGGTCGGTGAAGGTGGCGACGTGGCCGGAGGCCTCCCAGACCTCGGTGGCCAGGATGACCGACGAGTCGATGCCGACCACGTCCTCGCGCGCGGTGACCATGTAACGCCACCACTGACGCTTCAGGTTCTCCTTGAGCTCGACACCCAGCGGTCCGTAGTCCCAGGCGGCCTTCTGGCCGCCGTAGATCTCACTGCACGGGTAGACGAAGCCACGGCGCTTGCTCAGGCTGACGATGGTGTCGATCTTCTCGGCGGCCACGGTGCTCTCTTCATTACGACGACGAAGTGCGAATGCCTCAGGTTACCGGCGCCCGCACCCCCCGTATCAAATCGGTTCGGCGACGAGGGCCCGCGAGGAGCGCGTGGGGGGTGCGCGCGGGAGCGCGTGGGGCGGGCCACAGCTACGACAATTGACAATCGTTTCCATCTTTGTTGAAAATGGGTGTCATGAACGTACGCCGCCTCATACCCCGTTCCGCGCTCGCCGGAGCCGTCGCCCTCGGTGCCGTCACCCTCTCCGCCTGCGGCGGAACCTCCGGTGCGGCCGACAAGGGCAGCGACGGCAAGCTGGACGTGGTGGCGTCCTTCTACCCCATGCAGTACCTGGCCGAGCAGATAGGCGGCGCGCACGTCGCCGTCGACACGCTCACCAAGCCCGGCGTCGAACCCCACGACCTGGAGCTCAAGCCGAAGCAGATCGGCGAGCTCGGCGAGGCCGACGTCGTCCTCTACCTCAAGGGCATCCAGCCCGCCGTCGACGACGCGATCGCCCAGGCCGGCGTCAAGAACACCGTCGACGCGGCCACCCTCACCACGCTGGAGAAGCACGGCACCGAGGTCGGCCACGACCACGGCTCCGAGGAGGCCGGTCAGGACCACGGCTCCGAGGCCGGCGGGGACCCGCACATCTGGCTCGACCCCGTGAAGTACGCCGAGGTCGCCAAGGGAGTCGGCGCCGCGCTGGAGAAGGCGGACCCGGACCACGCCGCCGACTACGAGAAGAACACCGCCGTCCTGGTGAAGAAGCTCGGCGACCTGGACACCGCCTTCGAGACCGGCCTGAAGAACACCGCGACGAAGACCTTCGTCACCACCCACTCCGCCTTCGGCTACCTCGCCGAGCGGTACGGCCTGGACCAGGAGGGCATCTCCGGCGTCGACCCCGAGTCCGAGCCGAGCCCCGCCCGGATCAAGGAGATCCAGGACATCGCGAAGAAGGACAAGGTCACCACCGTGTTCTTCGAGACCCTCGCGAGCGACAAGACCGCGAAGACCCTCGCCGGCGACACCGGTCTCAGGACCGACGTGCTCGACCCGCTGGAGGGAATCACGGACAAGTCGAAGGGCGACGACTACATCGAGGTCATGCAGTCCAACCTCACCGCGCTGCAGAAGGCCCTCGGCGCCAAGTGATCACCGCATCCCAGGAGGTACGAGCGATGGAACCGGAACCCGTCATTTCCGTCCGCGGAGCCTCGGCGGCCCTCGGCGCCCGGCCCGTCCTCCGGGGCGTCGACCTCACCGTGCGCCGCGGCGAGGTCGTCGCGCTGCTCGGCGCCAACGGCTCCGGCAAGTCCACCGCGGTCCGCTCGGTCATCGGCCAGGTGCCGCTGACGGGCGGCACGATCGAGCTGTTCGGCACCGACCGGAAGCGGTTCCGCGACTGGGCCCGGGTCGGCTACGTGCCGCAGCGCACCACCGCCGCCGGCGGCGTGCCCGCCACGATCCGCGAGGTCGTCTCCTCGGGTCGGCTGTCCCGCAAGAGGCTCGGCTGGCTGTCCCGGCAGGACCGGGCCGCCGTCGAGCGGGCCATCGACCTCGTCGGCCTCGCCGACCGGGCCGGGGACTCCGTCTCCGCGCTCTCCGGCGGCCAGCACCAGCGGGTCCTGATCGCCCGCGCGCTCGCCTCCGAACCCGAACTCCTGATCATGGACGAGCCGATGGCGGGCGTGGACCTCGCGAGCCAGGAGATCCTGGCCGCGACCCTGCGCGAGCAGGTCGCGGGCGGCACCTCGGTCCTCCTCGTCCTGCACGAGCTGGGCCCCCTGGAGCCGCTGATCGACCGGGCGATCGTGCTCCGCGACGGCTGCGTCGTCCACGACGGCCCGCCGCCCGAGGCCGTCGGCCAGCACGCCCTGCCCGGCCACGACCACGTACATCCGCACGCGGCCGGCGAGCCGCTCCGCACGGGACTGCTGAGCTGATCATGGACTTCCTCGAACCGGCCTTCATGCAGCGGGCGCTCCTCGCGGCCGTCCTCGTCGGCATCACCGCCCCCGCCGTCGGCATCTACCTGGTGCAGCGCCGCCAGGCACTGATGGGCGACGGCATCGGCCATGTCGCCATGACCGGCGTCGGCCTCGGCTTCCTCCTGAACTCCAGCCCGGTCTGGATGGCGACCCTGGTCGCCGTCGTCGGCTCGGTGGCGATGGAGCTGATCAGGGCGTACGGGAAGACCCGCGGCGACCTGGCGCTCGCGCTGCTCTTCTACGGCGGCATGGCGGGCGGCGTCCTGCTGATCAACCTCTCGCCGACCGGCTCCAACGCCAACCTCAGCTCGTATCTCTTCGGCTCGCTCTCCACGGTGTCCACCGAGGACATCACCGCGATCGGCATCCTGGCGGCCTTCGTCGTCCTGGTCACCGTCGGTCTGCGCCGGCAGCTCTTCGCCGTCAGCCAGGACGAGGAGTTCGCCCGGGTCACGGGTCTGCCGGTGCGCGCCCTCAACCTGCTGATCGCGGTCACGGCGGCGGTGACCGTCACGGTCGCCATGCGGGTCGTGGGCCTGCTCCTGGTCAGCGCGCTGATGGTGGTGCCGGTGGCGGCGGCCCAGCAGCTGTCGAAGTCCTTCCGCGCGACCTTCGTCCTCGCGGTGGCGACCGGCATCGTGGTCACCCTGGCCGGCACGGTCACCTCGTACTACCAGGACGTACCGCCCGGCGCGACGATCGTCCTGTACGCGATCGGGGTCTTCATCGTCCTGACCCTCCTCGCCACCCCGCTCGCGAAACGGCGGGCGCGGGCGGCGGAGGTGGCCGCGGCCGGGTGCGACGTACCGGTTCCGGCCACCCGGCGGCCGACGGACGACGTGAAGGTCTGATCCGGTCAGGCCTCGGCACCACGGGGGACTGGCAGAATGGCGGGGGCAGACAAGCATTCAAGGAGGCCCCCGTGGTGACGGCAGGACCCCCCGTACAAGGCCGTTCGACCAAGCAGCGGGCCGCCGTGTCGGCGGCGCTGAACGAGGTGGACGAGTTCCGCAGCGCCCAGGAGCTGCACGACATGCTCAAGCACCGCGGCGACTCGGTCGGCCTCACCACCGTCTACCGCACGCTCCAGTCCCTGGCGGACGCGGGCGAGGTCGACGCGCTGCGCACGAGCGAGGGCGAGACGGTGTACCGCCGCTGCTCGACCGGCGACCACCACCACCACCTGGTCTGCCGCGTCTGCGGCAAGGCCGTGGAGGTGGAGGGCCCGATGGTGGAGCAGTGGGCCGAGACGATCGCCTCGGAGCACGGCTTCGTGAACGTGGCGCACACGGTGGAGATCTTCGGGACGTGCGCGGACTGCGCGGAGAAGTGACCCGAGCGGTGACCTGAGAGGTGACCCGAGAGGTGACCTGACATACGAGGGGCCGCACCGAATCGCTTCGGTGCGGCCCCTCGTCGTCTCAGGCGTGAGTGATGTTCCGGTCCAGGATCGCCCGCAGCCGGTCGGCGTCGGCCGGGCCGGCGAGCCCGTGCTTGGGCAGGTACGCGAAGCCGGTGCCGGACTGCTGGGCCGTGAGCAGCACGAAGAGCCGGGGTGTCTCCACGTACCGCGGCAGCAGCCCCCACCGGATCGTGGTCTCCGTGTCCCGGGAGGTCCACCGGGCCCCGTCCTCGCCGACGACGGCCGTGGCGTCGCCCTGGGACCTGATCAGCCGGAAGACGATCCGGGCCGTCAGCCAGGGCAGCGACTCCGCACAGCCCACGGCGAGGAGGCCGAGCGCCAGCAACAGGGCCGTCGTACCCGGTTCCGGCGAGGGCGGCAGCAGGGCCAGGCCGGCGACCAGGAAGGCGAGCACGCCGCCGCCCCAGGCCGTCCACCGCAGCAGCCGCCACCAGACGGTCGCCCGCAGCCGGACCCGTACGGCCTCCTTCACGTCGCCGAGGTCGGGCGAATAGGCGAGTACGAGCTGTTCGTCCATGGTGATCCCCCCGGGTTCCGCTCAGGCCTTGTCGAGTACGGCCATGTCGGCCGGGTCGACGCCGCCGAAGCGGCGGTCGCGCTGGGCGAACTCGACGCAGGCCCGCCACAGGTCGCGCCGGTCGAAGTCGGGCCACAGCACGTCCTGGAAGACCATCTCGGCGTACGCGCTCTGCCAGATCAGGTAGTTGGAGGTGCGCTGCTCGCCGCTGGGCCGCAGGAAGAGGTCCACGTCCGGCATGTCCGGGTAGTACAGGTACTTCTGGATCGTCTTCTCGGTGATCTTCGCCGGGTCGAGCCGGCCCGCCTTGACGTCCTCGGCCATCGCCTGCGCCGCGTCCGTCAGCTCGGCGCGACCGCCGTAGTTCATGCAGAAGTACAGCGTCAGCTTGGTGTTGTCCTTGGTCTGCTCCTGGGCGACCTGGAGCTCCTTGGCCACCGACTTCCACAGCTTCGGCATGCGGCCCACCCAGCGCACCCGGACGCCGAGCGAGTCGAGCTGGTCGCGGGACTTGCGGATGAAGTCGCGGTTGAAGTTCATCAGGAAGCGGACCTCTTCGGGCGAGCGCTTCCAGTTCTCGGTGGAGAAGGCGTACAGCGAGATCGACCCCACGCCCATCTCGATCGCGCCCTGGAGCACGTCGAGGACCTGCTCGGCGCCGACCTTGTGTCCCTCGGTGCGCGGCAGCCCGCGCTCCTTCGCCCAGCGGCCGTTGCCGTCCATGACGATCGCGACGTGTTCCGGGACCAGCTCCGACTGGAGCTTCGGCGGGCGGGCGCCGGACGGGTGCGGCTCGGGGGTGCTGTACTCCCGACGCTGGCGCCCGAGAAGTCGTGCGATGGCCATGGCGATGGATCTCCTAGCTCTTCTCTACGTACCGCAGGGAGCGCAGGCCGCGCTCCAGGTGCCAGTGCAGATAGGCGGACACGAGCCCACTGCCCTCCCTGACGTGACGCGGCTCGCACGCGTCCGCCGTCTCCCAGTCGCCGGTGAGCAGCGCGCTGAGCAGGCCGATGGCCTCCGCAGAGGGTACGACGCTTCCGGGCACCCGGCAGTCGCCGCAGATGACGCCGCCGGCCGCGACCGAGAAGAACCGGTTCGGCCCGTGCATTCCGCATTTCGCACAGTCCTCGAAGCTCGGCGCGTAGCCGTTCACGGCGAGGGAGCGCAGGAGGAAGGCGTCCAGGATGAGGTGGGGGGCGTGCTCGCCCCTGGCGAGGGTCCGCAGACCGCCGACGAGCAGCAGGTACTGCTGCACGGCGGGCTCGCCCTCGTGGTCGGTGAACCGTTCCGCCGTCTCCAGCATCGCGGTGCCGGCGGTGTACCGGGCGTAGTCGGTGACGATCCCGCCGCCGTAGGGGGCGATCGTCTCGCTCTGGGTGCAGAGCGGCAGCCCGCGGCCGACCAGCTCACTCCCCCGGGCGAAGAACTGCACGTCCACGTGCGAGAACGGTTCGAGTCGCGCGCCGAACTTCGACTTGGTCCGCCGGACGCCCCGCGCGACGGCGCGTACGCGTCCGTGACCGCGCGTGAGGATCGTGATGATGCGGTCCGCTTCACCCAGCTTCTGGGTGCGCAGCACGATGCCGTCGTCGCGGAACAGACTCATGGGCCCATTCTCGCGTACGGGAGGAAGGACCCTGACCGGGAGTCGGAGGCCGGGCGCTTCCCCGCCCGCGTCAGGGCACCTCGCCCCGGCTCCGCGCGTTCACATGCGCGGTGGCCGCGCTCAGCCGCTCGGCCGAGGTGGCCTCCCGTACGTCCTCGGGCTCCACGTCCCACTCGCGCCCGCCGCCCAGCGACCGGATCTGGACGTAGGGGCCCTCGTGGCCCATGACCCTTCCGACCCGCCCGGTGCGGATCTCCACGACGTACGACCCGATGGGCAGCGTCATGACCTGCTCTCCTCCTCCGGCAGTAGGGCGGCGGCGAGGAGCCGGGCCGTTTCCACCGTGCAGCGTCCCAATTCGACGAGCGGCCTCGGGGTCTCCGCGGAGAGCGTGACGGCGTCGAGCCCGAGCGAGGGAAGCGTGATTCCCGCCCTGGCGAGCGCCTCGCGCAATTCCGTCACGGCCTCTTGTGCGGCTTCGAGTGTCCCCGTGGTCGTCTTCATGATGTCTTCCTTCACCAACGTATGCCTTTCTGAATCCATTTCCCGCTTCGCCTCACCAGGGTGGCGGTGGATCCGTAGAATCGACAGATGCGCAGGTCGCACAACTGCGGCGTAGCATCAGGGAGTTAGTTCATGGCCAAAGGCGGGCGGCGGGGCGGGGCTCCCCAGGGGAACAGGCTGCACGGGTGTTCGTTTCGGGTGCGCACATCGGCCTGTTCGAGCAGGGAATTCGAAAGCCGCGGTGGGATGTGGTGATGAGAATCGAGGAGTCCTGCAAACCGGCGGTATTTTCGAACGAGCCCTATTTCCATCGGGAACGCTCCCCGATGATCCGGCGGCGGTGAAGCGCACACGGCCCGGACCCTCGTCGCTCTACAGAATCACCCGGTCACTTGGCACCAGGATCCCGGGCGTTGCGTGACGGAGGCCCGGGAGAGCGCGGAGGCACTCGAAGCCCACGCCAAGGCCTTCGGCCCGGTCCTGGCCGACCTCGGCCAGGCGGGCATCCGGCCCACGATCATCCCGGCGCACAACGTCGTCGTCGGCCAGGGCCCGAATTGCCAGACAGGCCCCGGCCAGGGGCGGGCGGGATCACCGCGGTCACCGAGACGCCCACCGGCTGACCGGACACCGCCTGATCGCCCGTACGACACACAGGTGGACTTATGGAAGTCATAAGTCCACCTTATGGATTCATAGACCAGGGGCGGGTACCGGTCCGCGTCCGGCATTATTTAGGGTGGCCTAAGTGTCGGCGGCTTCGCCGCCACCTCGCTTGCGAAGGGAAACCCAGTCATGCCCCGCCCCCTCCGGGTCGCGATCGTCGGCGCCGGCCCCGCCGGAATCTACGCCGCCGATGCGCTGCTGAAGTCCGAGGCCGCCGCCGAGCCGGGTGTGTCCATCGACCTCTTCGAGCGGATGCCGGCCCCCTTCGGTCTCATCCGCTACGGCGTGGCCCCCGACCACCCCCGAATCAAGGGCATCGTCAACGCCCTCCACCAGGTCCTCGACAAGCCGCAGGTCCGCCTCTTCGGCAACATCGACTACGGCACCGACGTGCACCTCGACGACCTGCGCGCCTTCTACGACGCGGTGATCTTCTCGACCGGCGCCATGGCCGACCGCCCGCTGGGCATCCCGGGCGTGGAGCTGGACGGCTCCTACGGCGCCGCCGACTTCGCCTCCTGGTACGACGGCCACCCCGACGTCCCGCGCACCTGGCCGCTCGAAGCGGAGAAGGTCGCCGTCCTCGGCGTCGGCAACGTGGCGCTCGACATCGCCCGCATCCTCGCCAAGACCGCCGAGGAGCTGCTGCCGACGGAGATCCCGGCCAACGTCCACGACGGCCTCAAGGCCAACAAGGCCGTCGAGATCCACGTCTTCGGGCGCCGCGGGCCGGCCCAGGCGAAGTTCAGCCCCATGGAACTGCGCGAGCTGGACCACTCCCCCACGATCGAGGTCATCGTCAACCCCGAGGACATCGACTACGACGAGGGCTCGATCGCCGAGCGGCGCAGGAACAAGCAGACCGACATGGTCGCCAAGACCCTGGAGAACTGGGCGATCCGCGATGTCGGCGACCGCCCGCACAAGCTCTTCCTGCACTTCTTCGAGTCGCCCGTCGAGATCCTCGGCGAGGACGGCCGGGTCGTCGGCCTGCGCACCGAGCGCACCGAGCTGGACGGCACCGGGAACGTGAAGGGCACCGGCACGACCACCGACTGGGACGTCCAGTCCGTCTACCGCGCCGTCGGCTACCTCTCCGACGAACTGCCCAAGCTGCCCTGGGACACCACCACCGGCACCGTCCCGGACCAGGGCGGCCGGGTCGTCGAGGAGACCGGCGAGCACATGGCCTCCACCTACTGCACCGGCTGGATCCGGCGCGGCCCGGTCGGCCTCATCGGGCACACCAAGGGCGACGCCAACGAGACCGTGGCGAACCTCCTGGACGACTTCGCGAACGGGCGGCTGCTCACCCCGGACGCCCCGGAGGAGGACGCCGTCGTGTCGTTCCTGGAGAGCCGGGGCCTCACGTACACGACGTGGGAGGGCTGGTACGCCCTGGACGCCGCCGAGAAGGCACTCGGCGAGCAGCAGGGCCGCGAGCGCGTGAAGATCGTCGAGCGCGAGGACATGCTGCGCGCGAGCGGCGCGATCGAGTAGGTCCTTCACGACGAGCCCACGCCCCTTCCCGGTCCTACCCTGAAAAGGACCGGGAAGGGGCGTGAGCCATGTCCGCACCCACCATGCACGGCCCGCCCGCGGCCGACGCGGTCGCACGCGCTCGTGACGCGGCCTCCCGTGAGGCCTGGGCCGAGGCGTACACGCTGCTCCACGCGCACGACCGCCACCCGTCGCGCGGCCTGACCGCCGACGACCTCTCCGTCCTCGCCGACGCCGCCTGGTGGTCCGGACACGTCGAGGAGTCCGTCACCGCCCGGCTGCGGGCGCACGCCGCCCATGTCGCCGCCGGGGACCACCGGGGCGCCGGGCTGGCCGCCTGGTGGCTGTCGGAGGAGTACCGGGGCCTCGGACGGCCCGCGGCGGCTGCGGGCTGGCTGCACCGGGCGGGGCACCATCTGGAGGACCTGCCGGACTGCCCCGAGCAGTGCTATCTCGCCTGGACGGCGGCCGAGGAGGCCGAGGCCCGGGGCGACCCCGGGGCCGCGCTCGGCTCGGCCCGCCGTGTGACGGATCTGGCCCTGCGCTCCGGCAGCCCCGATCTGCTGGCCCTCGGCCTCCAGGCCGAGTCGGGCGCGCTGCTCTCGGCCGGCCGCAGGACCGAGGCGCTCGCCCTCCTGGACGAGGCGATGCGGATGGTGGCGGCGGGAGAACTGAGCGGCATGTTCACGGGCCGCCTGTACGAGCTGAGCCTCGCCCGGTGCATGGAGACGGCGGCCCTCGGCCGGGCGGCGGAGTGGACGAACGCGGCGATGGAGTGGTGCGCGCCGCCGTGGTCGGGCCGCCGGCCGGAGGAGGACGGCCTCCCGACGGACAGCCGCACGGCGGACGGCCTTCCGGCCAACCGCTTCCCGGCCGACGGCCTCCCGGCCGACGCGCCCGTGCCGCCCATGGCCGTGCCCGCCGGCGAGAACCCCTTCCGGGGGGTCTGCCGGGCCCGTCGGGCCGAGGTGCTCGACCTCCTCGGCGCCTGGGCGCTCGCCGAGGCCGAGGCACGCCAGGCCTGCCGGGAAGTGCCCGTGGACCGGCTGGAGGCCGCCGCCGCCGCGTGCTACACCGCCGGTGAGATCCAGCGGCGCCAGGGCCGTACGGACGCCGCCGCCGTCTCGTACGGGCACGCCCACGACCTGGGCCGCGTCCCGCAGCCGGGCCTCGCCCTGCTGCGCCTCGCGCAGGGCCGGACCGACGCGGCCGTCGCGGGCGTCGAACTCGCCCTGGCCCACCACGCCACGGCCGGCCGTGACCTGATGGGCCGGGCCCGGCTGCTCGCCGCCCGCACCGAAGTGGCGCTCGCCGTCGACGACATGCCAGGGGCGGCTGAGGCGGCGGCCGAACTGGACGCCCTCGCCGACGACGTACCGCTGCCGCGTGCCCTCGCCGACACGGCGCTCGGCTCGGTCGCACCGCCCCGGGAGGCCCGGGAGGTGCTGCGGAGGGCACTCGCGGGCTGGCGGGAGCTGCGTGTGCCGTACGAGGCCGCCCGGGTACGGACGCTGCTCGCGGTCGCCCACCGGGCGATGGGCGACGAAGCGGAGGCGCGCAGGGAGCTGGGCACCGCGCGGGCCCTGTTCGAACGGCTCGGAGCCGTACCGGACGCCCGGCGCGCGACGATGCTCGGCGCCGCCGGAGCGGTACGGCGCTGAGGGCCGGGCCCTACGAAACGGTCCTGGCCGAGGCCAGGAGCCGGGTCACGTCGTCGGGGGTGAGCGCGAGCGCGTTGCCGACGGTGCCGAGGACCTCGCGCTCGCACGGGCTGTAGGCGCCGTCCGCGAGGGCGATCCGGGCGGCCTGGACGAGGATCGACTCCCGCCCCGAGGGTGCCAGGTGCGGGGTGAGCGGCTCCAGGGCCTCGTGCAGCTCGATCGCGAGGAGCGCCCCCTCGGGGTTCACCTCGGGCATGAACCGCCCGGTGTCGGCCTCCAGGGCCTCCACGAGGTCGACGAGCTGGACGGCCGTGCAGTCCGCGAAGCCGGCGGACCGGACCGCGTGGACGGCCCGGTCCAGGACCTCGCGGGAGTCGGTGCCGCCGGCCGCGAGCACGGCCAGGGCGACGGTGTGCACCGCGTCCCGCAGCATCGCGGAGAAACGGCTCGTCGTCGGGTGGTCGAGCACCTCCGTGCCGAAGTGGGTGTGACAGGCCGCGCACTCGACGACGGGCCCCGTACAGCCCCGGGGCAGGACGGGGACCCCGAGGACGGCGAACCTGCGGCGGCCGGTGCGCCGCCGGTAGTTGCGGTCGCCCCCGCACTCCTCGCAGAAGAACTCGCCGTCTCCGACGGTGTTCCAGGAGGTACGGATTCCGCAGACGCCCACTTTCCCACCACGTGAATTCCGGGCAGACCGCACACGCACCTCCTCAACGGCCCGGCTGCACTGCCGGCGTTGGCGTGATGTTAGCCACATCCTTGATGTGGCGTCAGCACCCCGTCAGGAGTTCACTCAGGAGTTGGCCGAGACACGACACGCTTCCGGAATCGGTCAGGAGGCGCGGCGACGGCGCTTTGCGAAGGCCAGGAAGCCTCCGCCGACGAGGACGGCGGCCACGGCGGCGCCGATCACGCCCGGTCCGATGGCCGAACCGGTCGTCGCGAGATCACCCTCCGGGGTGGCGGACGGCGCCGGGGTCGGCGTCGTCGCCGGGGCAGTGGTGGCCTCACCCGGACCGGCCGGGGTGGACGGGGAGGCGGAGCCGCCCGGCGTCGACGGCGTCGCGGTGGGGGTGGAGCCCCCCTCGCTGGGGGTGGGCTCGGGGGTGGCCGGCGGGGTGGGGACGGGGGTGTCGGTCGGCTTCGGGGTCTCCGGGGTGACGACCGGGCCCGGCGTCTTCTCCCCCGGCAGGCAGCCGGTGAAGTTCATCTGGTGGGTCTCGGCGCCGGGGACGGTGACGAGCTCCTCGGCGACGACCGAGCCGTTGACGTGGCCGGGGCCGATGTTCTTCCCGCCCATCTCGACCTTGGCGTTCGGCGCGAAGATCGTGCCGGGCCACGAGGTGTAGTTCTTCTTCACGCTCTCGGCCTGCGGGAAGTTCCACAGCAGCTTGGAGCGGATCTGCCGGTACTCGTCGCGCGGCACCGCGTAGTCGTCGACGACCGGGGCGCCGCCGTCGAGGTTCTCGTAGTAGACGCCGTAGGTGGCCGAGGTGCTCATGTCGTACGAGGTGCCGAGCACGTTCACCAGGGTCGAGGAGCCGACCGGGACGTCCAGGGTGATCGCGCGGAACTTCTCCAGGTCGGCGGCGTTCACGGCGAAGACGTTGAGCTTCGGGTCGGTGCCCGTGAGGAAGATGCCGTCACCGGAGGAGGCGACCGCGCCGTTGGGCTCCGTGGCGGCCCAGCCGGTGGACAGCGCCCGCAGGTTCGTGAACTCCTTGCCGAAGTCGACCGGGGAGGCGCCCTGAGCGACCTTGTCCCCGTCGACACCGAAGCCCTGGCCCGGGGTGGAGCGGTCGACGACCTTGCCGGCTATGCCGGTGCCGTTGTCCAGGACGACCTGGTTCGCGTAGAGCGTGCCGCCGACGACGAGGCTGCGACCGCCCGGCAGCTTGGCGAGGTCGGCGCCGGTGAGCTTGTGGCCGATCGAGAAGCCGGAGGGCTGCTTCGGGTCGCCGAAGTACGCGTCGCCGCCGACCGCGACCGCACCCTCGGAGTCCGAGTGGCGGGTGGAGTCCTTCTCGACGAACTCGGCGTACAGACCGGCCGTGCCCAGCGGTTGCGCCACGCACTCGGTGGTGGTGGCGGAAGCGGCGGGGGCCCAGGCGAGGGCGGCACCGGTCACCGCGAGAACGGTGGCCACGGCAGCGGTCGTACGCATGCGGAACTCCAGGTCAGGGAGGTGCGAAGGGGGCGCGTGGGGGGGTGTCCGAGGGGACGCGTTGACCTTCCGCCATTCCCTGATGTGCCGTCAACTCATCCGATATGCCATTGATTCCGGCATAGCGGGATGATCTTCCTTAAGCGAACCTGAAGCAGTGATGCAGCTCACACGGCGGCTCGCATGGCAGCTCATATACGAGACCGCCCCGCCCCTTCGGAAAGGGGCGGGGCGGCAGGGGTCCGAGCGGGTCGGCCTGCTTCGCGCGGGGTCAGCGGGCGGAGCGGTTGACCGCCGAGATGACCGCCTTCAGGGAGGCGCGGGTCGTGTTGGCGTCGATGCCGATGCCCCACAGGACCTGGCCGTCGATGGCGCACTCGATGTACGAGGCGGCCTGCGCGGAGGCACCCTCGCTCATCGTGTGCTCCTGGTAGTCCAGCAGGCGGGCATCCACGCCGATGCCCTGCAGCGCGGCGAAGAAGGCCGAGATCGGACCGTTGCCGGAGCCCGTCAGGACGGTGTCGGCGCCGTCCACGACCGCCTCGACGGTCAGCGTGTCCGTGCCGTCGGTGTCGGAGGTGGTCTGGCCGGAGCGCAGCTGGATCCGTCCCCAGCGAGCCGCGGCGTCCTCCGGGTTCGGCAGGTACTCGTCCTGGAAGACGGCCCAGATCGCGGCCGGCGTGACCTCGCCGCCCTCGGTGTCCGTCTTCTGCTGGATGATCTTCGAGAACTCGATCTGCATCCGGCGGGGCAGGTCCAGCTTGTGGTCGTTCTTCAGGACGTAGGCGATGCCGCCCTTGCCGGACTGCGAGTTGACCCGGATGACGGCCTCGTAGGAGCGGCCGACGTCCTTCGGGTCGATCGGCAGGTACGGCACCGCCCACTCGATCTCGTCGACGGTCCTGCCCGCGGCGGCCGCGTCGGCCTCCATCGCGTCGAAGCCCTTCTTGATGGCGTCCTGGTGGGAGCCGGAGAAGGCGGTGTAGACCAGGTCGCCCGCGTAGGGGTGGCGCGGGTGGACCTCCATCTGGTTGCAGTACTCGCTGGTCCGGCGGATCTCGTCGATCTGCGAGAAGTCGATCTGCGGATCGACGCCCTGGCTGAACAGGTTCATGCCCAGGGTCACCAGGTCGACGTTGCCGGTGCGCTCGCCCTGGCCGAACAGGCAGCCCTCGATGCGGTCGGCGCCGGCCATGATCGCCAGCTCGGCCGCCGCCACCGCCGTACCGCGGTCGTTGTGGGGGTGGACCGACAGGCAGACGTGCTCGCGGCGGGTCAGGTTCCGGGACATCCACTCGAAGCGGTCCGCGTGCGTGGACGGCGTCGAACGCTCCACGGTGGCGGGCAGGTTCAGGATGATCTCGCGGCCCGGACCGGGCTGCCAGACGTCACAGACCGCCTCGCAGACCTCCAGGGCGAAGTCCAGCTCGGTGTCGGTGAAGATCTCGGGGCTGTACTGGTAGCCGAAGGTCGTCCGCTCGTCGAGCAGCTTCTCCGCGTACTCCATGACCAGCCGCGTGCCGTCCACGGCGATCTGCTTGATCTGCTCCTTCGAGCCGCGGAAGACGACCCGGCGGAAGGTGGGCGCGGTCGCGTTGTACAGGTGGACGGTGGCGCGCCCGGCGCCGACCAGGGACTCCACGGTCCGCTCGATCAGGTCCTCGCGGGCCTGGGTCAGTACGGAGATGGTGACGTCCTCCGGGATCGCGCCGTCCTCGATGATCGAGCGCACGAACGCGAAGTCGGTCTCGCCGGAGGACGGGAAGCCGACCTCGATCTCCTTGTAGCCCATGCGGACCAGCAGGTCGAACATCTCGCGCTTGCGCGCCGGGGACATCGGGTCGATCAGCGCCTGGTTGCCGTCACGCAGGTCGGTGGACAGCCAGCGGGGCGCCGTGGTGATGCGCTGCTCGGGCCAGGTGCGGTCGGGGATCTCCACGGCCTCGTACCGGCCGTACTTGTGGATCGGCATCCCGGACGGCTTCTGCAGCTGCGTCGCGTTGGTGACCGGCGTGGGGCGGCTGACGAACGGGGACTGGGTCATCGCGTTGGGCTCCTCGGGTCCAGCAAGAAGGACGGCCGACTGTCGAACGCAACACCAGGTCCCGCGGGGAGGGGGTCGGCCTACGACTACAGGCCCTCGCCGCGGCAGCTAAGGAGAAGCAGCCCGAAACGCATGATGGCGGCAGCCTAGCCCAGGACGACGGAGACGGACGTCCTGTTTCAGTATGCGGGACGGCCTCCGCGTCAATGCCGAACAGTGACGCATCACTCCATTTCGCCAATCCTCGTCTCATCCCGTGACACGCGCCTCACTCAGTGCCACATTGCGGAGATGACTCCCCACACGCCTGTCTTCTGCTCGATCGTCCCCCCGCACCTCCTGGAGCACCTCGCGCGCTCCTCGAACGCGGCCGTCGCGGCGACCGCCCGCCGCACCCTCGTCGCGGACGCCTCGGCCCGTACCTTCCGGGTCCTGCCGCTGCCCGGCACCGCGCCCACCCCCGCCGGGACCGGCCGGCCGCACCGCACCGTCCACGACTGCGAGCGGGGCACGGTCCTGCCCGGCGTCAAGGTCCGCGGCGAGGGCGAGGAGGCCACCGGTGACGCCACCGTCAACCGGGCGTACGCGGGCCTCGGCGCCACCTTCGAGCTCTTCATGAACGCCTTCGGGCACGACTCGATCGACGGCTCCGGGCTGCCGCTGATCGCCTCCGTCCACTACGACGAGAACTACGGCAACGCCTTCTGGAACGGCGAGCAGATGGTGTTCGGCGACGGCGACAACGAGATCTTCCTCGACTTCACCCTCCCCGTGGACGTCATCGGCCACGAGCTGGCCCACGGCTTCACCCAGTACTCGGCGAACCTGGAGTACTTCAGCCAGTCCGGCGCGCTCAACGAGTCCGTCTCCGACGTCTTCGGCTCGCTCGTGAAGCAGTACGCCCTCGGCCAGACCGCCGGGCAGGCCGACTGGCTCATCGGCGAGGGCCTCTTCCACCCGAACGTGGAGGGGACGGCGCTGCGCTCCATGAAGGCCCCGGGCACCGCGTACGACGACGACGTCCTCGGCAAGGACCCGCAGCCCGGCCACATGGACGACTACGTGCGCACCGGCCGCGACAACGGCGGGGTGCACATCAACTCCGGCATCCCCAACCACGCCTTCTACCTGGCCGCGACCGAGCTGGGCGGCAGCGCCTGGGAGCGGACCGGGCAGATCTGGTACGACGTGATGACCGGCGGGACGCTCACCCCCGAGGCCCGCTTCTCCGAGTTCGCGGCGGCCACCGTGGCGGCGGCGAAGGCGCGGTACGGCGAAGGGGAGGAGATCCAGGCCGTTCTGAAGGCCTGGTCCGCGGTGGGGGTGCCCACCGACTGACCGGCTGGTAGACAGGGCCCATGCGGATTCGAGTGCGGCGCACGGGCGGTTTCGCGGGCATCGAGCGGTCGGCGGAGGTGGACACCTCCGGCCGGCCGGACGCGGACGGCTGGCACACCCTGGCCGGGACCGTCCTCGACGAGGGCGGCGACGAGGGCCGGGGCGTGCCGGACGGCTTCGCCTACGAGATCACCGTCGACGGCGTCACGGTCCGCTGCCGCGACCCGCGCCTCTCGGACGCGCAGAGGACCCTCATCACGAGGGTCCTCAAGGAAGGCGCGTAGAAGCTCTCAGGGACCCAGCTTGCGCAGCTGCTTCGGGACCCTCTTCACCGCCGTCCTCCTGCCGGACGGGTGGCGGGTCTCCCTAGAACCCCAGCTTCCGCAGCTGCTTCGGGTCGCGCTGCCAGTCCTTCGCGACCTTCACGTGGAGGTCCAGGAAGACCGGGGTGCCGAGCAGCGCCTCGATGTGCTTGCGGGACTTCATGCCGACCTCCTTGAGGCGGCTGCCCTTCGGGCCGATGATGATGCCCTTCTGGCTGGGGCGCTCGATGTACACGTTGGCGTGGATGTCGAGCAGCGGCCGGTCAGCCGGGCGGTTCTCGCGCGGGATCATCTCCTCGACGACCACGGCGATGGAGTGCGGCAGCTCGTCCCGTACGCCTTCGAGCGCGGCCTCGCGGATCAGCTCCGCGACCATGACCTGCTCGGGCTCGTCCGTGAGGTCGCCCTCCGGGTAGAGCGGCGGGGACTCCGGGAGCAGCGGGATCAGCAGGTCGGCGACGAGCTGGACCTGCTTGTTGCCGACGGCCGAGACGGGCACGATCTGCGCCCACTCGAAACCCAGCTCCTTGCCGAGCTGGTCGACGGCGATCAGCTGTTCGGCGAGCGTCTTGGAGTCGACCAGGTCGGTCTTGGTGATGATCGCGACCTTGGGGGTCTTCTTGATCCCGGCCAGTTCCTTGGCGATGAACTTGTCACCGGGGCCGAGCTTCTGGTCGGCGGGCAGGCAGAAGCCGATCACGTCGACCTCGGCCCAGGTGGTGCGCACCACGTCGTTGAGCCGCTCGCCCAGGAGGGTGCGCGGCTTGTGGAGCCCGGGGGTGTCGACCAGGATCAGCTGCGCCTCGGGGCGGTGCACGATGCCGCGCACCGTGTGCCGGGTGGTCTGCGGCCGGTTCGAGGTGATGGCCACCTTCTGGCCGACCAGAGCGTTCGTGAGAGTGGACTTGCCCGCGTTGGGGCGGCCTACGAAGCAGGCGAAGCCGGCCCGGTGGACGGCTTCGGTTTCTTGGTTGCGAGCGCTCATGGGGGCCATTGTCCCCGATGAGCGCCCGCCTCACGCACTCAGTGGGTACTCGCGTCCGTACCCGCGTCCGCCGGGGCCGCCCGGAGGCGCCGTACCCGCAGGGCGAAGACGCCCGCCGCACCCCCGACGAGCAGGGTTCCGGCGGCGAGCCAGGGCAGTGCCAGGAAGGACACCGTGCCGGTCTCCTTCACGTCCTTCGCGGTCGCGGTGAGGGTGACGTCACCCCAGTCGAGCTGCGGCGAGCCGGCCCACCGCTCGGTGAGCCTGATCTTCTGCCGGGGCAGCAGCTCGGCCGGCACCTTCGCCAGGTCGCGGTCGAGGAGGGTGCGGCCGAAGAGCCCTTCCGCCTTGAGGACGACCTTGGGGCTGAGGGTGACGTTGCCCCGGTTGTACAGGGTGTACGAGACGACGGCGCTGCTCCTCCGGGTGCCGGGGACCAGCGGCCGGTCCTGGTCGAGGGTGACGTCCTCGACGGCGAGGGCGGGCACGGTCGGCCCGTTGATCCGGAGGTAGACGCGGGCGGCGACGGCCCGCTGGACGCCGACGGCGACGGAGCCCTTCGCGCCGGGGCTGATCCGCTCGTCGAGGGCGACGAGGGCGCCCGGGTGGTCGCCGGGGTCGGCGTCGGCGGGCACGGTCAGCGTGTACGGGACGGTGACGGCGGAGCCGGGCGGGACGGTGATCCGGGTCCGCTCGGGCTTGATCCAGGCGCCCGCGCCGGTCTGCTTCTCCCGCTGGGTGCGGACGGCGAAGCCGCCGTCCCGGTCGGTGTTGTAGGCGTCGGCCCCGTAGAGCCGGAAGGTGAGCGGCGCGGCGGTCTTGTTGGCGACGGTGACCCGGTCGGTGACCGTGGAGCCGGGGTCGGCGGTGAGGAAGAAGTACGGGCGGCTGCCGAGTTTCGCGGCGGCCGGGTAGACGGCCCACTCGCCGTTCTCGGCGGCCCGCGCGACCGGCGCGAGGCCCAGGAGGACGAGGAGGGCGCTCAGGAGGAGGACGTACGGCTTGACGCGCACGGTGCGGAACCCCCGGGGTGCGGATCGGAGCGGGCCGGCCGGGTGCGCGCCCGGCCCGCTGTGCGGTCAGGACAGGGTCAGCGTGAGCACGCCCGCGTACGCGCCCGGCGCGGTGAACGCCGGGACGTCGAGGGAGAGCCCGGCGTCGACGGTGAACTCGCCGCCCGTGAGGGCGCCGTTCGGCGTGGAGGCGAGGGTCGCGCCGCCGCTGCCGACCGGGCCGGCCGAACCGGCCGCGCAGGTGCTGGGGCTGCCCGCCTTGGCGCTGCAGGCCGGGGTCCAGCTGAGGTTCCCGGCGCCGATGGCGCCGCCGGGGCCGGTGAAGTCGGTGACCTTGCCGGTCAGGGACCAGCCCGCGGGGCCGCCGCGGAAGTCCTTGACCGTCACCGTCTGGAGGGCTCCGGTGGCCGCGCCGCCCTGGCCGAAGTCGACCGCGGACAGCTGGACGGCGTCACCGGCCTGCGTCATGGACAGCTCGCCGGCCGTGACGGTCGCGGTGACCGTCTGGCTGTTCGGCGGAGCGGGGACGACGACCTTGTACGCGGCGGGTCCGGCACCCTTCTCCGGGTCCCAGGCCGCGCCCTCGTACGCCACGACCCCGGTGGTCGCCGCGTCGTTGACCTTCAGACGGGCGGCGAAGGCGCCCTCGCTGTCGGTCGTGACGGTCATCCGGTCCGCGGTCTCCGCGCCGCCGGCCCGGCCGACGACGGTGACCTCGGTGAGCGGGGTGAACTTGGCGCCGCTGACGGTCACCCGGACCCCGGGGTCACCGGAGGCGTTGTCGAGCTGGAGCGTCCGGGCGTTGGGGCTGGTGACGGGGCTCGCGACGACCGTCTCGGAGACCGGGGCGGGCGGGTTGAGCACCGTACAGGGGGTGTCCAGCTCCATCAGGTAGCTGGTGTGGATGTTGTAGTCGCCGGGCGACAGGGTGATCGATCCGGCCTCGGTGACCGTGAAGGTGCCGGTCATGGAGAAGGCCGGGAAGGAGCCCTTGCCGGGGACCGGCGGGTTCTTCTTGGGTCCGGTGACGGTCACGGCGCCGGACTGGGCGCCGCCGAGGACGACCTTTCCGCTCGGCGTCATGATGTCGGCCGGGAGGGCCAGGTCGACCGGGTTGGACGCGGCGGGCTTGGTGATCGTGTAGGTGACGGTCACCGTGTCGCCGACCTTGGGCGCCGACTTGTCGACCGTGATCGCGGACGTGGTCGTGCCCTCGATGGCCGGGATGCCGGCGATCGGCGGCGGGACGCAGCGCGTGGGGAACTGCACCTCCACGGAGGTGCTTGTCGCGCCGGCCGGGGCGGCGACGGCGCCGCCGCCGACGACCGCGAGGGCGGTGGCGCCGAGGACGGCGGTCCAGCGCCGTCTTCGGGCCGCCGCCCGGGATCGGGTGAGTGCCATGGGAGTGCCCCCTCCTGAGGAATGAGTGGGCGCCATTGACGGCCGCCGGCGAAAAGAAGTCAATGCAAGCGAAAGACATCGACTGATGACCCATCAGATAATGTCAAGATCGTCGGCTTCGGCGTTTCCCCAGGTCATCGCCCCGGAACACGACGGAGACCGGTGCCGCCCGAAGGCGACACCGGTCCGGTTGGGGCAGGGCTCAGCTGAACACGAACGGGCCGGGCGACTGCGAGGTCACCGCGTCGCAGTTCACCGTGACCCCGAAGATCACCATCTTGAGGGCGACACCCGCGAAGTACGAGTTGAGGCTGTCACCCGAGGCCACGGTCCCGCTCAGCGGACCCATGACCACGGACTGCCCGGCAGCGAGCGCCGGGTTCTTCTTCCCGGTGAAGACCCGGGTGCCGCCGCCGCCCTTGGCCAGCGTCAGGGTCGAGCTGATCGTGTCGGCGCCGACCGCGATCGGCGTCGTGACGGCGGAGGTGACGGTGATGGTCGCGGCGGTGCCGCTCTGCGTGGCCGTGAGGGTGGCGGTGCCACCGCCCCAGCTTCCGCAGTCGTACGTCGCCGTGGCCGTCCCCGGCGCCACGGCGGCGGCCGTCGGAGCGAAGGCCAGCGAGGCGGCGGCGATGCCGCCGGCGAGGACCGCGACGGTCCCTAAGGTGCTTCTGCTTCTCATGGCGAGTTCGAACCCCTTCCGATGACGAACGCAGGGGTGCGGACACTGCGTGAATGGTGGAGATCTGACGGTCCGTCGGACGAACCGGTGTTCATTGAGACGCAGACCGCCGGGGAAGGCAAGAGAAGACGCGGTGATCCTTCACAAACACACAAAGACACGGAGGGCCCGGCTCTCCGCCGGGCCCTCCGTGTCCTGATCTCGCCGCTCGGTTCAGCCCGCGGTGACCGCCGCGCGCAGCTGTCCGTCCGGGCCCGCGAGCAGCACCGGGGTCTCCGGGCCGCCGAGGTCCCGTACCGCCGCGCGGTCCTCGTCCGAGGCGGCCCCGGCGTTCGACACGACGGCCGCCGCCTCCAGCGACCGGGCGCCGCTGGCCACCGCCATGGCGACCGCGGTCCGCAGCGCGCTCAGGCGGAGCGACTCCAGCTCCACCGTGCCCGCCACGTACGTACGCCCGGTCTCGTCGCGCACCGCGGCCCCCTCGGGCACGCCGTTGCGCGCGCGGGCGCTCCGCGCCAGCGTGATGATCTTGAGGTCCTCGGCGCCGAGGTCGCCGTGCTCGCTGCTGAGTGTCATGCCCTGAGCATAGGTCGAGGCCGGGACGGGCCCGGGTCCGGTCTCAGCCCGCGACCGCCCGGCGTCTCACCACGCGACCGGTCCGTCCGCCCGGGGGATCAGCCCGCGACCGGTCCGTCCGCCCCTGTGATCAGCCCGCGACCGGGTACATCGCTCCCCGGCGGCCCTCCGGCGACACCAGCCACTCCAGCTTCTCCGCCGTGCCCGCCTCCGGCAGCGGCGTGTGCATCACGATCACCAGGTCCGGCCGGGCCGGGACCCTGAGCTGCGTCGCCTCCACGAACAGCGCGCCGACCAGCGGATGCGTCAGCTCCTTGCGGTTCTGGCCACCCGGCAGGATGTCCCGCCGCTCCCACAGCTCCACGAACTCCGGGCTCAGCTCCTTGAGCTCCTCGACCACCGCGCGGAAGCCCTCGTCGTCCGGGCACTCCGAGCAGGCCGAGCGGAACTGCGCGACGACCCTCGGCGCGAGCCCCTCCCAGTACCCCACGCGCGCGCGGTAGAGCGGATCGGTGAAGAAGTTCACCAGGCAGTTCTGCGAGATCTCCGGCCGCATCCCGAGCACGATCGACGCCGCGTCGTTGTACAGGATGGTGTTCCAGTAGGCGTCCATGATGTGCGCCGGATACGGCATCCACGCGTCGATGAGCCGCCGCAGCCCCTCGCACATGTCCCGGTCCTCCGGGGCCGTCTGCGGGGCCGGCGGGTTCAGCGCCGCCAGGACGTACAGATGGCGCCGCTCCGCCGGACTCAGCCGCAGCACCCGCGCCACCGAGTCGAGCACCTGCGGCGAGACCGTGATGTCCCGGCCCTGCTCCAGCCACTGGTACCAGGAGACCCCGACGCCCGCGAGGACCGCGACCTCCTCCCGGCGCAGCCCCGGCGTGCGGCGCCGAGCGCCGCCGTCCGGCAGCCCCGCCTCGGCCGGGCTCACCCGGGCCCGGCGGCTCATCAGGAACTCGCGCAGCTCGCCCAGCCGGTGCTGCTTCATCGTGGTGCTCTCGGGAGCGGTGGCCACGTGTGCTTCCTCCCCCTGGATGCCTGGTGGTACGACCAACAGGATAAGTTCCCGCTCCCCAGCGTTGTTCCCGGACGCCGAGGGTGGGGGCATGGCAACGACGACCTCACCCCCGACCGCCCCCACCGCCTCCGGCGCCCCGGCCGCTCCCCCGGCCCTCACCGGCCGCACCCGCCTCATCCTCTTCGTGCTCTGCGCCGCCCAGTTCATGGTCGCGCTGGACTTCTCCGTCCTGAACGTGGCCCTGCCCGTCCTAGGCGCCGACCTCGGCCTCGGCCAGTCCGCCCTCCAGTGGGCCGTCACCGCCTTCGCCCTCCCCTCGGGCGGCTTCCTGCTCCTCTTCGGACGCATCGGCGACCTCTACGGACGCAAGAAGCTGTTCCTCGCCGGGCTCGCCCTCTTCGGCGCGGCCTCGCTGCTCGCCACCTTCGCCTGGAACCCGGCCGCCTTCCTCACCGGACGCGCCCTCCAGGGCATCGGCGCCGCCGCGATCGTGCCCACCGGCATGTCCCTGCTGACCACGACCTTCCCCGAGGGCCCGCTGCGCGACCGGGCGCTCGGCATCTCCGGCACCCTGCTCTCACTCGGGTTCACCGTCGGCATGGTCCTCGGCGGCGTCATGACCGACACCCTCGGCTGGCGCTCCACCATGGGCCTGCTCGCCCTGTTCAGCGTGATCGTGCTGCCGCTGGCCCCCGGACTGCTCCCCGAGTCCCGCACCCCCGACCGGCCCCGGCTCGACGTGCCCGGCGCGGTCACCGTCACCGGCGGTCTGCTCGCCCTGATCTACGCCCTGTCGACGGCCGCCCAGCGCGGCTTCGGCGACGCCGACGTGCTGGTCACCCTGGTGGCGGGCCTGCTGCTGCTCGCGGTCTTCGTGCGGGTCGAGTCCCGGCACGCGGCCCCGCTGGTCTCCCTGCCGATGCTGCGCCGGGGCACGGTCGCCTTCGGCAACCTGGGCGGTCTGGTCACCTTCTCGATGATGTCGACCGTCGTCTTCGTCCTGACCCTGTACTTCCAGGAGACGCTGGACCTGTCGGCCTTCCAGACCGGCCTGATCTTCGGTGTGCAGGGCGTGGTGTCGGTCGTGGCCGGCATGCTCGCGCCGAAGGTGATCGGCCGGCTCGGCGCCCGCCGCACCCTCGTCGGCTCCCTCGTCGGACAGGGCGTCCTGACGGCCGGGCTGCTCGGCGTGGGCCAGGAGTCGGGCGCGGTCCTGGCGACCGTCGCCGTCTCGGTGGCCTCGATGTTCCACCTCGGCGCGATCGTCTCGTACGGACTGACCGTCACCTCCGGCGTCCCGAACGAGGAGCAGGGTCTGGCCACCGGCCTGGTGACCACCACCCAGCAGGTCGGCCTCACCGTCGGCATCCCCCTGCTCGGCGTCCTCGCCACCACCGGCGGGAACCTCTACGGCGGCGTCCGCACGGTCCTCCTGCTCGACGCGGCGATCCTGCTCGGCACCGCGCTCCTGGTCGGCGTCGGACTGCGGCGCCGGTGACTCAGGGGCGGTCGAGGCGGAGCCGTACCGCCTTCGGAAGACCGGCGACGACGAGGTCGTACGAGTCCTCGACGAGCTCCCGGACCATGCGGTCCGGGAGCTCTCCCACGCCCACCGTGTTCCAGTGGCGCTTGCTCATGTGATAGCCGGGGACGATCGCCGGATACTCCTCGCGGAGCCGTACGGCGTCGTCCGGATCGCATTTCAGATTGACCCGCAGCGGCTCGGACCCGAGCCACGAGAGCGCGAACACCTTCCCCGCGACCTTGAAGACGGAGACGTCAGGACCGAACGGGAACTCCTCCGTCGCGTCGTTGAAGTCCAGACAGAAGGCGCGCAGCTCGTCGGGGGTCATTCCGGGCTCTCCTCCGGTTCCAGCGGTTCCACGAGAACGGTGACGATCTTGTTCCGCCGACCGGCCGGGGACTCCGCCGTCAGCCGCAGCGAACGCCCGTCCGGCAGCTCCACGACCGCCTTCGCACCGGCGATCGGGACCCGGCCCAGCGCCTTCGCGAGCAGCCCGCCGACGGTCTCCACGTCCTCGTCGTCGTACTCGTCGGGCCCCAGGCCGTACAGCTCGCCGAGGTCCCCGATGTCGAGGCGCGCGGTCACCCGGCGGCGGTCCTCGCCGAGGTCCTCCACCGGCGGCAGCTCCCGGTCGTACTCGTCGGTGATCTCCCCGACGATCTCCTCGAGGATGTCCTCGATGGTGACGATGCCGGCCGTGCCGCCGTACTCGTCGATGACGACGGCGACGTGTTTGCGCTCCTGCTGCATCTCGCGCAGCAGGTCACCGGCGTTCTTGGTGTCGGGCACGAAGGCGGCCGGCCGCATCGCGGTGGACACCAGGTCCGCCTCGGAGTCCCGGTTGATGTGCGTCTTGCGGACCAGGTCCTTGAGGTACACGATGCCGACGATGTCGTCCTCGTTCTCCCCGGTGACGGGGATACGGGAGAAGCCGGAGCGCAGCGCGAGCGTGAGGGCCTGACGGATCGTCTTGTACCGCTCGATGCAGACGAGGTCGGTCCGGGGCACCATCACCTCCCGCACGAGGGTGTCGCCCAGCTCGAAGACGGAGTGCACCATGCGGCGCTCCTCGTCCTCGATCAGCGACTCCTGCTCGGCGAGGTCCACCATGGCCCGCAGCTCCGCCTCGGAGGCGAACGGGCCCTTGCGGAAGCCCTTGCCGGGGGTCAGCGCGTTGCCGATGAGGATCAGCAGCTGCGGGATCGGGCCCATGACCCTGGCGAGCGGCAGCAGTACGTACGCGGCGGCC
Organism: Streptomyces sp. NPDC001728; assembly: GCF_040297565.1. NCBI lineage: Bacteria > Bacillati > Actinomycetota > Actinomycetes > Kitasatosporales > Streptomycetaceae > Streptomyces > Streptomyces sp. NPDC001728. The sequence continues at coordinate 266,309 of NZ_JBEOZK010000009.1, forward strand.
GTCGCCGTGTTCAGCGGGTGCTGGCGGCCGATCGTGCGCGGCGAGACGCCCACGGCCACGTACGAGACCAGGACCATCACGGCGATCGCGACGAGCAGCGCCTCCCAGGTCTCCGGGAAGGCCTCCAGACAGACGTAGGTGACGAGGACGCCGGCGGCCATCTCGCAGGCGACGCGGACGAGCAGCGCCACGTTGAGGTAGCGGGTCGGGTCGGCGGCGACCTGGGCGAGCTTCGCGGCCCCGCGCCGCCCCGACCGTACGGCCTCGGCGGCGCGGAAGCTGGAGACGCGGGCGAGACCGGCCTCGGCGCACGCGGCCAGCCAGGCCACGACGACCAGGGCGACCGCCCCGAGGACGAGCGAAACGTCCATCGGGGTCAGGAGACGGTCGGCGCGGGGGACGGGCCGGTCAGGCCCTTCTCCTCGCGCCAGCCGTCGACGATCGCCGCCTGGAGGCCGAACATCTCGGCCTTCTCCTCGGGCTCCTCGTGGTCGTAGCCGAGGAGGTGGAGCACACCGTGGACGGTGAGCAGCTGGAGCTCCTCGTCCATGGAGTGCTCCGTCGGCGCGTCCTTGCCCTGCTGGGTGGCGACCTCGGGGCAGAGCACGATGTCGCCGAGGAGACCCTGCGGGGGCTCCTCGTCGTCCTTCGCCGGCGGGCGCAGCTCGTCCATCGGGAAGGACATGACGTCCGTCGGGCCCGGCAGGTCCATCCACTGGATGTGGAGCTGCTCCATGGCCTCCGTGTCCACCACGATCACCGAGAGCTCGGAGAGCGGGTGGATGCGCATGCGCGCGAGCGCGTAGCGGGCGATGTCGAGGATCGCCTGCTCGTCGACCTCGGTACCGGACTCGTTGTTGACGTCGATCGACATGGTGCTCTTGTACTTCTCTCGTCTAATGTCTCAGCCCGTTGCGGCTGTCGTACTGCTCGTACGCGTCGACGATACGGCCGACGAGCTTGTGCCGGACGACATCCTGCGACGTGAGCGTCGAGAAGTGGACGTCCTGGACGCCTTCCAGGATGTCGCGCACCTGCCGCAGACCGCTCTTCGTCCCGTTCGGCAGGTCGACCTGGGTGACGTCACCGGTGATGACGATCTTCGAGTCGAAGCCGAGGCGGGTGAGGAACATCTTCATCTGCTCGGGGTTCGTGTTCTGCGCCTCGTCGAGGATGATGAACGCGTCGTTCAACGTCCGGCCGCGCATGTAGGCCAGCGGCGCGACCTCGATCGTCCCGCTCGCCATGAGCTTGGGGATCGAGTCCGGGTCGAGCATGTCGTGCAGCGCGTCGTAGAGCGGGCGCAGGTACGGGTCGATCTTCTCGTAGAGCGTGCCGGGCAGGAAGCCGAGGCGCTCGCCCGCCTCGACGGCCGGGCGGGTCAGGATGATCCGGGTGACCTGCTTGGACTGCAGGGCCTGGACCGCCTTGGCCATGGCCAGATAGGTCTTTCCGGTACCGGCGGGGCCGATGCCGAAGACGATCGTGTGCTTGTCGATCGCGTCGACGTACCGCTTCTGGTTGAGCGTCTTGGGGCGGATCGTGCGGCCCCGGTTGGAGAGGATGTTCTGGGTGAGCACCTCGGACGGCGTCTCGACGGCCGCGTCCCCGGTCTCCTCCCGCAGCATGGCGATGGAGCGTTCCACCGCGTCCTCCGTCATCGGCTGACCGGTGCGGAGCACCAGCATCATCTCGTCGAACAGGCGCTGGATCAGCGCGACATCCGCCGCGTCGCCGACCGCGCTGACCTGGTTGCCCCTGACATGGATGTCGGTCCCGGGGAACGACCGCTCGATGACGCGGAGCAGCGAATCGCCTGAGCCGAGGATGGTCACCATCGGGTGCTTGGCGGGGACGGTGAAGTGGGCGCGGGCCTGGTCGGGCGCTCCGTCGCGGGACGCCCCGTCATGGGTTGTGGGTGTCTGAGTCATGGGCCGGCACTAAGCCTGCGCATACCTCCCGTTGCAGGGTTCTCGCCGCTCGACAACCTCTGGATCTCCAAGCCTACGACTCGGCACCGACAGGCCGTAGGGATTTACGGGGCGGCCGCCCGGAAGCCGATCGTCGGCACCGCCCTGCGCAGCGGCCAGGGGCGGGCGGGGGCGGGCAGGAGGCGCTCCAGGAAGGCGTAGCGGTCGCGCAGGGTCTCGGGGTCCTGCATGGCGTGCCCCTGGACGTGCTGCCACCAGGCGGCGATCTCGCCCCAGGTCGGGGCGGAGAGGGAGCCGCCGAACTCCTGGACGGAGAGGGCTGCGGTGAGGCCGGCGAAGGCGAGGCGGTCGGCGAGCGGCCAGTCGGCGAGGGTGCCGGTGACGAATCCGGCGACGAAGACGTCCCCGGCGCCGGTCGGGTCGAGGGCGGAGACCTGGATGGCGGGGACCTCGGCGGTCTCACCGGTGGCGCCGTCGACGGCGTAGGCGCCCTCGGAACCGAGGGTGACGACGGCGTAGCGGACCTTGTCCGCGAGGGCGCGGGCGGCGGCTCGGGGGCAGTCGGTGCGGGTGTAGCGCATCGCCTCGGTGGCGTTGGGCAGGAAGGCCTCGCAGTGGGCGAGGTCGGTGAGCCCGGCGAGGTCCCAGTGGCCGGTGTCGTCCCAGCCGACGTCGGCGAAGACCTTGGCGCCGCCGCGGGCGGCCCGGGCGACCCACTCCTCGGAGCGGCCGGGGACCAGGGAGGCGACGGCCGCGCGCGCGTGGGGCGGGTAGGCGGGCAGGGCGCCGTCCAGGTGGGGGGCCTCGTGGCCGTGGGAGACCATCGTCCGCTCGCCCTCGTAGGCCATGGAGACAGTGACCGGGGAGTGCCAGCCGGGGACGGTGCGGGAGAGCGACAGGTCGATGCCCTCGCCCTGTTCGAGGGCGTCCCAGCAGTACTCGCCGTAGTGGTCGTCGCCGAAGGCGGCGGCGAGCGAGGTGCGCAGGCCGAGCCGGGCGAGGGCGGTGGCCATGTTCGCGACGCCGCCGGGGCTGGAGCCCATGCCGCGGGCCCAGGACTCGGTGCCGCGGACGGGGGCGCTGTCGAGGCCGGTGAAGATGATGTCGAGGAAGACGGTGCCGGTGAGGAAGACGTCGCAGGCGGGGTCGGTGGGTTCGCGCAGGCGCACCAACGGGTCGACCCCGGCGTCGTGTTGCGGCTGGTCTCCCCTTGCTGTGGTCACGGCGGACTCCCCGGTCGTGGTGCGCTGGACCGGCACCGTGGTGCCGGTCTGGACAGTGTGCCCGATGGGGGTGGAGGGACGGGGGTGACGCGACGCGGACGTCGCGCGTTCCCTCGCCGTTCCGACCCCAAACCGATTGTGACCTGTATCACAGGCCGAATCGGGGGATACCGTCTTCTCCGCCCACTCGGATGCTTGATACACATGGTGCCGCGACCCGTGGATCACCGGGCGCCCATCTCATTTCCCTGTTCAGTTCCTGGAACGCCCATGTCGTCGCGCCCGCGCGTCCCGGGGGCTCTCGTCGCCCTCGTCGCCCTCTTCACGGCGGGATACCTCGCCCCCTACCTGCTGCCGACCGTCGTCGGCCGGCTCTCCGCCGGGCTCGGCCTCAGCCCCGCGCAGGCGGGCCTCGTCGGCTCCGTCCTGCTCCTCGGCTCCTCCTCGGCCGGCTTCGCCCTCGCCGCGCGCGGGGACCGGATCGCACCGCGCCGGGCGGCCCGCGCGGGCCTGCTCGCGATGGCCGTCGGATACGGCTCCGCCGCCGCGACCGGCCTCGTCCCGCTGGTGGTGGCGGGCGCGGTGCTCGGCGGCTTCGGCTCGGGCACGGCGACGGCGGTGGCCGCCGCCGGGATCGCCGGGCAGCGGGACCCGCACCGGGCGGCCACGCTCGGCCTGCTGACGGTCTCGGCCACGGCGGGCGGCCTGTATCTGACCCTGCCGCACCTGGCGGGCGGTCACGCCCCGCCGCTGCTGGCCATCGCCTGCGCGGCGGCCCTGGTGTGGCCGCTGACGAACCGGCTGCCGGGCGTCACGCGCGCGCGTGAGGGGGTGGAACGGCGGACCGCGCCGACGGGCCCGCTGCCGTACCGCGGGGCGGGGGTCGTCCTCGCCGCGGGCATCCTCTGCTGGTCCCTCGCGCAGAACGCCCTGTGGGGTGTGAGCGGCCGTATCGGCCTCTCCCAGGCGGGACTCTCCGAGGTCACCGTCGGCGCGGTCTTCGCGGCGGCGCTCGGCGCGGGCCTGGCGGGGGTCACGGCGGCCGGTGCGCTGGGCTCGCGCCTCGGCCGGGCCGTGCCGATCGGGGTGGGCACGGTCCTCATCGCGGGCTGTGTGCTGCTCAGCTCGGCCGCCGGGGACCTGGCGTCGTTCGCGACCGGCGAGATCCTGTGGAACGCCGTCTACCCGGTGGTCCTGTCGTACCTCCTGGGCCTGGCCGCCTCCCTCGACCCTCGCGGCCGGTGGGCCGTCCTGGTCGGCTCGGCGTCCTCCCTGGGCGTGGCCTGCGGCCCGGTGACGGGCAGCCTCCTCTCGGAGGGCGCCGGCTACCCGGGCATGGGCATGGTCCTGTGCGCACTGCTCCTGCTCGTCGCCGCCCCGATGACGGCGGTCGCCCGCCATGCCTCCGGCCGTCCGCTGGTGCCGGGCTCGATCCACCGCAGGGGCGGCGCCCCGGCGGCGGTCCTGGCGGGCACGGCGGCGGCGACCCCGCCCACGGTCCCCCAGATGGGCGCCCCGGAAGCCCGGCTGGCCCCGATCCCACTCCCGGCGACCCCGGGCCGCCGCCGCCTGACGAAGGCGACCCTCCGTCTGGCGAGGCCGAGCGACCGGGGCTAGAGCCTGATCCGAAGACAGGCCCCAGAGGTCCGTCCGGGCCGCCGGACGCGGGTACGCCCGGGTCACCGGCCCGGGAACTCGTACGCCTCCACCTCCGCGAGGTACCGCTCCCTGCGGGGCTCGTCGTCCTCCAGGAACGAGGCCAGGAACGAGTTGCGGGCCAGCTCGCGGAGCTGTTCCGGCTCCAGGCCCAACGCCTCCCGCACCCCCTCGAAGTTGTCCCCCACGTACCCCCCGAAGTACGCCGGGTCGTCCGAGTTCACGGTGACGAGCAGCCCCGCCGCCATCATCGTCCGCAGCGGGTGGTCGGCCAGGGTGTCGATGACCCGCAGCCGTACGTTCGACAGGGGGCAGAGTGTGAGCGGCACCCGCTCGCGGGCCAGCCGGCCGACGAGCTCCGGGTCCTCCATGCACCGCAGGCCGTGGTCGATCCGCTCCACGCCGAGGACGTCCAGCGCCTCCCGGACGTACTCCGCCGGGCCCTCCTCGCCCGCGTGGGCGACCTTGCGCAGCCCGAGCGCCCCGGCGGCCTCGTACACCTCGCGGAACTTGGCCGGCGGGTGGCCGACCTCCGCCGAGTCGAGGCCGACGCCGGTGATCCGGTCCAGATACGGCTTCGCGGCCTCCAGGGTCGCGAGGGCCGACTCGGCCGACTCGTCGCGCAGGAAGCACATGATGAGCCGGGTGGAGATCCCGTACCGCTCCTCGGAACGGGCGAGGGAGGCGCTCAGGCCCTCGATCACGGTGCCGATCGGGACGCCGCGGGCGGTGTGCGCCTGCGGGTCGAAGAAGATCTCGGCGTGCCGGACGCCCTGGGCGGCGGCCCGCTCCAGATAGGCGTCGGCGAGTTCGGTGAAGTCCTCGGCGGTGCGCAGGACCGCCATCAGGTCGTAGTACAGGTCCAGGAAGGACTGGAGGTCGCTGAAACGGTACGCCTCGCGCAGGGCGGCGGTGTCCGCGTACGGCAGGGTGACGCCGCCCCGCGCGGCGAGGGCGAAGGCCAGCTCGGGTTCGAGGGTGCCTTCGATGTGGAGGTGCAGTTCGGCCTTGGGAAGGCCCACCGGGAGGTGCATGGGTGGTGCTCTATCTCTTCGGTACGGGGACCCTCATGAGGTCCTTGGCAATGCTCAGCTCGCCGTCGAACCCGGCCGCCCGCGCCTGCCGCTCGAACTCCTCCGGGTCGGCGTAGCGCTGCGAGAAGTGGGTCAGCACGAGATGCCGTACGCCCGCGTCCCGGGCGACGGCGGCGGCCTGTCCGGCCGTCAGATGGCCGTGGTCGGTCGCGAGCCGGACGTCCTCGTCGAGGAAGGTCGACTCGATGACGAGCATGTCGGCGCCCTCGGCGAGGGCGTGCACCCCGTCGCAGAGGCGGGTGTCCATGACGAAGGCGAAGCGCTGGCCGCGCCGGACCTCGCTGACCTCGTCGAGGGTCACCCCGTCCAGGACGCCCTCGCGCTGGATCCGGCCCACGTCGGGGCCCTCGATGCCGTGCGCGGCGAGCCGCTCGGGCAGGATGCGGCGCCCGTCGGGCTCGGTGAGCCGGTAGCCGTAGGACTCGACGGGGTGCGAGAGCCGGGCCGCGTCGAGCGTGTACGCGTCGGTGACGGCGAGCGGACCGTCGGCGCCGACCGGCGCCTCTGCCAGCCGCACGGTCTCGCGGTAGGCCGTGGCGTACCGCAGCCGCTCGAAGAAGTGCTGCCCGCTCGCCGGGTAGTGCGCGGTGACCGGGTGCGGGACCTGGTCGAGGTTGATCCGCTGGATCACCCCGGCCAGGCCCAGCGAGTGGTCGCCGTGGAAGTGCGTGACGCAGATCCGGTCGATGTCGTGGGCGGCGACCCCGGCCCGCAGCATCTGCCGCTGGGTGCCCTCGCCGGGATCGAAGAGGATGCCCTGCCCGTCCCAGCGCAGCAGATAGCCGTTGTGGTTGCGGTGCCGGGTCGGGACCTGGCTGGCGGTCCCGAGCACGACCAGTTCGCGTACGGACACGTGCGCGCGTCCCGCTCTAGCCGGGGGGCCAGTTGAGGCCGCGCCCGCCCAGCACGTGCGCGTGGGCGTGGAAGACGGTCTGGCCCGCTCCGGCGCCGGTGTTGAACACGATCCGGAAACCGCTGCCGTCGACGCCGTCCTGCGCCGCGACCTCGCCCGCCTCGCGCAGCATGTCGGCGGCGACGGTCGGCGCGGCGGCGGCCAGGGAGGCCGCGTCCGGGTAGTGGAGGCGCGGGATCACGAGGACGTGGGTGGGCGCCTGCGGGTTTATGTCGCGGAACGCGACGGTCGTCTCGGTCTCCCGCACGAGCGTCGCGGGCACGTCACCCGCCACGATCTTGCAGAACAGGCAGTCGCCCTGCGGCTCTCCGGCCATGGCCCGGTCCTCCTCGACTCCGTCGGTCAGTACACGCGCATGCTATCGGCCGCCTCCGACACCACCGCGTCCCCGGTCAGTCCTTGGGCGCGCGCCGGTTCAGCGCCGAGCGGCTCACCCAGTACGTGATGATCACGCCCCAGAACAGCGGCGTCCCCAGTCCGCCGACGGCGCCCGTGCCCAACGACCACAGGGCCATGGACACCACCGAGTAGAGCCCGAGCAGACCCACGGCGGTGGCCATCGCGATCACCGGCCGGCAGGAGCGCGCCACCAGGAACAGCGGGCGGCGCAGCCGGGGCGGCACCCGGCGGCCCATCCACAGCACCCAGCCGCCCCAGGCGCCGACGAGCACGGCCGCCCCGGTCACCAGCGGCACGACCGCCTCCGCGCCGGTCGCCCCGCTCCGGACGGCGGCGGCGCCGAACGTCGAGGCGATGAAGCCGAGCAGGGCCACCCAACGGGCCCCGGCGACGGTGTTCCAGGCCATGGCCTCCAGGTTGTAGCGGGCCTTGCGGTCCTGGAGGTCGAGCGCGGCGGAGGCGACGAAGCCCTCGGCTGCCTGGGTCCACGCCCCGCGCCGGAACCAGCGGCGCCGCAGCCGCAGCAGCGACAGGTTGTTGTGCGCCTCGCTGCTCTGCGGGTTGAGCCGCAGCGTCGTCTCGTACGCCCGCTGCGCGGTGGCGTGGTCGCCCCGGCGCTGGGCGGTGAGCCCCACCAGGAAGTGGGCCGCGTCCTCCTCGGGGCCGAGGTTCACGGCGGTCCGCGCCGCCTCGTACGCCGCGACGGTACGCGCGGGCGTGTGCGCGTGCTCCGCGAACTGGGCGAGGGCGGTGCCGAGGGCGTAGTGGCTGCCCCAGAACTGCGGGGCGAGCTCGACGGCGTGCCGGGCGGAGGCCTCCGCCTCCGGGAAGCGGCGCAGGCCCAGCAGGATCTGCACCCGCATCAGCCAGCCCATGAGCAGCTCGGGTTCGGCGCGCAGCGCCCGGTCCACGGCGTCCAGGGCGGCGGGGTGATCCTCGGCCCGGTGGTGGCAGCGGGCGAGCAGGACGAGGGCCTCGGCGTCCTCCGGTTCGGTCGCCAGGTGCTGGGCGACGAGCTCCCCGGCCTGCGCGTACCGCCCGGTGTCGTAGAGGGCCTCGGCGCGCCGGAGCGCGGTCGGGGCGGTCACAGCTTGCGCTTCCGCTTGAGGTGGGCGAGGAGGTCGTCGTACAGGCCGCCCTCGTTGGCGAACATGGCGACGTTCCGGGCGGCGGCGAACCACGGCTCCGTGGACGGCTTGATCTGCTTGGCCGCGCCGAGCAGATCCTTGGTGGAGATGAGGCGTACGGAACCGCTGCGGGCGGAGTCCAGAAGGGCGGCCTCGGCGGCCGTCTCGCAGACGTGCGCGAGGTCGGCGCCGGAGAAGTCCTCGGTGGCCTTGACGAGCTTGCCGAGGTCGACGGCCTCGATGGGGCGCTCGCGCAGGTGGTAGCGGAGGATCGACTCGCGGGCGGTGGCGTCCGGCGGCAGCACCAGCAGGGTGCGGTCCAGGCGGCCGGGGCGGCGCAGGGCGATGTCCACGTCCCAGGGCACGTTGGTGGCGGCGAGCACGAAGACGCCCTCGTTGCCGGCGCCGCTCGCGATGCCGTCCAGTTCGGTGAGGAGCTGGTTGACGACATTGCGCAGACCGCTGTGGTGGGAGCGGGAGCGCTTGGCGCCGAGGGCGTCCAGCTCGTCGAGGAAGACCACGCAGGGGGCCTGGCGGCGGGCGGTCTCGAAGATGTCGTGGATGTTCTTCTCGGAGGCCCCGATCCACATGTCGAGGACGTCGGAGAGCGAGACGGTGAGGAAGTTCGCGCCGAGTTCGCCCGCGACGGCCCGCGCGATGAACGTCTTGCCGCAGCCGGGCGGCCCGTAGAGGAGCAGGCCGCCGCGGAGCGACTTGCCGTACAGCTTGCGGAGTTCGGGGTTGCGCATCGGGGCGAGGAAGGCGGCTTCGAGCCGGTCCTTGACCTCCTCCATCCCGCCGACGTCGGCGAGGCGCACGGAGCCCGGCGCGTCGACGTCCCAGGCGGCGGCGTCCCCGGCGGCCCCCTCGCCGTCGGCGGCCTGCGGGTCCTCCAGGAACCGGGGTCCGACGACGTCCTGGACCTGCTGCTCGGCGGCGGCCCAGTCGAAGGCGGGGGGCTGGGCGGTGGGAGCCTCCGGGCGTGTGGCCGAGGGGGCTTCCGGCTGTACGGGCTCTTCGGGGGCGGGTGCGGGTGCCGTCACGGGAGCCGGCGGCATCCCCATCGCCCGCATCATCAGCGCGCGGGCGTCCGCGTCCCCGGGCGCGTGCTGGAGGGCGACGGCCGCCTCCGCGACGGCCTCGTCGGCGCGCCCCTCCGCGAGGAGGAGTTCGGCGAAGTGGAGGCGCAGGGGTACGTCACCGGGGGCGGCGGCCACGGCGGCGCGCAGACTGCGGATCAGGGGGGACTCGTCGGCCATGCGGGCCAGCCTAGGGAGCCGCCGGGGGCGGCCGTCCACCGGGTTCCGTGCGTACGCGCCACCGTGGGTCCGTACGGAAGCGCCGCCGGGTCCGGCGCCACCGGATCGCCCACGCGCCGCCGCCCCCGTCCCCGCTCCGGCCGGCGTCCGCTAGCTCCAGCGTCCCGTGCGTCCCAGGACCAGTGCCGTCGCCGCCGTGCCGGCCGTGGAGGTGCGCAGCACGCTGCGGCCCAGCCGGTACGGGCGCGCCCCGGCCGCCTCGAAGACGGCCAGCTCCTCCGGGGAGACGCCCCCCTCGGGGCCGACGATCAGCACGACCGAGCCCTTCGCGGGGAGTTCGGCGGTGGCGAGCGCCCCGCTGGGGTGGTCGCGGTCCTCGTGCAGGACGGCCGCGAAGTCGGCCTCCGCGAGGAAGGCGGCGACCTGCTTGGTAGTCATCGCATCGGTGACCTCGGGGAACCGGGAGCGACGCGACTGCTTGCCTGCCTCGCGCGCGGTGGAGCGCCACTTGGCGAGCGCCTTGAGGCCCCGGTCGCCCTTCCACTGGGTGATGCAGCGGGAGGCGGCCCACGGCACGATCGCGTCCACCCCTGTCTCCGTCATGGTCTCGACGGCGAGTTCGCCACGGTCGCCCTTGGGCAGCGCCTGGACGACGGTGATCCGGGGCTCCTCCTCGGGGTCCTCATGGACCTCGTCGACCCGCACGGTGAGCTGGTCCTTGCCCTCGGCGGTCAGCACCACGCACGCCGCCCAGCGGCCCCGGCCGTCGGCGAGGACCAGTTCCTCGCCCTCCCGCAGCCGTTTCACGGAGACGGCGTGCCGCCCCTCGGGGCCGTCCAGGAGGAAGTTCCCGGCGCCGGGAACGGCGTCGACGACGAAGACGGGTGCGGTCATGAGGCGCTCCTGTGGGCCTGGCCGGAGAGGGCGGTGTCGAGTTCGGCGGCCAGCACCTCGACCAGCCGCCCGGCGGGGAGTTCGCGGGCGAGCCGGTGGCCCTGGCCGGCCCACAGGGCCATGCCCTGGGCGTCGCCGGCGGCTGCGGCGGCCTTGCGGAGCGGGGCGGTGAGGTGGTGGATCTCGGGGTAGGCGGCGGGGGCGTACGGCCCGTGCTCGCGCAGGAACCTGTTGACGAGGCCGCGCGCCGGGCGTCCGGTGAAGGCCCGGGTGAACGCGGTCCGGGTGAACAGCGGGTCGGTCAGGGCCCGCTTGTGGAGCGGGTGGGCGCCGGACTCGGGGCAGCAGAGGAACGCCGTGCCGAGCTGGGCGGCGTCGGCCCCGGCCGCGAGGACGGCGGCGATCTGCGCGCCCCGCATGATCCCGCCGGTCGCGAGGATCGGCAGGGCGACGCTCTCGCGGACCTGGGTGAGAAGGGTGAGCAGCCCGGTGCCGGGGGCGTCGTCGTCGGCCGGCTCGTCGCGGAAGGTGCCCTGGTGTCCGCCGGCCTCGGCGCCCTGCACACAGACGGCCTCGGCCCCGGCGAGCTGCGCCGCGAGGGCCTCCTCGGCGGAGGTGACGGTGACGATCGTGTACGTGCCGGCGCGGGCGAAGGCGGCGAGGGCCTCGGGCGCGGGGCAGCCGAAGGTGAAGGAGACGACGGGGACCGGGTCCTCCAGGAGGATGGCCAGTTTGCCGTCGTAGCCGTCGTCGCGGCTGTCGTCGGTCTCGCCGAGCGGGGTGTCGTACCAGGTGGCCTCGCCGGCGAGCTGGTGGCGGTAGACCTCGACGGCGGCCGGGTCGGCGGCCCGCCCGGACTGCGGCAGGAAGAGGTTGACGCCGAAGGGCCGCGAGGTGAGCGCGCGTACCTGCTTGATCTCCTGGTACATGCCTCCGGCGGTCTTGTACCCGCCGGCCAGGAAGCCGAGCGCCCCGGCCTCGCACACGGCTCCGACGAGCTCGGGGCTGGAACCGCCACCCGCCATGGGGGCCTGCACGATCGGAAACCGAGAGAGACCGTTCAGTGCGCTGGTGGACATATGGGCATCGTGTCATGACCCCGCTTCGGGGCCGAATCCGTATGCCGCTCGTCCGTCAGGTGCGGGGCCGGCGGGCCCCGGAGCCACAGGCGCGCCGGGTACGGGAAGGGGGCGGCCCGCGTGATCACGGCACCGCCCCTTCGTCCGTACGGGCCTACCGCCCGTTGAACGCGTCCTTCAGGCGCGAGAGCGCCTACCGCCCGTTGAACGCGTCCTTCAGGCGCGAGAACAAGCCCTGCTGCCCGGGCTGGAACTGGCCGGTGGGCCGCTCCTCACCGCGCAGTTGGGCCAGTTCGCGCAGGAGGCGCTCCTGCTCCGCGTCCAGCTTGCCCGGCGTCTGCACCTCGACGTGCACGATCAGGTCACCCCGGCCGTTGCCCCGCAGATGGGTGACGCCCCGGCCGTGCAGCGGGATCGACTGACCGGACTGGGTGCCCGGACGGACGTCGATCTCCTCAAGGCCGTCGAGGGTCTGCAGCTGCACCTTGGTGCCGAGCGCCGCCGCCGTCATCGGGAGGGTGACCGTGCAGTGCAGGTCGTCGCCGCGCCGCTGGAAGGTCTCGTGCGGCGTCTCGTGGATCTCGACGTACAGGTCGCCGGCGGGGCCGCCGCCGGGGCCGACCTCGCCCTCTCCCGCGAGCTGGATCCGGGTGCCGTTGTCGACACCGGCCGGGATCTTGACGGTGAGGGTGCGGCGGGAGCGGACCCGGCCGTCGCCCGCGCACTCGGGGCACGGGGTCGGGACGACGGTGCCGAAGCCCTGGCACTGCGGGCAGGGCCGCGAGGTCATGACCTGGCCCAGGAAGGACCGGGTGACCTGGGAGACCTCGCCACGACCGCGGCACATGTCACAGGTCTGCGCGGAGGTGCCGGGTGCGGCGCCCTCGCCCGAGCAGGTCGTACAGACGACCGCCGTGTCGACCTGGATGTCCTTGGTGGTGCCGAAGGCCGCCTCGTTGAGGTCGATCTCCAGACGGATCATGGCGTCCTGGCCGCGGCGGGTCCGCGAGCGCGGTCCGCGCTGCGAGGCCGTGCCGAAGAAGGCGTCCATGATGTCGGAGAAGTTGCCGAAGCCGCCGGCCCCGAAGCCGCCCGCGCCGCCTCCGCCGGAGGCCGAGAGGGGGTCGCCGCCCAGGTCGTAGACCTGCTTCTTCTGCGGGTCCGAGAGGACCTCGTAGGCGGCGTTGATCTCCTTGAAGCGTTCCTGCGTCTTCGGATCGGGATTGACGTCCGGGTGCAGCTCGCGGGCGAGCCTCCGGAACGCCTTCTTGATCTCGTCCTGGGAAGCGTCGCGGCGCACGCCGAGTACGGCGTAGTAGTCCGTGGCCACTTACGACTCCGCCAGGATCTGTCCGACGTAACGTGCCACTGCGCGTACCGCTCCCATCGTTCCGGGGTAGTCCATGCGGGTCGGTCCGACCACGCCGAGTTTGGCGACTGCCTCGCCGCCCGAACCGTAGCCGACCGAGACGACGGACGTGGAGCTCAGCCCCTCGTGGGCGTTCTCGTGCCCGATCCGTACGGTCATGCCCGATTCCTTGGCCTCGCCCAGCAGCTTGAGAAGCACGACCTGCTCCTCCAGAGCTTCCAGGACGGGCCTGATCATCAGGGGAAAGTCGGGGCCGAAGCGGGTGAGATTGGAGGTGCCTCCGATCATCAGCCGCTCCTCGTGCTCCTCGACCAGGGATTCGAGGAGGGTCGCGAGCACGGTCGAGACCGTGGCGCGGTCCTCGAGCTCCTCGAAGGACTCGGGGAGGTCCTGCACCAGCTGCGGCACGTCGGCGAACCGGCGGCCGACGACCCGGCTGTTGAGCCGGGCCCGCAGGTCGGCGAGCGAGGTCTCGCCGAAGGGCGCGGGGCAGTCCACGACCCGCTGCTCGACGCGACCGGTGTCCGTGATCAGCACGAGCATCAGGCGGGCCGGGGCCAGCGAGAGCAGTTCCACGTGCCGGACGGTCGAACGCGTCAGCGAGGGGTACTGGACGACGGCGACCTGACGGGTCAGCTGCGCGAGCAGCCGGACCGTGCGCCCGACGACGTCGTCCAGGTCGACGGCTCCGTCGAGGAAGTTGTGGATGGCCCGCCGCTCGGGCGTCGACAGCGGCTTGACGCCGGCGAGCCGGTCGACGAAGAGCCGGTAGCCCTTGTCGGTCGGGATCCGGCCGGCGCTGGTGTGGGGCTGGGCGATGAACCCCTCCTCCTCCAGCACCGCCATGTCGTTGCGCACGGTGGCGGGTGACACGCCGAGCTTGTGGCGCTCGGTGAGCGCCTTGGAGCCGACGGGCTCCTCCGTCCCGACGTAGTCCTGGACGATGGCGCGCAGGACCTCGAGTCTGCGTTCGCTGAGCATCGTGCGCACCTCCAGCTGTCGTCGTCGTTCCGGTTGCTCCGCTTTTGGCACTCGCCCTGTCCGAGTGCCAGCGATCCCCCGGTCAGTGTACGGCGGCGGGCGTCGCTCCTGGCAAGGAGGCGACGCCCCCACCGGTTAGCGTCGCCCCATGGACGTGGATTGGGAAGCGTACGGATGGGAGCGGCTCGCGGACGGGGTGGGCCGGCGACGGCTGCCCGGCTGGGACGCCACGGTCGGACTGGTCCTGGGCGAGCGGGCGGTGCTGCTGTACGACACGGGCTCCTCGCTCGCGGAGGGCGCCGAGCTGCGGACGCAGATCGCGGGCCTCACGGGCGGCCGGAGAGTGACACACATCGCACTGAGCCACCCCCATTTCGACCATGTCTTCGGCACGGCGGCGTTCGCCGGGGCGGAGGTCTTCGGCGCGGTGGGTTCGGACGAGCTGCTGGGCCGGGTGCGGGACCGGGAGGCGCTGGGCGAGGACGCGGTACGGCAGGGGGTCGGCGAGGCGGCGGCAGCGGAGGCGGTGGACGCCCTGGTGGCCCCGCGGCACACGGTCTCCGGCGAATGGAACCTCGACCTGGGCGGCCGGCAGGTCCTCCTGGCGAACGTCAGCCCCGGCCACACCGGCCACGACCTGGCGCTCCTGGTCCCCGGCGAGCGGGAGGTGGTCTTCTGCGGCGACCTGGTGGAGGAGTCGGGCGAACCGCAGGCGGGGCCGGACTCGGTCCCGTCCCGCTGGCCGGACGCGCTGGACCGGCTGCTGCGCCTCGGCGGCGAGGACGCGGTGTACGTGCCGGGGCACGGGGCGGTGGTGGACGCCACGTTCGTACGGACCCAGCGCGGTGAACTGGCCACGCGCTTCGCGGTGTCGTAGCGTCCACCGAATGCGCAGCTACGACCCGGACCTGACGCCCTCGTGGAAGAAGCCGAAGCCCGTCCCGGAGATCCCGGCCGACCGCGATCTGGTCGTCGAGGAGGTCTCCACGGGCTTCTGCGGGGCGGTGATCCGCTGCGAGGCGGGCACGGTGACCCTGGAGGACCGCTTCGGCAAGCACCGGGTGTTCCCGCTGGAACCGCGCGGCTTCCTCCTGGAGGGCCGGGTGGTGACCCTGGTCCGCCCGTCCTCGTCGGCGCCGGTGCGCCCGTCCCGTACGGCCTCCGGCTCGGTGGCCGTCCCGGCGGCGCGGGCGCGGGTGGCGCGGGCGGGCCGGATCTACGTCGAGGGCCGCCACGACGCGGAGCTCGTCGAGCGGGTCTGGGGCGACGACCTGCGCGTGGAGGGCGTGGTCGTGGAGTACCTGGAGGGCGTCGACGACCTGCCGTCGATCGTCGCGGAGTTCGCCCCGGCGCCGGACGCCCGCCTCGGCGTTCTCGTCGACCACCTCGTCCCGGGCTCGAAGGAGTCGCGGATCGCCGCCCGGGTGACCTCCCCGGACGTGCTCGTCGTCGGCCACCCGTACATCGACGTCTGGGAGGCCGTGAAGCCCTCCTCGCTCGGCATCCCGGCCTGGCCCGCGGTTCCGCGCGGCCAGGACTGGAAGACGGGCGTGTGCCGGGCCCTCGGCTGGCCCTCGGACAACACCGGCGCGGTCTGGCAGGCGATCCTGAAGCGCGTGGAGTCCTACAAGGACCTGGAGCCGGAGCTGCTGGGCCGGGTGGAGGAACTGATCGACTTCGTGACGGCACCGTAGGAGCGCCGTCCCGGGACGGTGCGCCCGGTGTCCCGGGACACCGGGGCCGTGCCGGGACGCACGGGTCCGTGCCAGCGTGGCGGAACGATCACTCGCACCACCACGCTCCTGGAGGAATCCGTGTTCTCCCGCCCCGTGTTCAAGAGAGCGGCGCTGCTGACCTCGTCCGTCGCCCTCGCCGTGGTGAGCCTCGCCGGCACCGCGAGCGCCGTCCCCTCCGCCCCGTACGTCGCGTACGGAGACCAGGGCGACGGGGTGCGGTGCGTGCAGGCGGCCGTGGTCTGGTCCCACACCTCGTCGGCACGGCTGGAGGAGGACGGCATCTGGGGCGACCGGACGCAGGCCGGCGTGCTGGACTTCCAGCGCGCGAAGCTGGGCAGCTCCCAGGCGGACGGCGTCGTCGGCCCCAATACGGGCGACAAGATGCTGGCGGTCCTGGGCCAGAACCCGGCGATGTACGAGTTCTGCTACGACGTGCTGCCGTCCCACTACTGACCGGCCCGCCCGCCCTCCCCTGCCTCTGTCGGGGGGCGAGGCAGGTCGGCCGGGAAGGGCGGGAAGGACAGTCCCTAGTCCACGAGGTCCCGCACCACCGCGTCGGCGAGCAGCCGCCCCCGCAGGGTCAGGACCGCGCGCCCGGCCTCGTAGGGCCCGGGGTCGAGGAGCCCGTCGGTGAGCGCCTCGCGGGAGGCGGCGAGGCCCGCGGGCTTGAGCAGCGAAAGCTCCACGCCCTCCTTGAGCCGCAGTTCGAGCAGCACGCGCTCGACCCGCCGGTCCTCCTCGGAGAGCAGTTCCCGGCCCGCGCCGGGCGACTTCCCGCCGGCCAGCGCGGCCGCGTACGCCCCGGGATGCTTCACGTTCCACCAGCGCACGCCGCCCACGTGGCTGTGCGCGCCCGGTCCGGCGCCCCACCAGTCGGCGCCGCGCCAGTACAGCTCGTTGTGGAGGCAGCGGCCTGCCTCCGAGGTGGCCCAGTTGGACACCTCGTACCACTCGAAGCCGGCCCCGGAGAGGACGTCCTCGGCGATCAGGTACCGGTCGGCGTGGACGTCGTCGTCGGTCATCGGCACCTCGCCGCGCCGGATGCGGCGGGCCAGCTGCGTCCCCTCCTCGACGATCAGCGCGTAGGCGCTGACGTGGTCGGGTCCGGCGCCGATGGCGGCGTCGAGGGAGGCCCGCCAGTCGTCGTCGGACTCGCCGGGGGTGCCGTAGATCAGGTCGAGGTTGACGTGCTCGAACCCGGCGGCCCGCGCCTCCGCGACGCATGCCTCGGGGCGGCCGGGGGTGTGCGTCCGGTCGAGGATCTTGAGGACGTGCTGCCTGGCGCTCTGCATGCCGAAGGAGATCCGGTTGAAGCCGCCCTCCCGCAGCTCCGCCAGATAGGCCGGGTTCACGGACTCGGGATTGGCCTCGGTCGTCACCTCGGCGTCGTCCGCGAGCCCGAACTCGTCCCGGACGGCCCCCAGCATCCGTACGAGGTCACCGGCGGCGAGCAGCGTGGGCGTACCGCCGCCGACGAACACGGTCCGCACGGGCCTGGGGTCGTCGCCGAGCACCTTCCGGGCCAGCCGGATCTCCTCGGCGACCTGCTCGGCGTAGTTGTCCCGGGAGGCGAGCACCCCGCCCGTGCCGCGCAGCTCGCTCGCGGTGTAGGTGTTGAAGTCGCAGTACCCGCAGCGGGTCGCGCAGTACGGCACGTGCAGGTAGAACCCGAGCGGCCGCTCCCCCGCCCCTTCGAGGGCGTGCGGGGGCAGCGCCCCGTCGTCGGGCACGGACTCACCATCGGGCAGTACGGAAGGCATGAGCCCCATTGTCCCGTACTGCCCGGGGTGAACGCCCTGCCCTGTGGACAACCTGTCCACAGCGCAGGGCTCAGGACGCGCGCGTGGCGGTCGGGACTGCCGGCGACCCCGCGTCCGCCGCGGTCAGGACTCCCGCGACCCCGCGTACATGTCGTCGATGAGTCCCTTGTACTCCCGCTCCACCACCGGGCGCTTCAGCTTCAGCGACGGCGTGAGCTCACCGTGCTCGATGTCGAGGTCGCGCGGCAGCAGACGGAACTTCTTGATCGTCTGCCAGCGCTGGAGGCCCTGGTTGAGGCGGTCGACATAGCCCTGGACCATCGTCACGGTCTGCGGCGCGGCGACGACCTCGGCGTACGGCCTGCCCGCGAGGCCGTGCTCGGCGGCCCAGCCGAGCAGGGAGGGCTCGTCGAGGGCGATGAGCGCGGTGCAGAAGTTCCGGTCGGCGCCGTGGACGAGGATGTTCGAGACGAACGGGCAGACGGCCTTGAACTGGCCCTCGACCTCGGCCGGCGCGATGTACTTGCCTCCGGAGGTCTTGATCAGGTCCTTCTTGCGGTCGGTGATCCGCAGGTAGCCGTCGGGGGACAGCTCGCCGATGTCGCCGGTGTGGAACCAGCCGTCGGACTCCAGGACCTCGGTCGTCTTCTCGGGCAGGCCGTGGTAGCCCTCCATCACGCCGGGGCCGCGCAGCAGCACCTCGCCGTCGTCCGCGATCCGGACCTCGGTGCCGGGGAGCGGCTTGCCGACGGTCCCGGTGCGGTAGGCCTCGCCCGGGTTGACGAAGGAGGCTGCGGAGGTCTCGGTGAGGCCGTAGCCCTCCAGGATGTGGATGCCCGCGCCGGCGAAGAAGTAGCCGATGTCGGGGGCGAGCGCGGCGGAGCCGGAGATGCAGGCGCGCAGGTTGCCGCCGAAGGCCTCACGGATCTTGGCGTAGACGAGGGCGTCGGCGACCTTGTGCTTGGCGGTGAGGCCGAAGGGCGCGGAGGCGGTGCCGGTGCGGCGGAAGTTGTCCTGGGTGGCCTTGGCGTACTCGCGGGCGACCTCGGCGGCCCACTGGAAGATCTTGTACTTGGCGCCGCCCCCGGCGCGGGCCTTGGCGGCGACGCCGTTGTAGACCTTCTCGAAGATGCGGGGCACGGCGGCCATGTAGGTCGGCTGGACCACCGGCAGGTTCTCGATGATCTTGTCGACGCGGCCGTCGACGGCGGTGACGTGCCCGACCTCGATCTGACCGGAGGTGAGGACCTTGCCGAAGACGTGCGCGAGCGGCAGCCACAGGTACTGCACGTCGGCCTGGGTGACGAGGCCGGTGGCGGCGATGGCCTTGGCCATGTACGACCAGTTGTCGTGCGGGAGGCGGACGCCCTTGGGGCGGCCGGTGGTGCCCGAGGTGTAGATGAGGGTGGCGAGCTGCGTGGAGGTGATCGCCGCGACCCGCTCCTTGACGGCCTCGGGGTGCTTCTCCAGATAGGCCTTGCCGCGCGCCTCCAGCTCGGCGAGCGAGATCACCCATTCGCCGTCGCTCTCCACGCCGGTGGCGTCGACGACGACCACATGGCGGAGGTTCGGCAGCTCGGCGCGGCGCTCGACCGCCTTCGCGAGCTGGGCCGCGTCCTCGGCGATCAGGACCTTCGACTCGGAGTCCGAGAGGATGAAAGCCGACTCCTCTGCGTTGGTCTGCGGGTAGACCGTGGTGGTCGCGGCGCCCGCGCACATCACACCGAGGTCGGCGAGGATCCACTCGACGCGGGTGGAGGAGGCGAGGGCGACCCGCTCCTCGGACTCCACGCCGAGGTCGACGAGGCCGGCGGCGATCGCGTAGACCCGCTCGGCGGCCTGACCCCAGCTGAGCGACTTCCAGTCGTCCGGGCCCGCACCGGCGGCGGGCGTCGGGTAGCGGTAGGCCTCGGCGTCCGGGGTCCGCTCGACGCGCTCAAGGAAGAGGGTCGCCACGGAGGGCGGCCGGTTCTCGATCTGGGTCTGTGTGTCGCTCACGACGTCCTCCGGGCGGCGGCGGTGCCTTCTGGTGGTTCGTAACTAACTGGCGAGTAACCTTCGAGCCGGGATCAGAGTAAAGGGCCGGGGACCGGCGCGTAAGGGTCTGCAGGGTGCCGCTTGATAACGAACGGGCCCACGCGCGCGTGGCACGTGGACCCGTTGTCTGCACCGGGCAGCCGGTGCGGCGGCCTGGGACTACTTCTTCTTGCCCGAGGACTCGTCGCTCGACAGGACGGCGATGAAGGCCTCCTGCGGCACCTCCACTGAGCCGACCATCTTCATGCGCTTCTTGCCTTCCTTCTGCTTCTCCAGCAGCTTCCGCTTACGGGAGATGTCACCGCCGTAGCACTTGGCGAGGACGTCCTTCCGGATGGCGCGGATGGTCTCGCGGGCGATGACGCGGGAGCCGATGGCGGCCTGGATCGGCACCTCGAAGGCCTGCCGCGGGATGAGCTCGCGCAGCTTGGCCACGAGGCGCACGCCGTAGGCGTAGGCGGCGTCCTTGTGGGTGACGGCGGAGAAGGCGTCGACCTTGTCGCCGTGCAGCAGGATGTCGACCTTGACCAGGCTGGAGGCCTGCTCGCCGGTGGGCTCGTAGTCGAGCGAGGCGTAACCGCGCGTCTTGGACTTCAGCTGGTCGAAGAAGTCGAAGACGATCTCCGCGAGGGGCAGCGTGTAGCGGATCTCGACGCGGTCCTCGGAGAGGTAGTCCATGCCGATGAGGGTGCCGCGACGGGTCTGGCACAGCTCCATGATCGCGCCGATGAACTCGCTGGGGGCCAGGATCGTGGCGCGTACGACGGGCTCGTACACGTCGTCGATCTTGCCCTCGGGGAACTCGCTCGGGTTGGTGACCGTGTGCTCGCTGCCGTCCTCCATGACCACGCGGTAGACCACGTTCGGCGCGGTGGCGATCAGGTCGAGACCGAACTCGCGCTCCAGCCGCTCACGGATCACGTCGAGGTGGAGCAGACCGAGGAAGCCGACGCGGAAGCCGAAGCCGAGCGCGGCGGAGGTCTCCGGCTCGTAGACCAGCGCGGCGTCGTTGAGCTGGAGCTTGTCCAGGGCCTCGCGGAGGTCCGGGTACTCCGAGCCGTCCAGGGGGTAGAGGCCCGAGAACACCATCGGCTTCGGGTCCTTGTAGCCGCCGAGGGCCTCGGTGGCGCCCTTGTTCAGGGAGGTGATCGTGTCACCGACCTTGGACTGGCGGACGTCCTTCACACCGGTGATGAGGTAGCCCACCTCGCCGACGCCGAGCCCGTCGGACGACGTCATCTCGGGGGACGAGACGCCGATCTCGAGCAGCTCGTGGGTGGCGCCGGTCGACATCATCTTGATGCGCTCGCGCTTGTTGAGCTGGCCGTCGACGACACGGACGTAGGTCACGACACCGCGGTAGGAGTCGTAGACCGAGTCGAAGATCATCGCGCGGGCGGGCGCGTCGGCGACGCCGACCGGGGCCGGCACGTCACGGACGACCCGGTCGAGCAGCGCCTCGACGCCCATGCCGGTCTTCGCGGAGACCTTGAGGACGTCCTCGGGCTGGCAGCCGATGAGGTTGGCCAGCTCCTCGGAGAACTTCTCCGGCTGGGCGGCCGGGAGGTCGATCTTGTTCAGGACCGGGACGATGGTGAGGTCGTTCTCCATCGCCAGGTAGAGGTTGGCGAGCGTCTGCGCCTCGATGCCCTGCGCCGCGTCCACGAGCAGCACCGTGCCCTCACAGGCCGCGAGCGACCGGGAGACCTCGTACGTGAAGTCGACGTGCCCCGGAGTGTCGATCATGTTCAGGATGTGCGTCCTGCCCTCACCCTGCCCATCGGTGGGCGCCCACGGCAGCCGCACCGCCTGGGACTTGATCGTGATGCCGCGCTCCCGCTCGATGTCCATGCGGTCGAGGTACTGGGCACGCATCTGCCGCTGGTCGACGACACCGGTCAGCTGGAGCATCCGGTCGGCGAGCGTGGACTTGCCGTGGTCGATGTGCGCGATGATGCAGAAGTTGCGGATCAGAGCCGGGTCGGTACGGCTCGGCTCGGGCACGTGGGTAGGAGTCGCGGGCACGCAGGGTCTCGTCTCGGGGCGATGTCGGATCGATACGTAGGCTCCATGGTCCCATGCCCGTCGCCCGGCGCCCGGTTTGGGCGGGCGCGAGGGTCGCTGATACTGTGGACAGCTGTGTCTCGTATGCCCTCTCAGCTGCGAGGCGCATCCAGAAGGAACATCGAACCTGTAAAGGCTCTTTTCGTGGCGAACATCAAGTCCCAGATCAAGCGGAACAAGACGAACGAGAAGGCGCGCCTGCGCAACAAGGCCGTCAAGTCCTCGCTCAAGACCGCGATCCGCAAGGCCCGCGAGGCCGTCGCCGCGGGTGACGTCGAGAAGGCCGTCGTGGCTTCTCGCGCCGCCTCCCGCGCGCTCGACAAGGCTGTCTCGAAGGGCGTCATCCACAAGAACGCCGCCGCCAACAAGAAGTCGGCGCTGGCCACCAAGGCTGCCGCTCTCCAGGGCTGAGCTCTGATGTGATCGGCCGTACGGGACCCAGCGGGCCCTCTCTCCCGCTCCCGCCCGGCCACCCAGGACTCGCACGCGGACGCGTTCGCCACGCGGGTGCGAGCCCACCCTGAACACGCCGAAAGCCCCGCCTCTCCTTCCCCAGGAGAGGCGGGGCTTTCGCCGTTCCCGGGGGGCCGGATGCACCCTCATCCCGAGGAGACGGGACGGGGGCGCGGCGGGGGGTGGGGGCCGGGAGGCTGCGGCCGGGAGGGCAGGAGGCCGGGAGGGCAGGAGGGCAGGAGGGCAGGAGACCGGGGCCCGGAGGCCCGGAGCGGGCGAGGGAAAGCCGCCGAGGCTGGCCGGGACGGGGGCGAAGCCCCACAGCGCGAGACCGCCCCGCCCACCGAAGCCGAGCGCTCAGCTCCACGACATGCGGTTGCCGAACCCACCCGGGGTCCCGCGGTAAGGCCCTGCGGCGCGAAGCTGGCGTACCCGCCAGGGTTCGGGGCGGAGACCTGCGGCGCGAAGCTGCCGCACCCCCCGGGGTTCGGGGCCAAAGCCCCGCGGCGCGAAGCTGCCGTGCCCGCCCAGGCCCGGGGGCCGAGCCCGCCGAGCTGGACCGCACGGCGGTACGCGGGTGGTGGCCGCACCGGCGCGAAGCTGCCGCACCCACCCAGGCCCGGAGGCCAAGCCCTGCGGCGCGAAGCTGCCGTGCTCACCGGGCTTCGGGGACGGAGCCCCCGGGATCGGGCTTGTGCCCGCCCGCCCCCGGCAGGGTTTCGGGAAGGGGTGGGGTGTGCATGCGCACACCGAGGCGACGGCCGAGCGCGGCGCCCTCCCGGAGGAGTTCGGTGGAGATGGAGAAGGGAGAACAGGGGGCGACGGCG
>NZ_JBEOZK010000010.1:0-247109 GCF_040297565.1 Streptomyces sp. NPDC001728
GCCTCCTGCGCGTCCGGCGACCAGGTCCGCGCATCCCCCACCAGATCACTCACACACTGTCAACGAGCCTGAACTCAAAGCGTTTCGGATCAATATAGGGGCCGATCCCCGGTTTCCGAAACCGGGGATCGTACGGATGATCGTTCCTCCACCGGAACCGCCCCGACCTCTATTTGAAAGGTTGATACCGGCCCCGGCGAAACAGCCGTCACAGCACCAGCGGACGCCCGCCCCTCACCTACGCTGCGGGTTCGAGCCTCGACGGTTGTGGCGCCAGCGCCCCCGGCCGGCCGCAGACCCCCGAGAGGAACCCGACGCCTCGCAGTGAGGGGGTCATCAACTGCACTCGCAGCAGAGCTTGTTCTCCGTGTGCGAATGCGGCGACCTTTCGCTGGACTTTTCCGCCACCCCTCATATGGTCGTCGTCCCCGCCATTCCTCCGCCCAGGGGAGCGTGACCGACCTGCTTCATTCACCGACTCGCCACATCGGCCTTCTGCGCCGCTGCAAGGACCTCATGTCTTCCCAGGAATCCGCCAAGAGCGGACGAGATGTTTCGCCCGATCTGATCGCCGGCAAGTGGCTCACGACCGATGAGTTCGCAGGCATCTTGAACGTCGATCCCTCCACGCTTCGTCGCTGGCGCACAGCGCGCCCCCCGCAAGGGCCGCCGTTCGTCCGCATGTCCGATCGCATCACCCTCTATAGCGCCACGGACGTCGAACTCTGGCTGCGCAGCCGCCGTGTCGAGCCCGAGCAGGCAGCCTGACATGGCCATAGCGTCCGCCGCGGCCGCCGCCATCGAGACCATCCCCATCGGCGTCCGCCTGAAGACCGACGTCGAGTACCGCCCCGATCGTCCCTCTCCCTACCGGGCGCGTGTGCGCTGGTGGGACCCCGAGACCAAGTCCCGCAAGTCCCTCTCCACCGCCAAGGAGAGCGAAGACGAAGCCCAGGAGTGGCTCACCGGCCTCATCGAAGCAGCCGAGGCCGGTATCAACCCGTCGCTCGCCACGATGCCGTTGGCCGACTACGGCACCGCGAACATGCAACTCGCCCTACGCGGCCTCGAATTGAAAACCCGCGACCCGTACCTCTCAGGGTGGAAGCTCCGCGTGGTGCCCGCACTCGGGCACCTGCCGGTTCGGATGATCACCAACGGTGCGGTCGATCGTACCGTTCAGAACTGGATCGCCGACGAGCACGGCCGGTCAACGGTCAAGAACAGCCTCGCCGTCCTCGTCCGCGTCATGGAGCAGGCAGTCCGCGACGGCATCATCAAGATCAACCCGGCTCGGGTGACGGGCTGGCAGAAGCTCTACAAGCAGGCCGAGGACGAGCTCCTCAATCCACGCGCGCTGGCACTGCCCGACTGGCAGGCGCTCATCCAGCTCGCCGACGCCCTTGTCGCGGCCTCCTACGGCGAATACCGAGGCTGGGGCAATGTCGTCGTCTTCGCCGCGTGCACCGCCGCACGCATCGGTGAGGTCTCCGGATGCCGAGTCGGGGACATCGACACCACGAACTGGATCTGGACCGTCCGCCGGCAGACGACCCCAGCCCCCGGCGGTCTGGTCGACAAGGGAACCAAGGGCAAGCGCGCCCGCCAGGTGCCCATCATCGAGGAGATCCGGCCACTCGTCGCCCAGCGCGTCCTCGCCGCCGGCCCCGATCCCGACGCCCGCCTCTTCACGGGGCCACGCGGGGGCCGCATCTCCACCGCCGTACTGCGCGACGCCACCCACTGGGACAACGTCGTCAGCAAGCTCGGGTATGAACACCTCCGCCGCCACGACCTCCGCCACACCGGACTCACCTGGTTCGCCGACGCCGGCGTCCCGGTGCACGTCCTGCGCAAGATCGCCGGACACGGGTCGCTCACCACCACCCAGCGATACCTGCATCCCGACGTCCGCCAGATCACCGCCGCCGGCGCCGCACTGACCGCCCACCTCAGCGTGCTCCGCGCACCCCGGTCCCTGCCGAGCCCGATCGTCGTGGCCCGCTGACGCGGTCAAGGCGGGTTGGTCCCCAAGTGGTCCCCAAAAACGAGTCAGGGGCCGTTTCAGATTGCTCTGAAACGGCCCCTGATCTGCGACTCTTTCGAGTCGGGACGACAGGATTTGAACCTGCGACCCCTTGACCCCCAGTCAAGTGCGCTACCAAGCTGCGCCACGTCCCGATGCGCGTCTCCGTGGGGTTGCTCCCTCGGTGGCGTGCAGGGGAAACATTACCTCACTCCGGCGGGCGGAATGACACACGGGCTGTCACCGGGTCCTGGAGGAGGAGAATCGCGCCGCGCGCGGTGGCCAGGGCCTTCGCTTCCGCGAGGGTTTCCGCGGAGCCTGTCGCGGGGGTGAGCAGGCCCCGGGGCGGTGGCGGTGCCGTGCAGCGGAGGACTCCCCGAGGACGGTGGGGGTGTACGAGTGACCGGCACGGAGCGATTGCCCGCTCCACCCCCTCGGACCGGGCAATCGCCGGGCCGACGAGCCCGGGGGGGCGACAATGGGCGGGTGAACCGCACACCGAGTGGCCGGGGCAGGGACCGCGACGAGGAGGGGCGGGCGCGGAGCGCGCGCCCGCGTGACGGTCTCGGCCGGCCGCTGCCGTACGGGGCGGAGGGCGTGCCCCGCCAGCCCGAGGGGGTGGTGCGCGCCCCCGACGAGACCTTGCGCGAGGCGCAGCGGCTGCTCGACGCCGGGATGCCGTTCCACGCGCACGAGGTCTTCGAGGACGCCTGGAAGTCCGGCCCCGCGTCCGAACGGGACCTGTGGCAGGGCCTGGCGCAGCTCTGCGTGGGCCTGACGCACGCCGCACGCGGCAACGGGCCGGGCGGGGCACGGCTGCTGCGCCGGGGTGCCGACCGTCTCGCGAGCGGCCCCGGCAGCACGGCGGCGGCACCCTACGGGATCGACACGGCCGGACTCGTGAGCTGGGCGCGCGCGTTGGCTTCGCGTACGGAGGGGGTGGGGCCGCCCGGGACCACCGAGGTCACCATGACCGCCGAGACCGGTGAGAGCGCCCACGCTCCGGCTTTCCCCGTCGACGCCGTCGCCGAAGCGCCCCTCCTGCGGGCCGGGCTCCGCTGACGGTTGCGCCTCGGCGCCCCTGAGCCACCCCGGCGCGGTCACTCCCCCGGCGCCTCCAGCTCGCGTCGCAGTACCGACGTGTGGCTGACCGACGGGTCCTTCGCCGCGGTCAGGAGCGTGATCGTCCCCTTCCGCGCGAGTTCCCGCAGCCGGCCGAGCGCCGCCGCCGCGTCCGGGGCCGTCAGCTCGGCCTCGTACCGCCGGGAGAACTCCTCGTACTCGCCCTCGGGTCCGTGGTACCAGCGGCGGAGTTCCGTCGAGGGGGTGAGCGCCTTCGGCCACTCGTCGATGTGGGCGTCGGTCCTGGCGAGTCCGCGCGGCCAGAGCCGGTCGACGAGGACCCGTACGCCGTCCTCGGGAGACGGGGTCTCGTAGATGCGGCGGACGCGGACGTCAGGGCTGTGTGCGGGCATGGTCCCAGGGTGCGGGACGGCCCCCGCCCTCACCCCTCGACGCGCAGCGCCGGAAGGAGGACGGCGTCGACGAAGGTCCGCATGGTCGAGACGTCCGCGAAGCGTTCCTCGAAGAGTCGCTCGACGCGGAGCATGCCCATGAAGCAGGGGGCGACGAAGCCGATGGCGGGGTTGTCCGCGTCGACCTCGCCGCGCTCGACCGCGCGCGCCACGACCGCGTCGATCGCGGCGATCTCGGGCGCGATGACGGTCTCGCGGAGCGCGGCCCGCAGGTCGGGGTGCTGGATGAAGGCCTGGGCGACCGCCTCCATCAGCTCGGCGTCGCGTTCGCGGTGGGAGGCGGCGATGCGGCCCGCCTCACGCAGGTCGCCGGCCAGCGTGCCGGTGTCGATTCCGGCGAAGACGGTGCAGCGCCGCCGGGCGAGCGCGGCGGTGACGAGCTGGGGCTTGGTGCCCCACTGCCGGTAGAGGGTGGCCTTGCCGCACTTGGTCCGGGCGGCGACGCCCTCCATGGTCACCGAGTCGTAGCCGCCCTCGCGCAGGAGGCAGAGCACGGCGTCGTACAGCTCCGTCTCGCGCTCCGGTGTGATCTTGCTGCGGCGGGCTGCCGTGGTCGCGGCCTCTGTGGACATCGATCCCTCCCGGACACCTCTGTCTCTGCACATACGAGAGTAGGGGGTGCACAATCGAGACGCAAACGTATCGAGACGCTTGCGTCTCGATGAATTCGGATCTAGGCTCACTCCGTTTGTTGGCGATTTGACGGATTAGAGGGCCGCACGATGGCTGGCGGGATACGCGGGATACGAGGACCACGTCCTGCAGGACCGGGGCTGACGCCTACCCCCGGCCCGGGCGAGGGGGACCGCGGCAAGAGCGCCCGGCCGCCCCTGCCGCGCGAGCTGGTCCTCGTCACCGCGCTCTTCCTCGTCTACAAGTTCGGCCGGCTCTTCGCCAACGGCCACGAGGCCCTCGCCTTCCGGAACGCCGACCGCGTCTGGGACGCCGAACGCGCGCTCCACCTGCCCAGCGAGGCCGCCGTCCAGCAGCTCCTGCTGCACGGGGAGCCCCTGGTCCGGGCCGCGAACACCTACTACGCGGCCGTGCACTTCCCGGCCACCATCGCCTTCCTCGTCTGGCTCTACCTGCGCCGCCCCGCCCACTACGTGTGGTCGCGCCGGGTGCTCACCCTCGTCACCGGCGCCGCGCTCGCCCTGCATCTACTGATGCCGCTCGCGCCGCCCCGGATGCTCGCCGCCGACGGGCTCATCGACACCGCCCGTGTCTACGGGCCCTCCGTCTACGGGGCGACCCCGGAGACCGACTCGATGGCGAACCAGTTCGCCGCCATGCCCTCGCTGCACTTCGGCTGGGCCCTGATGGTCGCGATCGGCCTCATCGCCGCCACCCGGTCGCGCTGGCGCGCGCTGTGGCTGCTGCACCCGCTCCTCACCCTGCTCGTCATCGTCGGCACCGCCAACCACTACTGGTTCGACGCGATCGCCGCCTCCGCGCTGCTCGGCCTCGCTCTGCTCGCCGTCCGCGCCCCCGGTCGCCGCACGGCGCCACCACCCCTACCCCGCGCCCTCGGCACGGCCCCTCTCCCGGTCGGAGCCCTCCGATGAACCCCGCCGCCGGCACCGTTCTCGCGGTGCTTCTCTCGCTCCTCTCCGCCGCCGGTTACGCGCTCGCCGCCGTCGCGCAGTCCCGGCTCGCCGCCGCCACCCCCGTCCAGGACGGGCGCGGCGCCCTGCGCGCGCTGCTCGCCCGGGGCCGGTGGTGGGCGGCCGTCGGCCTGAACGCCGCCGGTGCCCTCGCCCACGTCGTCGCCCTGCACTACGGGCCGCTGACCCTGGTCCAGCCGCTCGGCGCGCTGACCCTGGTGGCGGCGCTGCCCCTCGGCGCGTACGCCGCACGGCGGCGGGTGACCCGTACCGAGTGGCGCGGGGCGCTGTGGACCCTCGGCGGGCTCGTCGGACTGGTCGCGGTGACCGGGCCCACCGCGCCCGGCGAGGCGCTCACCCTCACCGAGGCCCTCGTCGTCGCCGCGGCGACGGCACTCCTGATCGCCGCACTGGCCTCCGGCCGCCACGGCACCACCGCCGGCCGGCCCCGGCGCGGGCTCGGGCACGCCACGGCCTCTGGCATAGCCTCCGGCGTCGCCTCCGCGCTCACCCAGACCCTGACGGCGGCGCTCGCGCTCGAACTGCCGGGCAGCGAGCCGCGCTGGTGGCAGACCGCGCTGCTCGCGGTCCTCATCTCGGGCTTCGCGACGGGCGGCCTGCTGCTCTCGCAGGCCGCCTACCGGGGCGGGCTCGCCGCCCCCCTCGCCGTGGTCAACCTCTCCAACCCGGCGGCGGCCGCAGTGATCGGCGTGGCCCTGCTCGGCGAGACCTTCCGCGCGGGCGCCTGGGGCTGGGCCGTCGCGGCCACCGCATCGCTCGTGGCGGCCCGGGGTGTGGTCCTGCTGACGAAGGGCGGGCCCACCGAGGCGGGAGCCGGAGAGATCGCGCCGACGGCGGCTTCGGCACCTGAGCCGGTGCCGGTGCCGGTGCCGGTGCCGGTGCCGCCGAGTGTGCCCGCATCCGTACCCGCGCCGGCCGCCGCGCCCGCCCTCGCGAAATCCGGCTCCACGCGCGCGCGTACCCCTTGGGAGGTCCGGCCGGTTCCGGCCGCCCGCGCGACCGGTCCCGCCGTCACCGGCCGGTCCGCCACCGACCGAACGGTCATCAACCAGAGCGTCATCGATCGAACCGCCGGAGACCGACCGGGCGGGGACCGGACCTCCGGCGACCGCGCGGCCACCGGTCTCACACTCCCCGACGCCGGTCTCGCCCTTCCTGACGCCGGACCCGCCCCCGCGCCGGTCGCCGGTTGAGGGCAGGCAACCCCGTAACCCACCCATCCACCCGACCGCCCCCGCGACCTTGAATGCGTCATCTTGACGACAAGTCCTCACGCCCCCTATCGTCAACATGACGACAAGGGGGCTTTCCCATGGCAGACATCACCCGGCGGGCCGGCTGGCGCCACCTGCGCTCCGCGCCCACCGCCCACATCCGCCACCAGCGCGGCGGCCGGCTCGTGCACGACGGCGAAGGCCTGAGCTTCTGGTTCCGGCCGCGCACCGCCGCGCTCTCCGAGGTCCCGGTGAACGACCGCGAACTGGCGATGGCCTTCCACGCCCGTACCGCCGACTTCCAGGACGTCAGCGTCCAGTCCACCGTCACGTACCGGATCGGCGACCCGGCTGCCGCCGCCACCCGGCTCGACTTCTCCATCGATCCCGACACGGGCGCGTGGCGCGGCACCCCGCTGGAGCAGATCGCCACCCTCCTCACCGAGACCGCCCAGCAGCACGCCCTCGACGTCCTCGCCCGCACCACGCTCGCCGAGGCGCTGGTCGACGGCGTCGCGGCCGTACGGGACCGCGTCACGGCCGGACTCGGGGCCGAGCCGCGCCTGCCGGCCACCGGCATCGAGGTCGTCGCCGTCCGGGTCGTCGCACTCCGCCCGGAACCGGAGGTGGAGCGCGCCCTGCGCACCCCCGCCCGCGAGCAGATCCAGCAGGAGGCCGACCGGGCCACGTACGAGCGTCGCGCCGTCGCCGTCGAACGCGAACGCGCCATCGCCGAGAACGAACTCGCCAGCAAGATCGAGCTGGCCCGGCAGGAGGAACGGCTCGTCGAGCAGCGCGGTACCAATGCCCGCCGCGAGGCCGAGGAGAACGCCGCCGCCGACGCGGTGCGCGCCGAGGCCGAGGCCGTACGAAAGGTCCGCCTGGCGCGGGCCGAGGCCGAGGCGGCGCGCGAGATCGGCGAGGCGCGCGCCGGAGCGCAGTCCGAGTGGCTGCGGGCGCACGGGGAGGTGGAACCCGCCACACTGCACGCGCTCGCCGTGAACAGCGCGGCCGAGAACCTGCCCCGGATCGAGCACCTGACGCTCTCGCCCGACGTGCTGACCGGGCTGCTCGCCAGGCTGGGCGAGGGCGGGGCGCGGTCGTGAGCCTGGCACCGCGCGCGGTCCTCGTGCACCGGACCACGGAGTACGAGGAGCTGCTCGCCCGGCACGGTACGCACGGCCAGGCCGCGTTCTTCCTCGCCGCGCGCGGTCGCTCGGTCGACGCCGTGCGCGAGCGGCACGAGCACGCCCACCGGGCGCTGGCCGAGGTGGCGGGCGCGGTGCCGCTGACATGGCGGCAGACCCGGGTGGAACGCGCCGACCTGGACCGGTTCCTGTTCGGCCCCGAGGACGTGGTCGTCGTGGTCGGACAGGACGGCCTGGTCGCCAACGCGGCGAAGTACCTGACCGGGCAGCCCGTCATCGGGATCGACGCCGACCCCGGGCGGAATCCGGGCGTCCTGGTCCGCCACCGCGCGGACCGGGCACGCCGGCTGCTGCCGTACGCGGTCGCGGCGGGCGCGACGGTCGACGAGCTGACGATGGTGGAGGCCGAGACCGACGACGCGCAGCGGCTCCTCGCCCTCAACGAGATCTACGTGGGTCCGCGCGGCCACCAGACGGCGCGCTACACGCTGGAGGTGGATGCGACGGAGGCCGCGCCCGAGCCCCAGGCCTCGTCCGGTGTCCTCGTCGGCACCGGCACCGGGGCGACCGGCTGGCTCAGGTCGCTGTGGGAGCAGCGTTCCAGCGCGCTGGCGCTGCCCGCGCCGACGGACGCCCGGCTCGCCTGGTTCGTCCGCGAGGCCTGGCCGTCACCGACGACCGGGACCACCCGCGTGGAGGGGCTGCTCGACCGGGAGCAGGGGCTGCGTCTCACCGTCGAGTCGGACCGTCTGGTCGCGTTCGGCGACGGCGTCGAGTCGGACGCGCTGGAACTGACCTGGGGTCAGACCGTCCGCCTCACCGTGGCGGGGACACGACTGCGCCTGGTGCACTGAGGCGCTGTGGCGCACTCGGGGCGCTGCCGGAGCGGGCCCCCGCTCGTACGTCCCGAGCCCACGCCCGTACGCCGTGGACCGACCGTACGCCCCCACCCGCGACCGCGGCCGGAATCGATCGGCGCCGGGCCGGCGCCCTCCCGGGCGGCGCTATGCTCGGCGCGCTTTGTCCGGTTTCCGTCCGGCCGGACAACCGCCCGCCCGCTCCCGGCTGTCGAAGGAACCCCATGGCCTCCGTCCCCTCCGGCTCGTTGTCCGTCTCCCGCGCCACGGCGCGGGAGTGGGAACTCGTCCGTTCCTGGGCGGCCGAGGAGGGGTGGAACCCGGGGCTCTCCGACGCCCCCGCGTTCTTCGCGCAGGACCCCCGGGGCTTCTTCCTCGGCCGGGTGGACGGTGAGCCGGTCTCGGCCATCTCGGTCGTCACCTACGACGACGCGTACGCCTTCCTCGGCTTCTACCTCGTACGCCCCGAGCTCCGTGGACTCGGTCACGGCCTGGCCACCTGGCGCGCCGCCCTCGCCCACGCGGGCGGCCGGTCCGTGGGGCTCGACGGAGTCCCGGCGCAGCAGGACAACTACCGGCGCTCGGGCTTCACGACCGCGTACCGGACGGCACGTTACGTGGGCGGGATCCCTGCCCCCGACGGCCCGGCGGCCGGGGTGGTGGGCGCCGGGCAGGTCGATCCGGCCGTCCTCGCCGCGTACGACAGCGCCTGCCACCACGCCGACCGGCCGCGGTTCCTCTCCGCGTGGCTGACGACGCCGGGACACCGTGCGCTGGTACGGGTGGTCGACGGGCGCCCGACGGGGTACGGGGTGGTCCGCCCGGCGCAGGACGAGGCGCGGATCGGACCGTTGTTCGCGGACACGCCGGCCGACGCGGCGGTGCTGCTCGACGCGCTCGCCGGCGAGGCGCGGGCCTTCGGAGCGGACCGGATCGCGGTCGACATGCCGGAGTCGAATCCGGCGGCGGCGCGGCTGGCCGGGGACCGCGGACTCGAGCCGACGTTCGAGACGGCCCGGATGTACACGGGCCCGGTCCGTCCGGTGGCGCACGAGCGGGTCTTCGGCGTGACGACGCTCGAACTCGGCTGATCCGCCCGCCCTCTACGCACTCCCCGCACCTCCCCCTCACCGACCCCCCGCCACCCTCCGAGGGGTGACAAGGGTTTTCCCCGTATCGGGTTCACCCCCCCGTTCCCTACTGTCCTCCGCACCGGCAGATATCATCCCCCGACAGCACCCTGACAGGTGCATGCGGAGGGTGGTGTCCGCCGGTGACGGCCTTGACCCGGGCCGTCGCGCCGGTGGCGGCGCACGGGCCCCCCAAGCCCAGGGAACCCCGGACCGCGACCCCACTTCGCCCCGTGTCTCCCGCGCCGCCGCCACTGCTCCGCAGTTACGTCGTACTCGAAAGGGCCACACCTTGAACGGTTCCAGGCGGAGAGTCATATCCGTGGTCGCGAGCGCCGCGATCCTCGGTGCCGCTGCCACCACCTCCGGGGCGTTCGCCGCCCCGGGCGCTGCCACCCCGAAGCCGGCTCCGGCTTCGCAGACGATGCGGGCGCTTCCCAGCGCCCCCGTCGAGAAGGTCATCGTGACCTACAAGAGCCGGGCCGCCGAGGCCGGTTCCAACACCGCCGCGAAGAGCGACACGGCCGAGAAGGCGGCGAAGACGGGTGAGAAGCTCTCCTTCGAGCGCCGCCTGGCCGGCGGTGGCGCCCTGGTGAACCTGGGCGG
The DNA here is from genome assembly GCF_040297565.1 of Streptomyces sp. NPDC001728. Classification (NCBI taxonomy): domain Bacteria; kingdom Bacillati; phylum Actinomycetota; class Actinomycetes; order Kitasatosporales; family Streptomycetaceae; genus Streptomyces; species Streptomyces sp. NPDC001728. The sequence continues at coordinate 10,142 of NZ_JBEOZK010000010.1, forward strand.
CAGTGCCACCAAGCAGGACGTGGCGGAAGTCATGGACGCCTTCCGCGCCGACCCGTCCGTCGCCTCGGTCGAGCCCGACATCCGCGCCTACGCGATGGCGGTCACCCCGGACGACACCGACTACGCCAAGCAGTGGGACCTCTTCGAGCCCACCGGCGGCATGAACGTTCCTGCGGCCTGGGACAAGACGACCGGCTCCGGTGTCACCGTCGCCGTCATCGACACCGGCTACGCCGCCCACTCGGACCTGGCGACCAACATCGTCTCCGGTTACGACTTCATCTCGACCTCCGCCGACGCCCGCGACGGCAACGGCCGCGACGCGGACCCGAAGGACGAGGGCGACTGGAACGCCACCGCCGGGGAGTGCGGCACCGGCTCCACGGCCTCCAACTCCTCCTGGCACGGCACCCACGTGGCCGGCACCATCGCCGCCGTCACGAACAACACCAAGGGCATCGCGGGCATCGCGTACAACGCGAAGATCCAGCCCGTGCGCGTACTCGGCAAGTGCGGCGGCTCGTCCTCCGACATCGCCGACGCGATCACCTGGGCCTCCGGCGGCACCGTGCCGGGCGTCCCGGCCAACGCCAGCCCGGCCAAGGTCATCAACCTGAGCCTGGGCGGCGCCAGCTCGACCTGCCCGAGCGTCTACCAGACCGCCATCAACGGCGCCGTCTCGCGCGGTACCACCGTCGTCGTCGCCGCGGGCAACAGCAACGCCAACGCCTCCGGATTCACGCCCGCGAACTGCTCGAACGTCATCACCGTGGCGTCGACCAGCCGTGAGGGCAACCGGTCGTACTACTCCAACTACGGCACCCTCGTGGACGTGGCCGCGCCCGGCGGCGAGACCCGTCGCTCGACGGACACGCCCGGTACCGTCACCACCCCCGAGAACGGCATCTACTCCACGCTGAACTCGGGCGCGACGACCCAGTCGACGGAGACGTTCAAGCCCTACCAGGGCACCTCGATGGCCGCGCCGCACATCGCCGGCCTCGCCGCGCTCCTCAAGTCGGCCAAGAGCACGCTCACCCCGGCCGAGATCGAGTCCGCGATCAAGACCAACGCCCGTCCGCTGCCCGGCACCTGCACCGGCGGCTGCGGCACCGGCATCGCCGACTCCGCGAAGTCCGTGGAGGCGGTCCTCGGCACCACCCCGCCGACCGGGACCGTCTTCACCAACGCGACGAACGTGTCGATCCCCGACAACACCACCGTGTCGTCCTCGATCGCCGTCACCGGCCGCACCGGCAACGCTCCCGCCGCCCTCAAGGTCGGCGTGGACATCAAGCACACCTGGCGCGGGGACCTGGTCATCGACCTGATCGCCCCCGACGGCACGGTGCGCAACCTCAAGGCGTCCTCCTCCTCGGACGGCACCGACAACGTCCTGACCACGTACACGGTCGACGCGTCGAGCGAAGTCGCCAACGGCACCTGGAAGCTCCAGGTCCGCGATGTGGCCACGGGTGACACCGGCTACATCGACTCCTGGAGCCTCACCTTCTGACGCACCACCGCTCCACCGACGAACCACCCCCCACATCAGCATCATTGCTGGTCAGCGACGCGCTCGTGGTCTACATCACGGGCGCGTCCTGGCGTCTCGCGGGGCCTCGCGGCGGAGGCGTCCTGTCCGTATGCCGGACGTGGGGCCTGGACTCCGCGCGCGGGCTCCGTATTCTCTGCCCACGGGGCCCTCGGGCCGGGCCCGAGTGCGGCGGAGGTGGGGGACAGTGGCGACAGCGGCTCCGTACCTCACCCTGCGCCCCGGGGGCGCCGGAGTCACCCCTGCGCCGGTCGGCCGCGAGGAGCTTCTCGCCCGCCTCGAACGCGCCCTCCACACCCGGGGCCGCGCCCTGCTCACCGGACCCGCCGGGGTCGGCAAGACCGAACTCGCCCTCGCCGAGGCCACCCGCGCGGAGGCGCGCGGCGAGACCGTGCTGTGGCTCGCGACCCTGCCGTCCGACCGCGAGATACCCGGGGCGTCGGCCGCCGCGCTCGTCGCCTCGGTCGCGGCGACGGTGGTCCGGCCGGGCGGACCGGGCGGACCCCGGCCTGAGGCCTTCGCGGCCACCGGGGGCGCTGCGGCTTCCGGGGACGGTGCGGCTTCCCGGGTCTCCGGGGCTCCCGGAGTCCTCGAGCCCTCCGGTGTCTTCGACGAACTGCCCGGTCCGCAGCGCACCGCCGTCGCCATGCTCTGCCGCGAGGCACCGATCGACGCGGGGGGCTGGGACCCGATCGCGCTCCGGCTCGGCATCGCCCAGATCCTGCGCACGCTGACCCGCCGGGGGCCCGTACTCCTCGTCGTCGACGGAGTGCAGCACGTCGACCCGGACAGCGCGGACCTGCTGCGGTTCGCCTTCCACCTGGCACCGCCGGCCCTGCGGGTGGTGGCCGTCGAGACCCCCGAGCCGTACGCGGAGGCGGGCGAGCCGTACCGCGAGCCCCACCGCCACGAGGACCCGCACGCCGCCCATCTCTGGGTGCCGTCCGAGGCCGACGTGCTGCTCGTTCCCCCGCTGCACGCCGACGAGATCGCCGAGCTGCTCATCCACCACCGGCTGCCCTCCCGGATGGCGGGCCGCATCCACCGCGCCAGCGGCGGAAATCCACGGCTCGCGCTCGCCGTGGGCCGCTCCCTGGCCGACGCCCGGACCCCCGTGCACCACGCCGAGGCGCTGACGCTCTCCGGCCGCGCCCGCGACCTCGCCCGCCAGTTGCTCGGCGCCGCACCCCTCGCCGTACGCCAGACGCTGCTGCTCGCCGCACTCGCGCTGCGCCCCTCGGCGACCCTGGTACGGCGGGCCGGCCGGCCCAACGCCGAGGCGGACCTGGCGGCGGCCGAGCGGGCCGGTCTCGTCTCGCTCGCCGAGGACGGGTCGGTGACCTTCACCGCCGGTCTGCTGCCCTCCACCCTGGTACACGACGCCTGTTGGGCCGAGCGGAGCGCCGGGCACGCGGCCCTCGCGGAGGTCGTGGACGACACCGTGGAAGCGGTACGGCACCGGGCGCTCGCCACCGACAGCCCGGACGAGGACCTCGCCGCCGAGGTCGCCGCCGCCGCCGATCTGGCCCGGCGGCGCGGGAACAGCGCGCTCGCCGCCGAACTCGCCCTGCTCGCGGCCGAGTCGACCCCCGGCCGGCACGGGACGCGACGGATCACCCGGCTCGTCCACGCCGCCGAGGAGGCCGCGCGCGCGGCCCGGGCCGACCTCGCGATGCGGGCCGCCACCGATCTCCTCGCCCGGGACGCGGTCCCCTCCGACCGGGTCAGGGCGCGGCTCGCCGTGCTCGACACGGCCGGCCAGGGGCTCACCGGCCTCGACGAGATGTACGTCCACGCCATGGAGGACTCGGAGGGGGACACCGCGCTGCGGGCCGCCGTACAGCTGCGGCTCGCCGTCAAGTACGTCCTGGCGGAAGGCGATCCACAGCGCTCACGGACCGCCGCCGTCGAATCGGCCGCGCTCGCCGCCTCCATGGGCGATCCGCGCCTCGCCGCGCAGGCCCTGACCGTACAAGCGCGCATGGAGCGGGCCCTCGGATCCCCGGACGCCGAGGCGGTCCTCGCGCAGGCCCGCGCCCTGGAGTTGGCCGAGCGCCCGCTCGGAATCCGAAACGCCGCACAGATCCTGACAATCCGTCACGCTCTCTTCGACGACCGGCTCGCCGACGCCCGCGACGAACTCGGCGCGCTGCTCCCGCTGGTGCAGCGCCGCGGCGCCGTGGAGGACGCCATCGAGCTGTTCCGTACCCTCGCCGAGATCGAGTCCCGGATCGGCCCCTGCTCCGCCGCCCTCGCGCACGCCGGGCAGTCGCTCGCCCTCACCCTGGAGGCGGGCCTCTCCCCCGGCCCCGCCTGGTACGCGCTCGCGCTCGCCGAGACCGCCGGCGGCAGCTTCGCGCGGGCCGCGAGCTACGCCCGGCGGAGCGTCCAGGCCTCGGAGGAGGAGGGCGACCGGGTGTTCCTCTCCCGCAGCCGGTACGCGCTCGGCCGGGTCCAGCTCATCAACGGCGATGTCGCCGCGGCCCTGGAGACGCTCCGCCGCGTCCAGGCCGACGAGCGCGCCCAGTCGACCGTGGACCCCTCCATGCTGCGCTGGCACGAGGAACTCGCCGAGGCACTCCTCGCCAACGACGCCGGTGACGAGGCCCTGACCCTCCTCGACGAGGTGCGTCCGGTGGCCGCCCGGCTCGGTCGGTCCACGGTCCTGCTCGGCTGCGACCGCGCGTACGCCCTGTGTCTCGCGGCGGACGGCCGGACCGACGAGGCGGCGATCCTGCTCACCCGCACGGCCGAGCGGTTCGGCCAGGCCGGGCTTCCCCTGGAGCGGGGGCGGGCGCTGATCGCGCTCGCCCGGGTGGAGCGGCGCAGACGGCGCAGGTCGGCGGCGCAGAGCGCACTGCACGAGGCGGCGTCCCTGTTCGAGCGGGCGGGAGCGGCCCCGTGGCTCGCCCTCGCGAGCGAGGCACCTGCGAGCGCGGCGGGCGAGGGGCCCGGGAGCGGTTCCGGCGGGGAGGAGGCCCTGCCGGCGCTCTCCTCCCTGACGGAGGCGGAGCTGCGGCTCGCCCGGCTCGTGGGGCAGGGGGCGAGCAATCAGGAGGCGGCGGCGAAGCTGTATCTGAGCGTGAAGACGGTGGAGGCGCGGCTCACCCGGATCTACCAGAAGCTCGACGTCCGGTCGCGGGCGCAGCTGGCCATGGCGCTGCGGCCGTAGAGGGCGCTGATGACGCCGGTCTCGCTCAGATGGTGAACGGCCGCTGGTCGAGGAAGCCCCGGTCCGGGGTGCCCGTCAGATGGAGGTTCGGGCTCTGGGTCGGGGGCAGTTCACGCTGGATCGCCCGGTGGAAGTCGCGGTAGCCGCCCTGGAAGCCGCCGGCGTCCCACACCTGGAGCAGCGCCTCGGTGAAGGCTCCGTTGACCTCGCCGTCGGCGGCGACCTGGTCGTCCTGGCAGCCCGACACGAGCAGGGCGTCGGGTCCGGCCCCGTCGGCGGGCGCGGCGTCCGCGAGCGAGCGCCGCAGCTCCGTGAAGAACTCCCGGTCGCGTTCGTACAGCTGCCGCTGCCGGGGCTCGGGCATGAAGCGGCCTTCCGCGTCAGCGCCCCCGGGCAGCTCGATGCCGCTGCCGCTGTGGCAGCAGTCGAAGAAGGCGACGATCCGTACGTCGTCGGCGAAGGCGCGGAAGGCCGCCTGGACCTCGTCGTCGAGGAACTGGCGGTCGTAGAAGACGAGGGTCTCGTCGAGCGCGTCGGGCTCGACGTCGGGGCCGGGGGCGTCCGGCACCTGCCCTCCGTGGCCCGAGTAGGTGAGGAGCAGGATGTCGCCGGGGACGAGCCGGGCGGCGGCATCGGCGAGGACGCCGGTGACGTTCGCGACCGTTCCGTCGCGGGTGAGCAGCGTCGTCGTCTCGAATCCCGCGGTGCGGGCGAGCCGTGCCATGTCGTGGGCGTCGTTCTCGCAGGCGACGAGGGTGCCGTCCCAGCCCTCGTAGCGGGCGGGGTCGACCCCGTTGAGTCCGACGTGCAGGGCGAGTCCGGTGGCCATGGGGTGCCTCCTGACGGGGAAGCGGAGGGTGGCCGGGACGGCTGCCGATGCGGCCACCGGGAGCGTCTGTTCGAGTGGCCTGTGGTCCGCTGCCGAGCACGGCCTTCTCCACGCGGTACCTACATCGTATGAATCCTTCCGAGCCGCTGTCCCCCGCAGACGCGGGCGGTGCCTCCCGCCGCGCGGGCGGTGACCCCCACGCGCTCGCCGACCGCACCGGATACGACGAGACCTTCCTCGGTCCGGTCGTCCCGCTGCCGCTCCCGGCCCGGAAGGCGGTCTCGACGGTGATCCTGCCCTACACCCATTTCACCGTGGTGTTCCGGCCCGACCGGCGGCTCGCCGCCTCGACGGCCGTGTGCGTCGAGGGCGGCGAGCTCCTGGAGGACGTACCGCGTGACGACGTCTGGTCGTACGACCCCCGGCTGCCCGAGGAACAGCAGGCGGGCGAGGACATCTACCGGAACAACAGCCTCGACCGGGGTCAACTCGTCCGACGGCTCGACCCGGTGTGGGGAGCCGCCGCCGTCGCGGGCCGCGCCAACACCGACACCTTCCACTTCACCAACGCCGCTCCCCAGGCCGATGTCTTCAACCAGGGCAGACAGCTCTGGCAGGGGCTGGAGAACCACCTGCTCGACCACGCCGCCGCGTACGACCGCAAGCTGACGGTCCTCACGGGCCCGGTGCTCCAGGACTCCGACCCGCCCTACCGGGGCATCCAGATGCCGATGCGCTTCTGGAAGGTCGCCGCCTTCATGCGGGACGGGGCGCTCGCCGCCGCCGCGTACGTGCTCGACCAGAGTCCGGATCTCAGCCGCGACGCGGAACGGGCCCTGGCGGGGGCGAAGGCCGGGGCGCCGCCGCCCCTCGGCCCGTTCCGCACCTACCAGGTGCCGGTCTCGGACGTCGCCGAGATCACCGAGCTGGAGTTCGGGCCGCTGCCGGACGTGGACGTCATGCCGCCGACCCGGGCACCCGAGGACCGCTGGCGGCGCCTCCGGACGTACGAGGACCTCGTGCTGCACCCCTGACCTGCGGCGACAGCGGGCCTGAACAGAGATTGCGGGCGTCCCGGGCCGGTGAAACGATGAAAGCGACAGAGCGATGCGGGGATCGGTCGCGTTGATGGCTCGGGGTGGCCGTCGTGACCGCACGGGGTGGCCGTCGTGACCGCACGGGGTAGCCATAGCGTGCGGACATGACGACCGCACGGAGTAGCCATCGTGTGCGGTCATGACGACCGCCCGGAGCACAGCCGGTCCTTCACGTCGCGGCGCCGGAGCGACCGGCGCTGCGCGAAGAGCGCCGGGCAGGTGCGGTATGCCGCTCACGGAGACCGAGTGGGGGCTCGTCGCCAGCTGGGTGCGGGACCATCTCCTCGACACCCCCGAACCACGCGAACGGCTGCTGCGCGCCGGTCTCCCCGCCGACTTCGTCGAGGATCTGCCGCTCACCCCGGACCCGGGCCGCAACGCCCTCCTCGTGATCGCCGCCGCCCGCCGCGACATCGCCCACCAGCGCCGGCTGCTCTCCGTCCTCGCCGGTCTCGACGCGCTGGCCGCCATCGACGATCCGCACGCCTTCGAGCAGGGCGCCGAAGCCCGGAACCTGCTCACCCGGCTCCGGGAGGACGAGCGGCTGCGGCGCTCACCGCGCGACCCGTTCGACAGCCTGCTCCTGAAGCACGGCACCGAGGTCTTCCTCGACCGGACCGAACTGCGCGAGAAACTCAGGCACTTCATCGCGGACCCGGAGCAGACGGTGCTCGTCGTCGACGGCCCCCCGGACAGCGGCCGCTCCTACACGTACGAGCTGATCCGTCATCTCGGCCAGCACCTCGACTTCCGACCGGTACGGGTCACCCTGTCGCGCACTTCCACGGCCACGCGTCTGCTGGAGCGGCTCTCGGCCTTCGTCGCGGGCCCGGAGAGCGACGGATTCCCTTTGAACCCCACACGGTTGAACGATCCACTGCCCTCGTTCGAGGACGCGGCCCATCGGATCGTCGCCCGCGCGACCGCCGCCGAGGAACGCTTCTGGCTGGTACTCGACGACTGCGACCGGCTCGACCCGCACGCGGACGTGTGGGACGCCATCGGCGTCCTGGCGCGCGCGATCTACGAGCACACTCCGGTACGCGCCGACGCCGTGCCCCGCCTCGTCCTGCTCGGCTACGCGACGACGATGCGCCAACTCCCGTACGAGATAAGAAAGAACGAGTGCCGGGACACGACGCACCTCGTGGGCGAGGACGACCTCAGGTCCTTCTTCCGCGAGTTCTTCGCCGACACGGGCGGACAGGGAGGGGCGGAAGCCGTCCGCGAACTGGTGGAGACCTCCGTCGCCGAAGTGTTCCGCGCCGCCGACTCCCCCTCGGACGGAGACAGTTACATGCGCCGGCTGTGTACGGCGGTGGAGGACGTCGTACGGTTCCACCAGTCCCTGCCTCCGACCTCACCACCGCCCGTTGAGGCCGGTCACCTGCTGCGCGACACCCTGCGGGCGAGCCTTGCCGCACCCGCTGCCACTGTCCTCGAACCCCGTCGTTCCTATCGTGAAGTCGCCTGCCTGCTCCAGGAGTTCGATCCGGTACTGCTCCGCCTGCCGGGCGAGGAGCAATCCACCGGGCGGGCCGTCCTTGAGCTCGTCGACGACTGCACGGCCCTCCCCTCCCCCGGCGCCACGATGTGGACCCTGAAGCCGGAGGTCCGGGACACGGCGCTGACGGGACTCGCGGGCCCCGCCACCGCGCTACGGGCCCTCCGCACCAATCTGGACCTGCGCCCCGAGGGCCCGGGGCCGGAACGCGCGGCGTTGATGCTGCTCACGGGCGCGGAGGCCGGTACGGGTACAAGTACGGGCGCGGGTAAGGGTACGGACGCAGGCGTGGGTACGGGTAGGGGCGCGACGACTCCCACGGACGCACCCGCCGCCCTCCCACCCCTCCCCACCGACGTCGAAGCCCTCTCCGACACCCTCCAAGCCGTCCTCTGGCTCAGCCGTGTGCCCGGCGTGAGCGGACTGCCCACCGTCGACGACGTCCAGCACCGGCTGGAGAAGGCCCGGCTGCTCCAGCCGATGCACCGTCTCGTGCGGGGCACCTTCCACGGCCGTACCGCCGAACTCGACTCCCTGCACGCCTATCTCGCCCTGCCCGAGGAGCCCGCGGAGCCCCCGGTCCTCCTGCACGGCATCGGCGGCATCGGCAAGAGCACCTTGCTCGCCACGTTCCTCGTCGACGCGCTCGCCGCCGCCTCCCCCGACGGATTCCCCTTCGCGTACATCGACTTCGCGCGCCCGACCCTCTCCGTCCACGAACCCGCCACCGTGATCGCGGAAACGGCCCGACAGCTCGGCGTCCAGTACCCCGCGCAGCACGCCGCCTTCGAGGCGCTCGCGGACGATGCGGAGCGGACCGCCGCCGTACAGCGCGCCGAACGCAACGAACTCGACGGGCTCCACCAGCTGGCCGGCACCCGGGCCACGATCGGCCGCGACTACTCGGCCGGCTTCCACTCCCGCGCCAGCGCCCGCGAGCAGGAACTCGCCCACCGGGTCGCCTCGACGGTCCACGAGGCGGTCCTGCCCGCGTCCGGCGGGACGGCGCCGCCGTTCCTCGTCGTCGTCGACTCCTTCGAGGAGGCCCAGTACCGGGGCTCCCCCGTCATGGCGCGGATGTGGGCGATCTGGACGGCGCTGCGGGCGGGCTATTCACGGCTGCGGTTCATCGTCTCGGGGCGGGCGCCGATCGACCACCCGGCCCGGGTCCTCACCCCGCGCACGATGGAGCTCACCGAACTCGATCACCAGGCCTCGGTGGACCTCCTGATGTCGTCCGGAGTCCTCGACGAGACGCTCGCCGAGGACCTCGCCGAGCGGATCGGCGGCCACCCGCTGAGCCTCAGGCTCGCGGCCCGCACGGCGGTCGCCGCGGGTTCCGGGTCCGCCGAGATCGGCGGCCTGCTGCGCGGACTCCCCTCCCGGCGCCGCTACTTCGACCGCCAGGTCGACCAGATGCTCATCCAGGGGACGCTGTACGACCGCATCCTCAAGCACATCCCGGAGGACGACGTCCGGGCCCTCGTGCAGGCGGGTCTCGCACTGCGGTTCATCACCCCCGAGCTGGTGCGGAAGGTGCTCGCCGGGCCGGCGGGACTGCGGGTCGACACCCCGGCGGAGGCCCGCCGCCTGTACGGGCTGCTGACCTCGCGGGTCGACCTGATGGAATCGGCGGGCCCCCAGGCCATCCGGCACCGGGCGGACCTCCGGATCATCATGCTGCGCCTCTCGGACAGCGCCCGGACGGATCTGATGCGGGCGGTGGACCGTCGCGCGGTCACGTACTACGCGGCCGGCGAAGGCTCCCGGGACCGCGCGGAGGAGATCTACCACCGGCTGCGCCTCGGCGAGAACCCCCGTACGGTGGAGGCGCGTTGGGAACCTGGCGTCGCCCCGTACCTCGGCGGGACCGCCCACCGGGAGATGCCGCACCGCTCGGCGGCCTTCCTCCTCGGCCGGATCGGCGGCCATGTGCCCGACCAGATCATGACCGAGGCCGACCAGGAGGACTGGGAGCGGATCGCCGTCCGTGAGGTCGAGGACCTGCTCACCCAGGGATACGTGGACGCCGCGGCCCAGCGGCTCACCGAGCGGCGCCCGTGGACGCCGTGCAGCCGGCTGCACGCGCTGCTCGGCGAGACCCTCGCACGCTCCGGGCGGACGCCGGAGGCGCGCGCGGCGGTCGAGCGCGCGGTGGACGGCGCGGCGGAGGTGGGCTGCGCGGAGACGCAGCTCGAACTGCTCCAGCTGGCGGCGCGGCTCGCGCAGGACGCGGGGGACTTCGCGGGCGCCGACCGGGATCTGCAGGAGGCGGAGGAGATGGCGGCGGGCCTCGGGCTGCGCTACGAGTCGCTCGGCGTCCTGGTCGCCCGGTCCCGGCTCGCCTCGCTTGCGGACCGCGACGCGGCCCCGGCGCGGGAACGTCTCGCCAGGACACTGCGCGCGATGCCCGACGCGGAACTCGCCCGCCAGCCCTCCCTGGCCCGTGCGGCGGCGGCCACTGCCTGCCCGGCCGACCCGCGACTCCTGGAGCACACCCTGCGCCTGGTCGGGCTTCCGGCGGACGAGGAGGCGGTCGTGACCGAGCTGGCTCACTGGATCGCCACCACCCTCGCCGACGAACCGACGCTCCGGGAGCCCCTGTACCGCATTCTGGGGACGGCGGCGGGGAGCGGAACGGCGCCTGCGGCGGAAGGCGGGGCCGGGTCCGGCCCGGGTATCGGAGCCGACGCCGGCCGCGACTCGGACCTCGGTGCCGGCATCGGCTCCGGACTCGATGGCGACCGCATCGAGCGGGACCTGCGGGAGGCTCGGCGGCGCGGCACGCTCGACAGTGTCGCCCGGCAGGTGCTGACCCTCCGGGACGACAGCGGGGACCTGCTCCTCGGGGTCGCGTCGGCGATGGACGCGGGCCCGGCAGGGCACGGAGGCGGGCCGCAGGAGGAGGGACCGAGGGACGGACCGCCGCTCGACGACGAACGGCACGATGCGGCTCCTCCGCTGCCGGCCCCCGCACCGGACCACAGCCCGGGTCCCGGCACGGGTGCCACCCCGGATCCCGGCACACGTCCTGTCCCAGGCCCCGGCACGGGTCCCGCGGTGTCTCGCCGCTCCGCGGTCCGGGGCACCACGGCCGCGTACGTGCGCGGCGGTGCCGGACCGTGGGCCCGCCCGCCGCCGACCGCCGCGGGTGCCGCCCTCCGCAAGGAACCGTTCCTGCCGCAGAGCGAACTCGTCCGGGTGCGCAACGCCGCGACGGAGGCGGGGCTCGCGGACCGCGACCTGCGCCCGGCCCTGCTCAAGGGAATCCCCGGCTCGTTCACGGCCACTCTGGAGCCGCTGGCCGACCCCCGCGACCGGATCCACGCCGACCTGAACGCGATGAACCAGGTCGAGCGGCTGATCGACGGCCTGGTGCCGCTGGAGATCTGGCTGCACAACGCCATCGAGCGGACCCGCGAACCGGGCCCGCGCGCCGTCCTCCAGGGCGCGCTGGACACGGTGTCCCGTGCGATCACCGGCGAGGCGGAGGTTCCGGCGGAGATGATGCCCGGGGAGATGAAGGAGGAGATCGTCCTCCAGGACGACACCGTGCCGTACGAGTTCCTGCACGGGGGCATCCGGGCCGGTGCCTCGGTCGCGCTGCTCAGGATCCCGCCGTACGAGTCGGGCGCGCCGCTGCTTCCCTCGTATCCGCACGGGGGTACGGGCTGGATGATCGCTCCGGGGCTTCTGATCACCAACCACCATGTGGTGATGGCCCGTTCGTGGGAGGCGGGCGTGCGGCCGTACGTGAGCGACGAGGACCTGCGGCTCCAGGTGATGATGTCCCGCTCGCGGTTCGACTTCGTCGAGAACTCCGCGGCGGCGCCGGAGGCGACGGCGGGGGAACTCGCCGCCTGGGACGCGGTGTTGGACTACGCCGTGGTGCGGCTCTCGCCGGACCAGGAGCCGAGGCCGACGCTACGGGTGGCGACCCGGCCGTTGCTGGTACGGGAGCGGCAGCGCGTGCCGGTCAACATCATCCAGCACCCGGGCGGCCTGCCGAAGCGCGTCGCCCTGCGCAACAACCTGGTGTACCGGGCCGACGAGCACGACATCCTGTACTTCACGGACACCCGTGGCGGTTCCTCCGGATCGCCGGTCTGCCTCGACGACTGGACGGTCGTGGGGCTGCACCGGGGGACGCGGAAGGTCGACGAGGTCGAGTTCCAGGGCGCCAGGACGAGGTTCGTGAACGTCGGAACCCAGATGAGCGGCATCCTCGCCCATCTCGGGGAGTTCCGGCCGGAGTTGTACGCGGAGATCATGGCGGCCCAGTCGGGGCGGCCGGCACCGGGGGGCGGGACCAACGGGAAGCCGAGGTGAGTGACCATGCCGAGCGGATCACGGAACGTGTCGCCGGTCGCGACCGCCGCCGAGCGGGTCTTCGGGGATCTGCGGGAGGTCGCCGCGCGGGTGCGCGGTGAACTGGAGGCGGAGATCGCCGAGTCCACGTACGAACTCCCCGCCGACGCGGCGCCGGCGGCGGAGATCTCCCGCTTCGCCCGCGAGGAGCGGGCCCGGGTCCTGGAGGCCGGTGTCAGCGGCCTGGAGAAGCTGGCGGCGAACCGCGAGGACGAACTCGACGGGGACGAGACCTTCGGCGTGGAGGCGATCGTCCTCCTGGAGGGCCGCCCGGCGATCCTGGTGCAGCGCCAGGACTTCGCCGCGCAGCGGGACGAGTGGGCGATCCTGGACGGCCACCGGCCGGCGATCCGGGAGTCCCTGGCACGAGTGGGGCGGGTGGAGGTCACCGGGCACCCGAGCCTGGACTGGATCGGGACGGCCTTCCTCGTCGGCCCGCGCACGGTGATGACGAACCGTCATGTGGCTGCGGAGTTCAGCCGGTTCGAGGGGAACGGGGGCGACGGAGGGCGCTGGAACTTCGCGTACGGGATGTCGGCGCGGGTGGATCCGGCGGAGGAGCTGCCGGTGGACGGCGCGGCGTCGGAGGCGTCCGCCGCGTACGAGATCACGGAGATCATCGGCATCCATCCCGATGTCGACATGGCGCTGCTCCGGGTCGAACCCTCGACGGACGGCGGGCTGCCCACGCCACTGGCGGTGGCGGCGGACGCACCGGCGAGCGTGCCGGGCCGCCCGGTGTACGTGATCGGCTACCCGGCGTGGGACGGGCGACGCAACGAGCCGGAGTCGATGCGCCGGATCTTCATGGACGTCTACAACGTGAAGCGGCTCCAGCCGGGGACGGCGACCGACTTCACGCCGGGCGGCCTGGTGATGAAGCACGACTGCTCGACCCTGGGCGGCAACAGCGGCTCACCGGTCTTCGACCTCACGGACCACCGCGTCCTGGGCCTTCACTTCGGCGGCCGCTACCGCACGGGAAACTTCGCGGTCCCCCTGTGGGAACTGCTGGACGACCCGCTGCTGGCGAAGGCGGAGGTGAACTGGGTCTGAGGCGACGAAGAACGGCACCGACAACTGGCAACCAAAGTTTCCATTTCTCACCCTCGTAAACTATGGTTGTCGCATGACGATGTCGCCCGAGATCACCCCGGAAGAGCGCGCCGCGCTCGACAAGGCCCTCCTGGACGCCCTCAACCCCCTGGCCTCGGCCCTGCGCTCCCGCGCGACGGGCCTGCCGGAACACCGCATGTGGGACGCGGACCCCGTGGAAGTGACCCTCTCGGTACTGGCCACCTGGAAGGTGCTGGACGCAAGGGTCAAACACCTCACGGCAACGGCCGCGGGCACCGCGGGTGCCTACGGCGCAAGCTACGAACAACTGGGCGCGGCGTGGGGCATCACCCGCCAGGGCGCCCGAAAGAAGTGGCCGGACGCTATGGGCGGCCGGCCCACGGCGCCCCCCGTAACCCTTGAACTGTTCGGCGGCAGAGCCGAACTGACGCAGGACCGCACCTCAGGCACCTGGACCTGGCAGGCCCGATCCGCCGACGGCACCCAAGGCCCGACCACCCCCACCCCTCCCCACCCGACCAAGGAGGAAGCGGCGGCCTACGCGGGCGCCTTCCTGAGGGAACACACCTCACAGGACTAGGCACTGTCCGCCCCCGGGACCCTCGGGCGGCCACCCTCCGGTCACGCCGCCCCCGGCAGCGCGGCCCGTCCCGACGGTGGGCGTCGAGCGGCCTCAGTCCTTCGCGGCGGTGGTGACGACGTCGTGGCCGAAGGACGCGGCGAGCGCCCGCGCGATCAGGTCGGGCAGATTCGACCGCCCGTCGTCATCGGCCCAGCGCGTCAGCGCCGTGTGCATCACGGCCAGGCAGGCGCTGATCGCCGCCCGCGCGCGGAACGCGGCCTCGGGATCGGCCACGTCGCCCCCGAGGGCATCGACGACAGCCTGTTGCAGCGCGTACTGACTGTCCAGGTGCCGGGCCCGCAGCGCGGGCGTCGAGACCATGAGCCGGAGGCAGTCCAGCAAGAACCGCTCGTTCGCCGCCGGTTCGTCCCCGTCGCCGCCCGTCAACGCCGTGGCCGCCTCGACGAGTGCGCCGCCGACGCGGCGCACCAGGGGCTGGTCTGCGGATGACGCGGCGACCCGCTCGGCGATGAGCGATGCAGGCCGCCCCACAAGGACAAGATCCTCCTTGGTGGGGAAATGCCGGTACACCGTCATCGCCGAGACGCCGGCGGCCTCGGCGACGTCGGCCACCGTCACGGCGTCGTAGCCGCGGTCGGTGAACAGCCGCACGGCGCGCGACTGGATCGCACGCCTCGTCTCGGATCGCCGCCGCTCTCGAAGGGTGGGTTTCCGTTCGCTCATTTGGTAGATACTACCTTAGTGTTAGTTACTAACAGATGAGGTGACGGCATGAGTGGTCTGGCAGGCAGGACAGCTCTGGTGACAGGTGCGTCGCGCGGCATCGGGCAGGCGATCGCAGCCCGGCTCGCGTCCGAGGGCGCCTTGGTCATCGCGCACTTCGGAACGGACGAGAGCGGGGCGGCGGCGACAGTCGAGGGGATAGAACGCGCCGGTGGGACCGCCCTCGCCGTTCGTGCCGAACTGGGCGTGGACGGCGACGTAGAGACGCTCTTCGCCGGGGTCGAGGCCGGCCTGGCCGGTCGGCCGCTCGACATCCTCGTCAACAACGCGGCGGCCTCGCCGACGGGCCCCCTCGGCGCGACGACACGGACGGAGTTCGACCACCTGTTCGCGGTGAACGTGCGGGCGCCGTACTTCATCATCGAGCACGCGCTGCCCCTGATGCGCGACGGCGGCCGGATCATCACGATCTCGTCGGTGGCGACCCGGATGGCCAACCCGGCCCAGACGTCCTTCGCCATGACGAAGGCCGCGGTCGAGACGATGAGCAGGACCCTCGCCAACCAACTCGGTCCACGAGGGATCACGGTGAACGCGGTCGCCCCGGGAGCCACCAGGACGGCGACCAACGGAGCCGTCTTCGACGTGCCGGGCCTCGCCGAACAGATCGCCGGCTTGACGGCGCTCGACCGGCTGGGCGGCCCCGACGACATCGCCGACGTGGTCGCCTTCCTCGCCTCCGACGCCGCCCGCTGGGTCACCGGCCAGACCGTCGACGCGAGCGGCGGCCTGTTCCTCGGCCCACGCGTCTGAGCAACGAGGGCGACGCGACGGCCGGAGCGGACTGCACCGAACTCAAGCCCTCGCAGACCTCGAGCGGTTCACGGCCAACGGCGAGCCACGGCGTCTACGCCGACGATCTTCTCTTCACACCGTCTTCACTGTCACCATGTGTCCCATGACGCACATCGCCAAGGGGGCCAACGTCCCCGTCCCCCTCGCCCCGTTGCGGATCGCCGTCGGGCGGCATCAGGTGCCCGGGGGTCCCGTCGTCGACGCCGCCGCACTGCTGCTCGACGCCGACGGCGTCGTGCGCGGTGACGCCGACATCGTCTTTCACGGGCTGCCCGCTCATCCTTCCGGCTCCGTAAGGCACTTGGGCAGCGGCGAGGGTGGTGGGCAGCTCGCCGAGTGGCTGGAGGCGGACCTGCCGCAGGTCGAACCCGCCGTCCAGCGAGTGCTGGTCGTCGGGTCCTGCGACGGCGGTGTCTTCGGGCAGGTTCCCGGGCTGTGCGCGCAGGTGGTGGCCGCCGACGGCGCGGTCCTCGCGCACTACGACGTGACCGACGCCTCCAGCGAGACGGCGTTCGTGCTCGGAGAGTTCTACCGGCGCGAGGGCGGGTGGAAGTTCCGCGCGGTCGGTCAGGGATACGACACCGGGCTGGCCGGGCTGGCGACGGACTTCGGGGTCGTCTTGGCCGACGCCGCCGCGCCGGTGGCACCGCCGACATCCGCACCGCCAGCCCCACCGGCGTCCGTACCCGTGGCACCGCCGACATCCGCACCGCCGGCCCCGCCCGCGTCCGGACCTGCCGCACCTCCGACGTCCGGCCCCATCCCTCTGCTGGGCGTGTGCAAGACGGCCTCCGCGCCCGTACCGCCGGCCGCGCAACCGGCTCCCGCGTCCGCCTCCACGTTCGTCCCTTCCCTCTCCAAGCCGGCCGCACCGGCCTCCTTCTCCCCCGTCGGCGTGCCCACGGCGCCCAGTCCCTTCCAGGGACCCGGTTTCCTCGACTTCGAACCGATCCACTTCAGCGGCAAGAGCGGGAAGACCGTCACCGTTGACCTGCCGTTCCCCCCGGGCTCCGCTCCCGTGATCCTGGAGGCGCGCGTCGAGGAGTACCAGTTCCTCCACGTCGAGATCCCGGGACGTTCCGACGACATCTTCTGCACCGAGCTGCCCGACTACTACAGCCGCGCCCTGCTCGTACCACCGCGCAAGGGCGGGCCCC
Source organism: Streptomyces sp. NPDC001728 (assembly GCF_040297565.1). Taxonomy (NCBI): domain Bacteria; kingdom Bacillati; phylum Actinomycetota; class Actinomycetes; order Kitasatosporales; family Streptomycetaceae; genus Streptomyces; species Streptomyces sp. NPDC001728. The sequence continues at coordinate 27,062 of NZ_JBEOZK010000010.1, forward strand.
TGAAGCTGAAGGTGGGCCACTCCGGGACGTGGGCACTCACCGTCCTGCCCCTGTCGGCGGCCCGTCCGATCACCACCGGAACGGTTCGGGGAAGCGGGCGCGAGGTCTTCCTCCACACGGGCCCCGCGGCCCAGCTGAAGGTCCGGGCGGCGGACCGCCACAACGGGTGGTTCCAGCTGAACCACCACCAAGGCGACGCCCCCGCCGACCTGAGGCGCCCCGCCGAGGAACTCGTTCACGCGTGGAACGGCCGCCGGGTCAAGGAGAAGGTCCAGATCCCCGCGGGGCCCCTCCTGCTCGTGATCGACAAGAGCCGCCACCACTGGGAGTTCACCCTCGACCCACTGCCCGTCGGGAGGTAGCCGGCCTGTCGGTCACGGGATTCCCGCCGGTGACCCGGGCACCGGCCCCGACGGCATGGTCGACGTGGCGCAGGCGGTCCTCAAGCGGCGCGGCTTGGCCCGGTCGCTGAGTGGAAACGTCAGGCGGACGTGGCAGCGCGGTCGGACGCGCCGCGCAGCACGCAGAATTCGTTGCCCTCCGGGTCGGCGAGTACTGCCCAGCCGGTGCCGTCGGGGTTCCGGTGGTCGGTGACGAAGGTGGCGCCGAGGCCCAGCAGGCGTTCCACCTCCTGTTCGCGCGAGGTCTCCGGGCGCAGGCAGAGGTGGATCCGGTTCTTGGCCGTCTTGGCCTCGGGCACCTGGTGGAAGTACAGCACCGGGCCCTCCGCCAGGAGCACCTGAGCCTCCGGGTCCCCCGGCTTGTGGTCCGGGTCCAGCCGGGCGCCGGTCACCGCGCTCCAGAACCGGGCCAGCTCATAGGCATCCGCACAGTCGATCGCCATGTTCTGCACTACCGAAACCATGCGCCCGACACTTCCCGATCTCCCCGCATGACGCCACCGATTTACGCCGTCCTCGTGCGTCGAGTGGTCGACTCGCGGTCGAGTTCCCCGCCCGATGTCATCCGGCGCGTACCCCTGGGTCTCGCGCTGGTGCGGCTCATGGCAGATCGGCCACGGTTCGGCCCGGGCGGCGTTGTCCTGGTCATGCGCGGACGGTACGTGGCGGGGAACGCCACGCGCGGAGGAGAGGCCGCCGCACACGCGGCGTCCCTGACGTGGCCGGTCGCAGAACCGCCCTAACCGTCCTCGCCCAGCACGACCACGTACGTGCCCCGTGCCGTCGTCCCGTCGGGGAGCAGCCACTCCGCCGTCAGTCGGGTCGCGACGTCGGAGCCCGGTGTCGCGGTCGGGCTCGACGTCAGGGTTCGGTGGAGCCGTAGCGTCAGCCGGGTTCCCGCGACTCGTACCCCTACGTCGGTGCCTTCGCGGTCGTCCTCCGCCCCCACGAGTTCCGCTTCCCCCTCGCTCCCCCGTCCGGCGGGCGAGACGGTGACCGTGAGGTCCCGGGTGTCGGTCTGCGACTGGGCCTGGGCCTGGGTGCGGCCGGCGAGCAGGGCGTACAACCGGTCCACGAGCACCGGGTCGTGGGCGCCGTCGTAGATCCAGCGCTTGCCGAGCACTCCGTGTTCGCAGGTGCCGATGAGCGCGTGCTCGGCGCCCGCCAGGGGGCCCGCGCGGTACGTCATGGGGACCAGGTACGCGGCCCCGTCGGCGTCCGTCACCGCCATGAACTCGATGCCGACCTCGCCCGCCGGGTCGTCGAGCCGGAAGCCCCCGGCCTTCGCGGGGCGCGGCTCCGTACCGGCGTACCACTCCCGGGTCGGCAGCCACTCGGTGAGCAGCTCCAGCTTCGTGGGCCGCAGGGTCGTGTGGTGGATGACGGCCATCGTGCGGTCTCTCCCTCGCCTTCGTGCCCCGGGCGCCCTCCGCGCGCGGGGCATTCGCAACGTAACAGACCATGCCGCGAGGTCACCGAGCGGGCCGGTTCGACCCGGCCTAGCCTGGAGGAGGAGTTGTCCCCGGCAGGCGGGAGGCCCGCCGTGAGGTGCTCACGCAGGTGTCGCGGGCGCGTCTGCGCCGCAGCCGCGGGAATCGCCGCTCTCGGCATCTTCGCCGCGCCGGTGGGCGCGGGTACGGCGTTCGCAGCCGCCGATCCACCCGCCCCCGCTCCGTTCGCGGCATCGGTCACGGCCTCGCCCTCACCCACTGCCTCGCCCTCGGCCCGGTCGGACTTCCCCCAGCTCACCCCCGCCGTCGCCGCCCGTCTCGACAAGGCGATCCAGGACGTCCAGAAGGAAGCCGGCGTGCCCGGTGTGACGGTCGCCCTCTCGGCTCCCGGAAAGGGCTCGTACGTCCGTTCCTTCGGCGTCGCCGACACGGCCACCCGCAGGCCGATGGACGCCGGTCTCTACATGCGCATCGGCAGCGAGACCAAGACCTTCACCGTGACCGCCGTGCTCCAGCTCGTCGACCGGGGCAAGGTGGGTCTGGACGACCCGATCTCCCGGTACGTCGACGGCGTACCGAACGGCGACAGGATCACCCTGCGTCAACTCGCCGCCATGCGCAGTGGCCTCTTCAACTACACGGCGGACGAGGGCTTCTACAAGGCGCTGACCGCGAACCCCCACCGTTCGTTCACGCCGCGGCAGCTGCTCGACTACGCCTTCGAGCATCCGGTCCAGTTCCAGCCGGGAGCCGAGTTCGAGTACTCCAACACGAACACGATCCTCCTCGGCCTCGTCGTGGAGAAGGCCGGCGGCATGCCGCTGCCCGACTTCATCCAGAAGAACATCCTCGACCCGACGGGCATGGCCCGGACCTCCTTCCCGACGGACGCCGCGTTCCCCAGCCCGCACGCCCACGGCTACACCGAGCAGACCGCCTCGGGGAAGCTGGAGGACGCAACCGACTGGAACCCGTCCTGGGGCTGGGCGGCCGGCGCGATGATCTCCAACCTCCAGGACATGCGGAACTGGGCCCGGGTGGTGGCGACCGGGACGCTGCTCACTCCCAGGACACAGGCCGAGCGCCTCAAGGTCTACCCGGGGAGCACCCCCGGCTCCGGATACGGGCTCGGCATCTTCGACATCCAGGGCTGGATCGGCCACAACGGATCCCTCCCCGGCTACCAGTCCCTGACGATCTATCTGCCGGAGCCGAAGGCCACCCTGGTCATCCTGCTCAACACGGACGTCGTGCACGAGGGCAGCGCGCCCAGCACCCTCTTCGGCAAGGCCGTCACCCGCGTCGTGACGCCGGACCACGTCTACGACATCCCGGTCCCGGCGGCTCCGTCGAGCGACAACCCCGAGCGGGACTGACCCGATGCGGGTCTGCTGCATTTCGCCTGTGGCTCGCAGCCGTGCCCCGCACAACGGGAGCAGGAATGACGCGGAGGCTCCGGGGGGTTGAAGTCGATGCCGCCGCCCGGCTTCCGGTAGTGGAGGTACGCGTAGCGGGTGGCGTACATCAGGTGCAGCGCCGCCCAGGACATGGACACCCCGCCGAGCGCCGTCGCGGCGGCGGCGTGGCTCAGGTCGGACCTTCCGACCAGGAGCAGTACGACGATGCCCGCGAGGCCGCCCGCGACGACGAACTGCTGCTCCGCCACGGCGATCCCCGTGAGCACGCCGAGCGGCCCGTGGGTGAGCGCGCCGACGAGCCGGCCGGCCGCCGCGCCGACGACCATGGACGCGGCGAGCCGGGGTACGGCGGCGAGCAGCAGCCGAGGGGGCATGACGGGGGCTCCCGGGCTCCGGGACGCTCCCGGGCTCCGGGACGGCCAGGGGCGAAGTCGGGGTGGTCGGAGTGGGCGGAGTGAGGACCGTCAGCCTTCCAGTACGACCACGGCCTCGTCCGTCAAGGTCCGGAAGGTCAGCGTCTCCTGGAAGTAGAGCTGGACGCTGGTCGCGTCGTGCCCCGCGTAGCCGATCGCCAGGTCCTGCCCGATGAGCAGTTCGAAGTCGCCGCCCCGGGTGGACAGGACGAAGCCGCCACTGAGGGCGGGGGCCCAGATCGGGGAGCCGTCCAGCATCCGTCCGAGGTGCGCGGCGATCGGATAGCCGTGGTCGGAGGTCTCGCTGACCGCGCGGTACTCGTCGGCGCCGAGGAGCAGGGCGTACGGGCCGTCCACTCCGGCGAGCCGCAGCGCGGTCAGCGCCCGGCTCACCGCGTCCGGGTAGTCGCGCGGTTCGGCGGGCAGCCGTACCACCGGGTTCGAGGAGCGGGCGCGCAGTCCGTCGACGCCGGCCGCCCCGTACCCGTCGAAGATCGTCCGGTCCTCGACGAACGCCATGGCGCGGGCCGCGTCCTTGACGGGCTGCCAGTCGGAGTCCTTGGCGCCGCGCTCGACGTCGTCCACGGCGGCCCTCGCCACGGTGAACGGCACCCTGAGTTCGACGAGCGGCTTCGCCTCGCGCAGGTGCGCCGTGACGCCGGGGGCGGGCGGGCTCATCTCGGTGAGGTGTCCGGTGCCGACGGCGGAGAGTTCCGGACCGGCCGGGTCGGGTACGTCGACGACCCGGCGTCCCGCGACGTTGCGGCGGAAGGTGCGGCGGGCCTCCTCCTCGATCTCGGCCCAGGCCGCCGGGGTGATCGGGGCGAGTTCTCGGTGCAGGTTGTTCGTGGTGAGTCCGTGCGGCGCGGGGGGTGTGGCGTCGGGGGTCGTCATGGGTGCTCAGGCTCCTTTCAGGCCGCCGATGCCGAGGGATTCCCCATGGCGGGCGGCGTCCGGCGGCGCGGCCGGCAGGTCGTCGAGGAAGTCGGCGCTCGGCACGAAGAAGAGGCCGCCGGTGACGGCCCTGGAGAAGTCGAGGATGCGGTCGGTGGTGCCCGGCGGGTCGCCGAGGAACATGTTGCGGAGCATCCGTTCGGTGACGGAGGGGGTCCGCGCGTACCCGATGAAGTAGGTGCCGAACTCGCCGCCGCCCACCTGCCCGAACGGCATGTTCGCGCGGAGGATCTGTCGGGACACACCGTCCTCGTCGACGATCGTGTTCAGGGCGACGTGCGAGTTCGCGGGTTTGACGCCGTCGGGCATCTCGACGTTGGACGCCTTGGACCGCCCGATGACCCGCTCCTGCTCCTCGACGGTGAGCGCGTCCCAGGCGCCCATGTCGTGGAGGTACTTCTGCACGACGACATAGCTGCCGCCGCGGAAGCCGGGGTCCTCGTCGCCGATGTGGACGGCTCCGGACGCCACCGCGCCCGAGGGGTTCTCGCTGCCGTCGACGAAGCCGAGGAGGTCGCGCTCGTCGAAGTAGGTGAATCCATGGACCTCGTCGACGACGGTCACGGCGCCGCGCAGCCGGTCCATGATCAGCCTGGCCAGCTCGAAGCAGATGTCCATGCGCTGAGCGCGCACGTGGAAGAGCAGGTCGCCGGGGGTGGCGGGGGCGCGGTGCCGGGGGCCGGTCAGAGCCGGGAAGGGGTGCAGTTCGCGGGGGCGGGGGCCGCCGACGAGCCGGTCCCACCCCTCCGACCCGATCCCCGCGACGCAGACGAGACCGGCGTCGCGCAGCCGGAAGGAGACGGAGCGGGTGAGGGACGACAGCTCTCGGAGGCCGTCCCTCACCGTGGTCTCGCCGCCCGGGTTGACGGTGGCCACCAGGAAGACGGCGGCCCGGGTGGGCGACGTGACGACGGGCTGGACGACGACCATGGCGCTCCCGGCCGGAAAGTGATCAGCAACGATCAACAAAAGGGAAGATAGGGACAGCGTCAGGGTAAGCGTGCACGATCGGACCCGCAGCCCGACGGGGAGGGCGCGGTGAGGGATTCGCGCGCGGGAGATGCGCGCGATACGGGTGCACCCGAGGCGGGCCAACGCGAGGGCGTGCAGAGCACCTCCGTCGAGGACTCCATGAGCATGGTCCACCTCTCCCTCGGCATGAAGCGCCCCGCGTCACCGCAGCTGCTGTCCGAACCGGCCATCGTCGCCGGCATGGCGCGGGCCGCGCTCCCCGACAGCGCCACCCCCTGGGAGTGGTACGTCGAGGACTACGACCGCATCCGGGACACCATGGCCAAGGCGCTCGACGGCTTCGAGGACTTCAACCGGCGGGTCCGCCTGCCGCTGGGATTCCGCATCAAGCAGCCCGCCCGCGAGCTGGTCTTCCTCACGCCGTCGGGCCGCGCCGAGTTCTCCGGTCCCCCGCTGCCCGACGTCGTGCCCGAGCCGGGCACCCTGGCGCTCGGCACCATGCGGTCCCACGACCAGTGGAACACCACCATCTACTCCGACAACGACCGCTACCGCGGCATCAAGAACCTGCGCACCCTCGTCTTCATGAACTGCGCGGACGTGCGCGAGCGCGGCATCGCCGACATGGGCCCCGTCGACATCACGAGCACCGCGAAGGACGGGAGCGAGCGGCATCTGAAGGGGTACCTGGCGATCCCGTACGACATCCCCCGGGGCTGCGCGGCCGGATACATGCCGGAGATGAACGTGCTGTGCGCGCTCGTCGACTACAGCACCCAGAGCGACCAGCCGATCATGAAGCACGTCAGGGTGAGGGTCCTCCCGGCCGCCTGACTCCCCGCGCCCCGTGACAGAGTCGTACCCGGCCGCCCGAACAGGCACGACCACCACACACCGTCGGAGCGGCGCTCCGGGGAGAGGAGCGAACCATGGGGAGAGTGACCGTACGGCGGCGCGTCCTGCGCGTGCGGGAGGGGGTCTCCTCCTACCGCCCCGACACCCTGGCCGCCGAGGAGCCGATGGAGATCCGCGTCGGCGGACGGCCGCTGACGGTGACGATGCGCACCCCCGGTGACGACTTCGACCTGGCGGCCGGGTTCCTGGTGAGCGAGGGCGTCGTGCACACGGCTGCGGACGTGGCCGGAATCCGCTACTGCGCGGGCGCCACCGCCGACGGCGGCAACACGTACAACGTGGTCGACATCGGCCTCGCCCCCGGTGTGGCCGCCCCCGACGCGTCCCTGGAGCGGAACTTCTACACGACCTCGTCGTGCGGGCTGTGCGGCAAGGCCAGTCTGGACGCGGTGCGCACCACGGCCGCCTGGTCGGTGGCCGAGGACCCGCTGCGCGTCGGTACGGACGTGCTGGCGGCGCTCCCGGACCGGCTGCGGGCGGCGCAGCGGGTGTTCGACACCACCGGCGGGCTGCACGCCGCGGGGCTGTTCACGGCCGAGGGCGAGCTGCTGTGCCTGCGGGAGGACGTGGGCCGGCACAACGCCGTGGACAAGGTCGTGGGCCACGCCCTGCGGGAGGGCCTCCTGCCGTTGCGCGGGTCGGTCCTCATGGTGAGCGGCCGGGCGTCGTTCGAGCTGGTGCAGAAGGCGGTGATGGCCGGGATCCCGCTGCTCGCGGCCGTCTCGGCGCCGTCCTCGCTCGCGGTGGACCTCGCGGCGGAGAGCGGTCTCACCCTGGTCGGCTTCCTGCGCGGTACGTCGATGAACGTGTACACGGGTGACGAGCGGCTCGAACCGCTGCCTGTGGCCTGACGGGCGCCCCTGCCCGTGGCCGGCCGGGCAGGGCGGGGCGCCCCTGAGGGTCGCCCCGCCCTGCCCGGGGAAGCCCCTACGGGTCCCCTACGCGGCGACCGCTCCGCTCTCCGTCGGCTCGGACTTCGCCCCGGTCCCGGCCTCGTGCTTCCGTACCGTGCAGTGCAGCGAGTCGTCGATCACGTCGGCCACGATCGTGTCGCCGGGGTCGGCCTCCCCGCCGAGGAGCAGCGAGGCGACACGGTTGTCCAGTTCCGTCTGGATCGTGCGGCGCAGCGGGCGGGCGCCGAACTCCGGCTGGTAGCCGTGGGCGACGAGGAGCTTCTTCGCCGCCTCGGTGACCTCCAGGGTCATGCCCTGCGCGTGCACCCGGTGCTTGCTGCGGTCCAGGAGGTGCTCGACGATCTCCGACAGGTCCGCCTCGGTGAGGCTGTGGAAGACGATGATGTCGTCGATGCGGTTGAGGAACTCGGGCAGGAAGCGCCCGCGCAGGTCCTCCATCAGCTCGTCCTTCAGCTCGGCGGCGTCGCCCTCGTGGGCGAGGATCCGGTGGGCGCCGATGTTGGACGTCATGATGACGACGCAGTGCCGGAAGTCGACCGTGCGGCCCTGGCCGTCGGTGAGCCGTCCGTCGTCGAGGATCTGGAGCAGCGTGTTGAAGACGTCGGGGTGCGCCTTCTCCACCTCGTCGAACAGGACGACGCTGTACGGGTTGCGGCGGACCTTCTCGGTGAGCTGGCCGGCCTCCTCGTAACCGACGTATCCGGGGGGCGCGCCGACGAGCCGGGCCACGGTGTGCTTCTCCTGGAACTCGCTCATGTCGAAGCGGATCATGCGGTCCTCGTCGCCGAAGAGCAGGTCGGCGAGGGTCTTGGCGAGTTCGGTCTTGCCGACGCCCGTCGGCCCGAGGAAGAGGAACGAGCCGACGGGACGGTTCGGGTCGCCCATGCCGGCGCGGCTGCGGCGGACCGCCTCGGAGACCGCGGTGACGGCCTCGTCCTGGCCGACGATCCTGGCGTGCATCTCCTCCTCCAGCTTGAGCAGCTTCTCCTTCTCGCTGGCGGTCAGCTGGGACACGGGGATGCCCGTACGGCGCGACACGATGTCGGCGATGTCGGAGGCGGTGACGGAGACGACGCCCTCGCGGCGTTCCTCGATGCCCGCCAGTTCGCCCTCGACCTCGGCGATCTGCCGCTTCAGGTCGGAGGCCTTCTCGAACTGCTCGGCGGCGACGGCCTGGTCCTTCTCGCGCCGCAGCTTGGCGAGGTGGTCCTCACGGCTGACGACCTCGGTGGAGCGGCCCGCGCTGCGCAGCCGTACGCGGGCGCCCGCCTGGTCCATCAGGTCGATGGCCTTGTCGGGCAGGAACCGGTCGCTGATGTAGCGGTCGGAGAGCTCGGCCGCCGCCGCCAGGGCGCCGTCGGCGAAGCGGACCTGGTGGTGGGCCTCGTAGGCGTCCCGCAGTCCTTCGAGGATCTGCACCGTCTCCTCGACGGTGGGCTCCGGGATCAGGACGGGCTGGAAGCGGCGCTCCAGGGCGGCGTCCTTCTCGATGTGCTTGCGGTACTCGTCGATCGTGGTCGCGCCGACGACGTGCAGCTCGCCGCGCGCGAGGGCGGGCTTGAGCATGTTGCCGGCGTCCATCGAGCCCTCGCCCGTCGCACCCGCGCCGACGACGGTGTGGAGTTCGTCGATGAAGACGATGATCTCGCCGCCGGCGTTCTGGACGTCCTCGATGACCTTCTTCAGGCGTTCCTCGAACTGACCGCGGTACTGCGCCCCGGCCACCATGCCCGACAGGTCCAGGGAGACGACCCGCTTGTCCTTCAGGGTGTCGGGCACCTCGCCCGCGACGATCCGCTGGGCGAGGCCCTCCACGATGGCGGTCTTGCCGACACCGGGCTCGCCGATGAGCACGGGGTTGTTCTTGGAGCGCCGGGAGAGGATCTCGATGGTCTGCTCGATCTCCTCGGCGCGGCCGACGACCGGGTCGAGCTTTCCGGCCTTCGCCTCCTCCGTGAGGTCCCTGCCGAACTCGTCCAACGTCGTCGCCGGCTCCTTCGCCGCCGCCGGGGCGCCGCCGTCGGGGCCGGCCGCCCGGTCCGTGAGCCCGCGCAGCTTCTTCACGTCGTGGTCGTCCGCGCCGAGCATCCGGGTGGCCCCCGAGTCGGCGTCGTCGAGGAGGGCGGCGAGGATGTGCTCGGGGCCGATGTACGACACGCCCGCCCGCTGCGAGCGGGCGTAGGCGGCGGCCAGGGTGCGCTTGGCCGCCGGGGTGAGTCCCGGCTCCGAGGAGGGCTCGCCGGACTCCCGGGGCAGCACCTCGTCGAGCTGCGCCGCGAGCGCCTCGGGGTCGACCCCGACCTGGGCCAGCAGCCTGCGCGAGGGGTCGACCCGGGTCGCCGCCCACAGGAGGTGCTCGGTGTCGAGGTCGGAGGTGCCGTCCTCGACGGCCTTGCGGGCGGCCAGGTTGAGGAGTTCGTGCGAGGACTCGGTCAGCAGACGCCCGATCGGTACGCGTTGCACGGCGGGTGGCGACGACGCCGGCGACATTCCGAAGAACCGGTTCAGCATGTCGCTGAACGGGTCGGACGAACCGAAGGGTGAACCGAACGCCATCGACATCTCAGCTCCAGGGACGCATGGGGGGTCGCCCCCACTCAAACGCGACGCCCCGGGCTCCGCAACCGGAACGAATGCCCCTGAATCCGGAGCCGCGACGGGGGTGCGGCCGGGCCGTGACGGGATCCCGGCGGGCCGCCGCCAGACCACGGGCGGGCATCCCGACGAAGCCCGGGAGGGGCCGCCGACCACCTCACCACTCCCCCTCGCCGTAGCACCCGCGCCGACACGCCCGCCCACCCCGTACGGCCCGCAATCCCGGGCTCCGGCGCGCGCCCGTCGACGATGGCACCATGACGTCCGCGAACCCCCCGCACACCCCCGGCCCGCAGGTCCGGGCCGGCAACCTCGTCCGGCGCCCCAAGCTGTGGCTCGTCCCCACCGTCCTGAGCTCCTTGGTCGCCCTGGGCCTCGCGTTCCTCTACATGGGCGGCATCCTCAACCCGAACGACAGCCTCCATCGACTGCCCATCGCCCTCGTCGACGCGGATCAGGGCCGGCCGCTGCCGGGGCAGAGCGAGAACCTGGGCCGGCAGATCACCGACGCCATCGCCGCCACCGGCTCCTCGAAGACCGACGTGGACTGGCAGCGGCTCGACCCCGCTCAGGCCCAGGACGCACTGGCCTCGGGGAAGGTCTACGGCGCCCTCGTCGTCCCGGAGGACTTCACCGCCTCCGTCGCGGCGCTGACCACGGAGCGGGCCAAGGTCCGGCCGACGCTCACCGTGCTCACCAACCCCGGGCTCGGCAGCCTGGGCTCGTCGATGGCGTCCCAGATCAACCAGGCCGCCGCCCACCAGGCCTCACTGACCCTCGGCAAGCAGCTCGCCGCCTCGCCCGCCACCGCCTCCGCCGACTCCACGACCCGGCTGCTGCTGACCGACCCGGTGAGCGTCACGACCCGGGTCGGCCATCCCATCGGCCGCCACAGCGGCCTGGGCCTCTCGGCCTTCTACTACACGCTGCTCCTGGTCCTCGGCGGCTTCATCGGCGGCAACCTCGTCAACAGCGGCGTCGACACCGCACTCGGCTACGCGGACAGCGAGATCGGCCCCTGGCACTCCCGCCACCCCACGGTGCCGATCAGCCGCACCCAGACGCTCGTCCTCAAGATGCTCATGACGGCCGGCATCTCGGTCCTCACCACCACGCTCGTCATGGTGGCCACGATCGTGATCCTCGGCATGGACGCATCGCACCTGCCGATGCTGTGGCTCTTCTCCTACTGCGCGACGACCGCCGTCGGTCTGGGCGTCCAGGCCATCAACGCCGCTTTCGGCGGCATCGGACAGCTCGTCTCCATGTTCGTCTTCATCGCCCTGGCCCTCCCCTCCTCCGGGGCGACCGTGCCCCTGGAGGCGACCCCCGGCTTCTTCCGCTTCCTGAGCATCTTCGAGCCCATGCACCAGCTGAGCGCCGGGGTGCGGTCCATCCTCTACTTCGACGCCCGTGCGGACGCGGGGCTGGCACGAGGCTGGGTCATGATCGCCGTCGGCGTCGTCCTGGCCCTGGCCTTCGGACTCGCCATGACGCACTACTACGACCGCAGGGGCCTGCGCCGCCTCACGCCGCAGCCGGCCTGATCAGGTGTCCGGCTTCGCGTCCGTCCGATCCGGCTACCGCCAGTCCTCCCACGGCGGCTCCTCCGACTCGTCGATGTCGTAGGGCGGCTCTTCGTCGAACGAGAAGGAGTCGGGCCCGGGACCGGCGGCGCTCGAAGCGCTCGAAGCGCTGGTCCCGGTGCCGGGGGCCTTGGCAGGAGCCTTGGCGGTGGCGGCCCTGGCGGTGGGCGCGACGGCCTTGTCAGCAGGGGCGGCGGCGGAAGGACTCCCCGCGCCCGCCCCTGCGCCGTGCTCCGCCAGCGCCTCCAGCACACCCTCGGCGTACTTCGTGAGCTTGGCCTCGCCCACGCCTCCGACGGTGCCCAGCTCCTCGACCGTCGTCGGGAGCAGCGTCGCGATCTCCCGCAGCGTCGCGTCATGGAAGACGACGTACGCGGGGACGCCCTGCTCGCGGGCCGTCGCGGCCCGCCAGGCGCGAAGGGCTTCGAAGACCGGCACGGCGGCGGCGGGCAGGTCGACGGGCACGCGGGCCCCCTTGCCCGAGCGCGAACCGGACTCCTTGCGGGAGGCGGCGGCCGGCGCCTTCTCCTTCCGCATCGTGACGGTGCGGCGCCCGCCGAGCACCTCGCCGCTGCCCTCCGTGAGGACGAGCGTCCCGTAGTCGCCCTCCACCGTGAGGAGCCCGAGCGCGAGCAGTTGCCGGACGACACCGCGCCATTCGGCGGTCCCGAGATCCGAACCCACGCCGAAGACGGACAGCCCGTCGTGGTCGAACTGGATGACCTTGGCGGTCTTCTTGCCCTGGAGGATGTCGATGATCTGGCCGGCGCCGAACTTCTGGCGCCGTTCCTTGGCCAGGCGCCACACCGTGGACAGCAGTTTCTGCGCCGCGACCGTGCCGTCCCAGGACTCGGCCGGGGTGAGGCAGGCGTCGCAGTTGCCGCAGGGCTCGCCCGCCTGCCCGAAGTAGGCGAGCAGCCGCACCCGGCGGCAGTCGACGGTCTCGCAGAGCGCGAGCATCGCGTCGAGGTGCATGCCCAGGGCCCGACGGTGCTGCTCGTCGCCCTCGGACCCGTCGATCAGCTTGCGCTGCTGCACCACGTCCTGGAGGCCGTAGGCCAGCCAGGCCGTCGCCGGTTCGCCGTCACGGCCCGCGCGACCGGTCTCCTGGTAGTAGCCCTCGACGGACTTCGGCAGGTCGAGATGGGCCACGAACCGCACGTCGGGCTTGTCGATGCCCATGCCGAAGGCGATCGTCGCCACCACGACGACCCCGTCCTCCCTCAGGAAGCGGGCCTGGTTCGCCGCGCGCGTACGGGAGTCCATGCCTGCGTGGTACGGCACGGCGTCGATGCCGTTCTCCACGAGGAGCGCGGCGGTCTTCTCCACCGAGGACCGGGAGAGGCAGTACACGACTCCGGCGTCGCCCTGGTGCTCCGTGCGGATCAGTTCGAGCAGCTGCTTGTGCGGGTTGTTCTTCGGGACGATCCGGTACTGGATGTTGGGCCGGTCGAATCCGGCGACGAAGTGCCGGGCCTCCTCAAGACCGAGCCGCGCGGCGATCTCCTTGTGCGTGGCCTCGGTGGCCGTCGCGGTCAGCGCGATGCGCGGCACCTTGGGCCAGCGCTCGTGCAGCATGGAGAGCGCCAGGTAGTCGGGCCGGAAGTCGTGGCCCCACTGGGCGACGCAGTGGGCCTCGTCGATCGCGAACAGTGACACCTTGCCGCGGTCGAGGAGCCGCTGCGTGCCCTCGGTCCGCAGCCGCTCGGGGGCCAGGTAGATCAGGTCGAGCTCGTCGGCGAGGAAGGCCTGCTCGACGGCCTGCCGCTCGTACGGATCCTGCGTCGAGTTGAGGAATCCGGCCCGCACCCCGAGGGCCCTGAGCGCGTCCACCTGGTCCTGCATGAGGGCGATGAGCGGCGAGATCACCACGCCGGTGCCGTCCCGGACCAGGGCGGGGATCTGGTAGCAGAGCGACTTGCCGCCACCGGTCGGCATCAGGACGAGGGCGTCGCCGCCGTCGACGACCTGCTCGATGATCTCCTGCTGCTCCCCTCGGAAGGAGCTGTAGCCGAAGACGCGGTGGAGCACCCGCGCTGCGTCGGAGATCTCGGCGGATTCGTCGGTGAGGACCATTCGTCAAGCCTATAGGCCGGGAAGGACACTCCGGCCGGGTCCGCCGCGACCTGTGGACAACCACCCGAGGCAACGCCCGGGGCGCGTACGACGTCTTTCAGGCCGGCACCACCGGGTGGGACCTTCCCGGCCGGGGGAACAGGACAGGACACACGATGAGCGACAAGGCCCGCACCCTCTTCGACGCGCTCGACCTCGACCGGGACGGCACCCTGACGCGTACCGAGGTCATCCTCGCGCTCCAGGCCAAGGGCCCGACGCTCGCGGCACAGGGCGTGATACCGCTCTGGGGCGTGGGGAACGCGGACGACGCCTCGGCCCTCTTCGACGAGGCGGACCTCAACGGCGACCGCGTGCTGAGCTTCGAGGAGTTCGCCGGCCTGGTGAACCGCCGCTTCGGCTGGTGACCCGGACCTCCGTACGGCCGACAGGGCGGCACCGCGCGCTGTGACGCGGTACCGCCCTGCCGTCGCCTGCCATGTACTGCACCGGGCTGCTCGTGCTGCACCGGCTGCTCTGTACCGCCCGGGGCCGCCCCGTACCGATCAGGAGATCTCGGGGAGCACCCCGGCGACCGGCGCGGCCAGGTCGGTGAGCTGGCGGAGCTGGTTGAGGTCGTTCACGCGGTTGAGCCCGCCCAGCTGACCGGCGATCCCGGGAAACTGCTCGCGGGACTCGGCGGGAATCCCGGTGGTGGAGATGGCGTCGAGCTCGCTGATCGGGTTGATCGGCGGGCCGAGCGGGCTGGTGGTGGCGACGGCCTGGGCCGCGGAGGCGCCGAGGCAGGAGAAGGCGGCGGCCACGGCCAGTACGGAGGTGATGCGTCGGGTTGAAGTCACACCCTCACAACGGCCCGCCCGGCCGACGGACACGGCTCCCCACCCGTACGGGCCGCCCGACGCATCCCTGACACGGCCGCCACAGCTCCCGTACGGGCCGCGAGACCTCCCCTACGGGCGGCCCCGGATCCCCTACGGGCCGCCCCCCATCCCCTACGGTCTCCTCCCGTACGGAATGTCACGCCTCCCGTACGGGGTGCTTGCTCAGGATCGAGACGCGGTTGAACGCGTTGATGGTGATCGCGACCCAGATCACCGCGGACAGCTCGTCCTCGTCCAGCACCTCGCGGGCGTCGTCGTAGGCCCGCTCCTGCGCGCGGGCGTCGGCGGGGTGGGTGGTGGCCTCCGCCAGGGCGAGCGCCGCGCGCTCCCGGGGCGTGAACAGCTCGGTGTCCCGCCAGGCGGGCAGCACGCCGAGGCGGCGCGTCGCCTCGCCCGCGCGGAGCGCGGCCCTGGTGTGGACGTCGAGGCAGGAGGCGCAGCCGTTGATCTGTGACACCCGCAGGTTGACGAGTTCCACGAGGACGCGGTCGAGACCGGCCTCCGCGGCCGTCGCGCGGACGGCGTCGGCCGTCCTGACGAGGGCCTGGTAGGCCGCCGGACTCTGCTTGTCGAGGTAGATCCGCCGGCCGCCACGGGCCTGTGTCACGTCACTCACGATGCGCTCCTTCGGCGATCCCGTGCGCGTCACGGGTTCTGGGGCTATGATCACCCATAATTGTTGAAAACGAAACTACATCGCCTTGTGCGAGAGGGGTCGGGCATGCACGACACCGAGGTCGAGATCCTCACCGCCCGGGACGTACCGCTGGGCGGACCGCGCGCCATGACCGTACGACGCACCCTGCCCCAGCGGTCACGCACGCTGATCGGCGCCTGGTGCTTCGCCGACCACTACGGCCCCGACGAGGTCGCGGAGTCCGGCGGCATGGACGTCGCTCCCCACCCGCACACCGGTCTGCAGACGGTCAGCTGGCTGTTCAGCGGCGAGATCGAGCACCGCGACAGCCTGGGCAGTCACGCGATCGTACGGCCCGGCGAGCTGAACCTCATGACCGGCGGCCACGGCATCAGCCACACCGAGGTCTCCACCCCCGGCACCACCGTCCTGCACGGGGTGCAGCTCTGGGTCGCGCTGCCGGAGGAACACCGCCACACCGAACGCGACTTCCGGCACCACGCCCCTGAGCCGGTGCGTCTCCACGGCGCCGAACTCCGGGTGTTCCTCGGCACGCTGGCCGGCGACACCTCCCCGGTGCCCACGTTCACCCCGCTCCTCGGCGCCGAACTGCTCCTCGACGCGGGCGCCACCCTCACCCTCACCGTCGACGCGGCCTTCGAGCACGGCCTGCTGGTCGACGAGGGAACCGTCCTCGTCGACGGCGCACGGGTACGTCCCGCCGAACTGGGCTACGTCGGCACCGGACACGAGACCCTGACCCTCACCAACGAGTCCGACCGCCGGGCGCGGGCCGTCCTGCTCGGCGGCACGCCCTTCGACGAGCGGATCGTCATGTGGTGGAACTTCATCGGCCGCAGCCACCAGGACATCGTCGAGGCCAGGGACGCGTGGGAGCAGGCCTCCGAACGCTTCGGCCACGTCGACGGCTATCCCGGCGACCGCCTCCCCGCCCCGATCCTCCCGAACGCGGCCCTCACACCGCGGGGCAACCCGCCTCGCGGCTGACCCGTAGCCCCCCTCTCTCTCCCCCACCCCTCTCCCCCACCTCGACGAATCAACGAAAGGCCCGCCATGAGCGAGCAGGAGACCACCCCCAGGAACACCCCCGTCGTCCGGCACGTCGAGCCCCGGCACCGCTACGAGATCCTGGTCGAGGAGCAGCGCGCCGGCCTCACGGCGTACCGCGACCGCGACGACCGGCGCGTCTTCTTCCACACCGAGATCGACGACGCGTACGCGGGCCAGGGCCTCGCCTCGATCCTCGTCGAACAGGCCCTCACGGACGTACGCGCCTCCGGGATGCGGATCGTTCCCGTCTGCCCCTACGTGGCGAAGTTCCTGAAGAAGCACGAGGAGTTCGCGGACATCACGGACCCGGTGACCCCCGAGATCCTCCAGTGGCTGGAAGCCCGCCTGGCCCGCTGACCCCAGCCTCCTCGGGAACCCCGACCGGCCCGGGGATCCGGGCCGGTCCCGTCCGTCCTGTCCCGGCGGAGTCGTACGCCGGGGTAGTGCGCCCGCCGTGATCCTTCGCGCTGGTGGGCGCGCTGGGTCGTGCCGTAGAGGGGTGCGTCCCGCCCGCCCATGCTGGGCAGCATGACGAAGCAACTGCCCTGGGGCACGGCCGTGGTCATCGGCGGGAGTTACGCGGGGCTCGTGACCGCGCGCGTCCTGGCCGACTTCTTCGACAAGGTGCTCGTCCTGGAGCGCGACACCGTGGACGCCGACACCGGCAGCCACCCGGGCGCGCCGCAGGGCTTCCACGCGCACGCGATGCTGGCGAAGGGCGGGGAGGTACTGGAGAAGCTCTTCCCCGGGCTGCGCGAGGAACTGCGCTCGGCGGGCGCGCCGGTCTTCGACTACGGGGAGGGGATCGACTTCCTGCTGCCCGCCGGCACGGCGCCGCGCACCCGCACGGGCGTGGAGATCCAGACGTTCACCCGCGACGAACTGGAACGGCGGCTGCGGCGCAGGGTCCTCGGCCTGCCGCAGGTGAGGCTGATGGCGGGCACCTCGTGCACGGGCCTGCTGCGCGACGGAAGCGGCCGGGTCAGTGGAGTGACGTACCGAGGCCCGGACACCGCCCTGGACCACACCCCTGACCCCACCCCCGACACCACTCCTGGCCCCGCCCCTGACCACTCCTCCCGCCCCACCCCTCCCCCTGTCTCCACCCCCACCTCCACCCTCGCGGCCGATCTGGTCGTCGACGCCTCGGGACGTTCCAGCTCCCTGGAGGAGTGGCTGCGCGGGTTCGGGATCGCGGTGCCCGAGCGGCGGACGGTACGGGCGAGGGTCACGTACACCTCGATGAACTTCGACCGGCCGGAGGAGGGGCACCCGGACTTCTTCATCGCCTACCAGATGCTGTTCGCGCCACGCGTGGCCCGTGCGGGGGTGATGCTGGCCGTGGAGGGCGGCCGGTGGACCTGCTCGCTGTTCGGGTTCGAGCAGCAGCCGCCGACGGACGACGCCGGCTACCTGGAGTTCGCCCACGCCCTGGACAACCCGCACCTGGCGGAGCAGTTGACCCGGCGGTCCGCCCAGGGGCCGACGTACCGGTACACCAACGTCGACAACCGGTGGCGGCCCTACCACCTCGTCAAGGACTGGCCGGACCGGCTGATGGCGGTCGGCGACGCCGTCTGCGTCTTCAACCCCGTGTACGGGCAGGGGCTCACCGTCGCCGCGATGGAGGCCGAGATGCTGCGGGGGACGCTCACCCGGCAGCGCGCGGCGGGCCGGGCGCTCGACGGTGTCGCACGGGACTTCCAGCGGCGCGTCGGCCGTCTCGTCCTCACCCCGTGGACGCTGTCCACCAACTCGGACCTGATGTGGAACCCCCGACGGCAGCCGGCCGGCGCCCGGTTCGCCCACTGGTACAACACGCGGTTGTTCCGGGTGGCGGTGCGGGACGCGGCGGTCTGGTCGCGTTTCGTACGGGTGGTCAACATGACGTCCTCCCCCGCCCTCCTGTTCCATCCGGTGGTCGTGGCGAAGGTGCTGGCAACCGCTCTGGGCCATCGGGCACCGGACTCCGGAGCGAAGAGGCAGGGACCGGGATAATGGGACCCCTCGGGCTCCCCGGACACATGGGGTCGCGGCCCGGCCGACCGGGAGAGACGGACAAGGGATCGATGACACTCGAAGAGGGCCGGCGGGTGAGGCTGGCGACGGACCTCGGGCTGTCCGGTGCGGTCACACGGGCCGAAGGGTCCGCCACTGAGGCGGAGGCGGGTCCGGGAGAGGCCACCTTCGCCGGATTCCTGGCGCTGGCGGCGGGCCTCGAAGGCACCGTCGAGCGCGTGGACACCCACGAGAAGCGGCAGAGCGACGGCGCCCGCGAGTACGAACGGCTCAAGTCCCTCCTGGACGACTTCGGGCACCAGATGCCGCCGGGGAGCCGGAACCAACTGGAGGAGCGGGTCGGCGCCCTGGAGCCCGAATGGACCGCCTACCGGCGGGATCGGACCCGGGTGACCGTCCGCGTCCGCTTCGACAACGGATTCGTGCTCGACGAGGCCCCCGAGGACGTCTTCACCGAGTCCTGACCCCGTACGGCTCGGGCGGCGGCCAGCCGCCGGGGTACGGCACGCGCAGCGTCTCGGGCGGGACCGGGCTGTGGTCGGCGGCGGCATGGAACCGGCCGTCGCGCAGGACGGTCGCGCCGCTGGCGAGCATGCTCGTGACCAGGTCGGCGGCGAGCGCCTCGGGGCCGACGCCGAGGAGACGCGCGGCGTCGGTCAGCCAGGCGCGGGCGTGCAGATACGGCTCCACCTCGTCGGCCGGGATGCCGCCGCGGATCATCAGGGCGAACGCGAAGATACGCCGGGCCCCGTACCGGACCGCTCCTTCGGGGTCGTCGACGAGACGCCGTCCCCGTCGCAGCGCCGCCGCGAGGGCCCTGGCCGGGTCGGCGGGGACCGGGCCGTGGGACGGCAGGACCACACGGGGTGCGAGGTCGGCGAGCCGCTGGAGCGAGGCGAGTGCGGTGGTGGCCACGTCGGGCCCGTCGAGGGCGAGGTTGACCCAGCCGACGTCGTGGTCCGAGAGCGCGTCCCCGACCACGAGGAGCCGCTCCTCGGGCTGCCACAGGGCGAGATGGCCCGGGGTGTGCCCCGGCGTGCGGACGACCTCCCAGTCCGTGTCGCCGAGCCGGAGGACCTGGCCGTCGTCGAGGGCCACGTCGACGGTGTACGGGGGTACGGGCTGGTCCAGGTACTCGGCGGAGCAACAGCCCGCGTCCCGGCGGGTGATGGCCTCCGCCTCGGGGGCGCCGGCTGCGATGGCGGCTCCGCCGGCCTGGAGGAGGGCGTTGCCGCCGACGTGGTCGGAGTGCCAGTGGGTGTTCACGACCAGGTCGACCCGGCCGGCCCGCCCACGGACCCAGGCGGCGGTCTCCTCGGCGTGACCGACGAACCCGCTGTCGATCAGGGCGGGTCGACGCCCGTGCAGCAGGATCGTGTTGGCGTTCGGGAAGGGCCGCTCCCACCAGGTCAGCCAGGACGGCGGTGCGGGGCGGGGGTTCATCGGGGGCTCCTGATCACGAGGAGCATCCTCGCACCGAGGGGCGGAGGACGGCCAGAGCGACCGTAGCTGGGACCCATCCGGTCGAGGGCGGCGAGCGCCGCGAGGACTCCGGCTCCAGGTCGGCCTGTTCGGCCCGCAACTGGCGCAGAATCCGGTAGTGGTTCCGGTACGGACCGGGTATCGCCGACCGGACGACGAGGAGCCGCCGCCTCCCCTCACCACCCCGGGGCTCCCGCCGGGCCTCGGCGACCGCCTGCCGCCGGACCTCCGCCCCCAGGGCCTCGTCGCGGCGCGGCCCGTCGAGGGCGTTCCGACACTTCGCCGGGGAGAGCCGTACGGGGTGCCACCGACACACACAGTGAGCGCCGACCCCACGGATTCGCGATCCACCGCCGAACGCCGGCCCGGCGTCCCCGGCCGGGTCGGGCGGTCCGCCGGGGCGGCGAACTCCCTGTCGCTCTGCGGCCGGTGCCGTCCAGCAGAGCCGTCGCCTTCACCACCCCTTCATGGAGGACCAGGAACCCACACTTCCGGAAGGACGGCCCACCTCACGAAGGGGCGGAGCCCGGCCCCAGGAGACGAACGAGGGGCCGTTTCAGATCGCTCTGAAACGGCCCCTCGAATTCCGACTCTCTCAAGTCGGGACGACAGGATTTGAACCTGCGACCCCTTGACCCCCAGTCAAGTGCGCTACCAAGCTGCGCCACGTCCCGGTGCCCGTCTGACCTGGGGTTTCCCCTGGCTGAACGCGCATGAGAACAATACCGCACTTTCCCCGGTGGTCACGAACCCCTTTCCGGGCGCCTCGGACGGCAGGACATGCGCAGGGGTGTGCGTCACTCTCCGTAGCGCTTCCGAGGCGCGGCGCATCGGGTGGAGCGGCGACCGGGGGACTTCCGGGATGAACCGTCTTGGGTACGGAAGGGGCCCGTGTGGCGAACAGGAGGTTTCATGGGCATATGCCGGAGAGTCCTTTGCCGTTGGCATGTGGCAG
Source organism: Streptomyces sp. NPDC001728 (assembly GCF_040297565.1). Classification (NCBI taxonomy): domain Bacteria; kingdom Bacillati; phylum Actinomycetota; class Actinomycetes; order Kitasatosporales; family Streptomycetaceae; genus Streptomyces; species Streptomyces sp. NPDC001728. Next base: position 47,802 of record NZ_JBEOZK010000010.1, read on the forward strand.
AAAAACGCTTAAGCGGAATCCCGTGCTCATCGACCCCAGCAGGGCGGGACCGCCGGAATCACAGTCGCATCCGATCGTCAACCGTTCGGGTTTCGGACAAATCTCGTGGCGATATTGCTCCCTCCTGGAAAGATCAACACCATGAAGTGTCGGCCTGTTCGGGACGGGACCACTGCCGATGCACCACCTGGCCGGACGACCGACCAGGCGTTTCGCAGGGGAGGAACTCGGATGGACGGCTACTTCAGCAGTCGACTGCATCATCAGCTCAGGGAGACGGTCCGCGACTTCGCGGAGCGGGAGGTCCGTCCGCGAATAGCCGAGATGGAGGCGTCCCGGACGGTCCACCACGAGCTGTCCCGGCTGATCGCCGAACAGGGCTGGCTGGGCGCGACCATCAACCAGGAGTACGGCGGCATGGGCGCCGGGCATCTGGCCAAGACGATCATCATCGAGGAGCTGTCCCGGGTCAGCGGCGCCATGGGCGCCATGGTCCAGGCCTCCCAGCTGGGCACCGCCAAGATCGTCCACTTCGGCAGCGACGAGCAGCGCAAGACCTGGCTCCCGGCCATCGCCGCCGGCGAGTGCCTGCCGACCATCGCGGTCACCGAGCCCGAGTCCGGGGGCCACGTCCTCGGCATGACCGCCAGCGCGGTGCGGGACGGCGACGACTACATCCTCAACGGCAGCAAGGTCTTCGTCGGCAACAGCCACGTCGGCGATCTCCACGGCGTCGTGGTCAGAACCGGCCCCGGTTCGAAGGGACTCACCGCCTTCCTGGTCGAATCCGATCGCCCCGGCTTCAGGACCGGTCCGCAGCAGGAGGCCATGGGTCTCCACGGCTTCAGCTTCGGCGAGCTGATCTTCGAGAACTGCCGGATCCCGGCCGCCAACCGCCTGGGCGACGAGGGCGACGGCCTCTCCGTCGCGTACTCCTCCAGCGTCCTGTACGGACGGGCCAACCTCACCGCCGTCTCGCTCGGCATCCACCAGGCGATCCTGGACGAGACCACCCGCTTCGCCTCCGAGCGCATCCGCTACGGCAAGCCGCTCCACGACCTCCCCACGGTCAAGCTGAAGCTGGGTCAGATGCAGTCCCGCCTCATGACCGCCCGGCTCTCCGCGTACCATGCCGTGCACCTGCTCGACCAGGGACTCTCCTGCGACGCCGAGCTGATGAACGCCAAGCTCGTCAACGTCGAGTCGGCGATCGACTCCGGGCGCAACGCCATGGAGATCCACGCCGCCGCCGGCCTCTTCACCGACCGCGCCATCGAGCGCTACCTCCGGGACGCCCACCACATCTTCGCCCCGGCCGGCACCTCCGACATCCAGCTGCTGCGGCTGGCCGAGGTCGCCCTCGGCCAGGACAAGGGAAGCTGGTCGGAGCGGCTGTCCGAGCTGGTCCGCACCCCGGCCCCGGAGCCCGTCCACGCCTGACCTCCGCACCCCGGACCCCGTACCCGTTCACACCCCACCGCGCCCCGGACCCGGCACCCGTCCGCGCCCGACCCCCGCGCGTCGCGCCTCGACATGCCGGGAGCCCCGATACGGCCGATGCCGTACCGGGGCTCCCCGCGTCCCAAACGTGTCCCGGACGCCGACGGTCAGAACATACCGTCCTCGCGGCGGTTGATCTGCTCCATCAGCTCCGCCGCCATGGTCTTGATCGTCTCCAGTCCGGCGCGCCCCCACGGCCGTACGTCCGTGTCGACCACGCAGATGGTGCCGAGCGCGACGCCCGTACGGTCTATCAGCGGCGCCCCCATGTACGAGCGGATGCCGATCTCGTCCACGACCGGGTTCCCCGCGAAGCGCGGGTAGTCGCAGACGTCCTCAAGGACCAGTGCCTTCCGCCGCACGACCACGTGCGGGCAGTAGCCGTGGTCACGGGCCATGAACCGGCCGACACCACCGGCGCCGGCCGCGGCGGCACCGAGGTCGCTGCCGGAGTGGGTGCCCTCCGGGGTGTGCAGGCCGGCGAAGAACTGCCGGTTCTCGTCGATGAAGTTGACCATCGAGAACGGGGCACCGGTGACCTCGGCGAGGCGGTGGGCGAACTCGTCGAACGCCGGTTCCGGCCGCTCACCGAGACCGAGTTCGCGCAGCCGCTGCACACGGGCGGGCGCGTCCTTGTCGACGGGCGTCAGCAGGAGGTGACCGGTCGGGTCGTACGTCATGGCGTGGCTCCGTAGCTCGGCGCGGCGGCCGGGAGGGTGGTGAGCAGATGCTGGACGAGGGTCAGCAGGGTGCGGATGCCGGAGCTGGAGATCCGGGCGTCGCAGAGGACGACCGGCACCTCCGGCTTGAGGTCGAGGGCGGACCGGATCTCGTCCGGTTCGTAGCGGTAGGAGCCGTCGAACTCGTTGACCGCGACGACGAACTGGATGCCCCGCCGCTCGAAGAAGTCCACGGCGGAGAAGCACTCCTGGAGCCTGCGGGTGTCGGCGAGGACGACCGCTCCGAGCGCTCCCTCGGAGAGTTCGTCCCACATGAACCAGAAGCGCTCCTGGCCCGGGGTGCCGAAGAGGTAGAGGACGTGGCGGTCGTCGAGCGTGATGCGGCCGAAGTCCATCGCCACGGTCGTCGTGGTCTTGGACTCCACGCCCTCCAGGCTGTCGGTGGCGGCGCTGACCGAGGTCAGCAGCTCCTCGGTGCTCAGCGGTTCGATTTCGCTGACCGCGCCCACGAGGGTCGTCTTGCCCACGCCGAATCCGCCCGCCACCAGGATCTTGAGCGCGGTGGGGAAGGCGTCGGTCGTGGCACTGTCGTGGCGCTCAGAGCCGTTGTCGTAGGCCATCGAGCACTGCCTCCAGCAAGGAACGGTCGGTTGGGTTGGCGTGGAATCGGGGGGCGCGGGCGGTGATCGCCCCGCAGTCCACGAGGTCGGAGAGCAGGACCTTGGTGACCACGGCCGGAAGCCGTAAGTGCGCCGCGATCTCCGCCACCGAGGTGGGCCCGCCGCACAGCCCGAGGGCCAGGCTGTGCTCGGGACCCATGTGGGCCTGGGGTGACGAGCCGGTCGCCATCACCATGGACAGCAGGTCCAGGGCGGTGGTGGGCTGGGTACGGCCACCACTGACCGTGTACGGGCGGATCAGCCGGCCGGCCGCGTCGTCGAGCCAGGGCCCATCCTGAGGGGACGTCACCTTCACCGGCCGCGGCCACCGACCGCGCCGGCCGCCTGCCGCGCCGGGGTGACCAGATACGGCCGGACGCTCTTGACGAGCATCGCCATCTCGTATCCGAGGACGGCCGCGTCCGCCTCGCGCCCCGCGAGGACCGCGAGGCAGGTGCCGGAGCCCGCCGTGGAGACGAACAGGAGGGTGGAGTCCAGCTCCACGACCACCTGCCGCACCTCGCCGCCGTCACCGAACCGGGCGCCCGCGCTGCGCCCGAGCGAGTACAGCCCGGAGGCGAGCGCCGCCATGTGGTCGGCGGCGTCGGGGTCGAGACCGTGCACGGACTTCACGAGGCCGTCGGAGGAGAGCAGCACCGCGTTGCGGGTGTAGGGGACCCGCTGGACCAGGCCGCTCAACAGCCAGTCGAGATCCGAGGAATGGCCGGTCGGCACATTGCTCGCCATGGTGATCTACTCCTTGTGCGCGTCGCCTGGACGCAGCGATTCATGGGGGGCGGGCTGGGACTCGGCGAGACCGATGCCGCGTTGGAACGCGGCCATCAAGCCGGGGTCGTGCAGGGCGTGCTCCTCGGGCTTGCGGGCCACGGGTTCGTCGCGCAGCTGCGGGACGATGTGCTCCTGGGCGCGCCGCTTGGGGAGCAGGGGGCGGCCGTTGGACTCGGGCGCCGGGGGCAGCGGCGAGAGGAGCGAGGCGGGCGGACCCGAGCGGTCGGCGCCGGCGGGCTGTGCCGGTACGGCGGGCGCGTGGCCGGAATCGCCGTAACCGTCGGTCGCCGGCGCGTGGCCGGACTCCCGGTACCCGTCGGTCGCGGGCGCGTGGCCGTAGTCGTCGGTCGCGAGGGTGCGGCCGGACTCGCCGTAGCCGTGGGCCGAGGGGGTGTGGCCGTGCTCCCCGTAGCCGCTCGGAGCGGTGGTGCGGTCCTGGTCCCCGTAGCCGCTCGGAACGGACGTACGGTCCATGTCCCCGTAACCGCCCGTGGCGGACGTACGGTCCACCTCGCCGTACCCGCTCGCGACGGAGGTGCGCTCGGGGTCCCCGTAGCCGCCGGTGGTGCGGGTCGGGTCGCCGTACGCGCCCGGCTGCGCACCGTTCCCCGCACCCGTACCCGGGTAGGCGAGCGGGGCGGGGGTCTCCTCGTGGCGGGCGGCGGCCCGCTCCGGGGAGGGCGTGGACGGCGGTACGGGTACCGTGCCGGCCGTGGGGCCCATGACCAGGGGCGCGGGCACCTGGGGGTGTGCCGAGGCCGTCACGGGCGTGGCGGGAGCGGGCTGCGAGGGTGTCGGAGGCTGCATCTGCACCTGGTTCGGCGGGACCGCGGAGGAACCGGCGGTCGCGGCGGCCTGGCGCTCGTGCTGCGCCAGCCCCTCCGGGTCGGCGCCGAGGAGGCCCTGCGGGAGGACCAGGACGGCCTGGACCCCGCCGTAGATGTTGGACTGGAGGCGTACGTTGATGCCGTGCCTGCGGGCCAGCGCCGAGACGACGAAGAGTCCGATGCGGCCGTCCTGGAGCAGGTGCGCGACGTTGACCTGGTCGGGGTCGGCGAGCAGGGCGTTCATCTTGTTCTGCTCGGTGACGGGCATGCCGAGACCGCGGTCCTCGACCTCGATCGCGAGTCCGGCCGTGACGTACTGCGCGCGGAGCAGCACCGTGGTGTGCGGCGCGGAGAACAGCGTGGCGTTCTCGACGAGTTCGGCGAGGAGGTGGATGACGTCGGCCACGGCATGGCCCCGGAGCGTACCGTCGATCGGCGGTACGAGCTTCACACGCGGGTACTGCTCGACCTCGGCGATCGAGGAGCGCAGCACCTCGGTCATGGTGACCGGGTTCGACCACTGGCGGCGGGAGATGGCGCCACCGAGGACGGCGAGGTTCTCGGCGTGACGGCGGATGCGGGTGGCCAGGTGGTCGACGGTGAACAGGCCCTTGAGCAGGTCGGGGTCCTCGACCTCGTTCTCCAGCTCGTCGAGGAGCTGGATCTCGCGGTGGACGAGGGACTGCAGGCGCCGGGCGAGGTTGACGAAGACCTCGACCTTCTGTTCGTTTCCGACGCTGCTGGAGAGCTTCGACGCCTGCACGACGGCAGCCACGGCGGCCTCGTGAGAGCGCGTCAGTTCCTGGGAGAGCAGGTCGAACTCGTCGCCGCCGGAGCTCGTCGGCAGCGCGGGGCGGGGCGGGATGCCCTCCCCCTTGCGCAGTTGCTCGAGGACCGTGCGCAGTTCACCCTGTCCGACCGCGCTGGAGCGGCGCAGGGCGTTGCAGCGGTCGAGCACCGCCTTGGCGGCGCGGTCCGCGCCGAGCGCAGCGGCGGTCACGGAGGCCACCGTGAGGGCGGCGGCTCCGGTGAGCGCGGCCCAGAGGCCGGGGGTGGGGCTGGCGCCGGTGGAACGGATCGTGAAGAGGATGGCCGCCGCCCCGCCCAGTGCCACCGCGACGGCGGGGAGCACGGAGGTGCGCAGGAGTTGGGGGCGTATGCGGGCTTCCGTGGTGTGCGGCGCGGGGGGCTGTGCCGGGGGGGTGCTGGGGGTGCCGGGGGCGGAGCGGGCGCCTGGCCGGCCGTGCCGCCCGCCCTCGCGTCGATCGGACCGCGAGGCGGGTGCGCGAAGTTGAGACATGAGTGTCCTTGGTACGTGCCCAGGAATCGGCGTTGCGGGGGTCGCTTACGTACTTCTTCGGTGGGTGGAGACGGAGGGGGTGGAGACGGTGGTGCGATGAGCCTACCGATGATCACCGACCACACACTGTAGTCGTCAACCATTCATGTGCGGTGCGCAGTTGGCAAACTTACCTGTTGACCTGCCCGCTCCGGTATCACCCCTCGTACGACCGGCTGAGAAGCATCGGCCGAAACTCGACGACGCGGCGCGGCAGTCCCCTTCGGGGACGGGAGCGGGCGGGAACGGAAGAGGGCGGAGGTGCCTTCGCACCTCCGCCCTCTGCGGAAATCGTCCCCGACCGGAATCCCCCGGAAAGGGTGCGGACGCGACCGGCCCGCCCGCGCGCCAGGGGGTCCGCGCGGCCTCCGGCACCCCCCGGCCCGCGCCGGTTCCGGGCTCCCAGGGCGACCGGCCGACGCCCGCGTCGGCGTTCGCTTCCGCGTCGACGCCACCGGCACCGGTGAGCGCACCGTCACTTTCGGTGACGAAGGGCTCGCGCGGCGGTCTCGGACCTCCGGGCACTCCGCCTCGGCCGGCTAGGTCCAGAGCTGTTCGCCGAGGGTGGCGGTGCGCGGGGCACCGGGCAGGACGTAGGCCACGGCCGAGGCCCGGTGTTCGAGGAAGGGGTTGAGGGCGTCGCGGGCGGACAGGCGGTTCTGGACGCGGGTGAACTGCTCCGGGTCGCGCATGAACGCGCAGAAGAGGAGTCCGCGGTCGGCCGGGCCGTCGTCGTAGCTGTAGCTGCGCCGGAGCATGCGGGCGCCACGGTCGAGGCGCGGGCTGGCGAGACGCACATGGGCGGTGGCGGGGATGACGTAGGAGCCGTTCGGGTTCTTGGCGTAGACGTCCGGCTCGTCGTGCTCCGCCGAGCCGCTGAGGGGGGCTCCGTCGCGCATGCGGCGTCCCATCGCCCGGTCGCGGTGCGCCTCAGGGAGGGCCGCGAAGCCCGCCACGTCCATGTGGATCCTCCGGTAGACCAGCACCGTGCCGTTCCGGTGGGCTCCGGGCGGACCCCAGACCCACCGCTCGGCCGCCGTCCGGTCGGGATTGGCGGTGCCGTCCTTGGCGCCGAAGAGGTTGCGGGGGGTGGTGCCGGGGGCCGTGTGGGGGAGGAAACCGGACTGGGTCCAGCGCGTCGTGGCTCCGGCGCCGTGCGCGGCGGCGGCGACGAGCTCGGCGACGACGGTGAGGGTCCAGCGGTCGACCGCGCACAGCTGGACCAGGAGGTCGCCGTCGCTGCGGCGCGGGTCGAGGCGGTCGTCGGGGAAGGACGGCAGCTCGGTGAGGGAAGCGGGGACGCCGAGACGGAGGCGGGCGGCGAGCGCGGGTCCGACGCCGACCAGCGAGGTGAGCCGGGTCGTTTCACCGCCCTGGAGCCGGGGGTCCGGCGGGGCACCGGACGCGGCGGCGGCGAGCGGACCGGTCAGCGCCCCGAGGACGTCGCGCAGGGTCTTCCGGTCGGCGGTGGCGGAGGTCCGCGGGAGGTCCAGGGAGAGCAGCTGCGTGGCCGGTTGCTGGGGGGTCGTGACGCCCGACTGCCGGGGACCGTGGAAGGGGATCGGACCCGCGGGGGCGTCGTCGGAGGATCGGCCGTCCGCGCGGTCGCCGCGCGCCAGTTCACCGCCCGCCGCGCCGATCCCGGCGGCGAGCACCGCTCCGCCGGCCAGAAGCGCCCTGCGCCGCCCCACCCGGGCCGAGGGCCTGGCTGAATCCTGCTCTTTTCCCTGATCGGTGGGCATACGCTTATTGGAGACGATAAAACAGCATCCATGCAAATCCTGTGTTCACGAGGTCCGTTGGCACGTCCGGGCGGCCCATCGGGCGGGTGGCGGACTGTTCGGCGGCTGTCGGCACTGGTCGTCGCGACCGCGTTGGCCGCCACCGGTTGTTCCGGCCCGGAGACGGCGTCCTCCGACGCGCGGCATCCCGCCGGGAGCGTGTTGCGCGTCCCGCGGGACTACCCCACCGTGCAGGAGGCGGCGAACGCCGCGCGCGAGGGCGAGACGGTGCTGATCGGCCCGGGCGTGTACCGGGAGAGCGTCCGCGTCACCAAGCCCCGTGTGGTTCTGCGCGGAACGGACCGCGACAAGGTGGTGTTCGACGGCGGTGTGCGACTGGCCAACGGCATCACGGTGACCGGTGCGGGATCGGTGGTCGAGAACCTCACCGTGCGCGGCTATCTCGCCAACGGCGTGCTGTTCACCGGCGTGACCGACGAACGACTGCAACAGCGCGGCGCCGGAGGCTCCGCCTACGACCCGCTCGACACCAAGCGATTCCCCGCTCTCCGGGGCTTCCGCGCGAGCCGGGTGACGGCGTACAACAACGGCCTGTACGGCATCTACGCCTTCGACGCGCGCGAGGGTGTGATCGAGGGCTCGTACGCCTCCGGACACGCCGACTCCGGTATCTACGTCGGCCAGTGCAAGCCCTGCGACACCGTCGTCCGGGACAACACGGTGGAGCGCAACGCCGTCGGCGTCGAACTGACCAACGCGTCGGACCGGTTGTTCGTGCTCGGCAACCGGGTCGCCCGGAACCGGGTCGGCATCACGGTCAACTCCAATGACCTGGAAGCCCTCTCCCCGCAGCGCGGCGCTGTGATCGCCGGCAACGCGGTCGTCGACAACAACGCGCCCGACACGCCCGAGCAGGCGGACGGTGGCTTCGGCATCGGCATCGGGATCGGCGGCGGCACCGGGAACAGCGTCCAGCGCAACCTGGTCCGGGGCAACCGGGCGGCCGGCGTGGTCGTGACCGATCCACCGGGCCATCCGGCGAGCGGCAACCGCGTCGAGGACAACCGCGCCACCGGCAACGGCACCGATCTCGTCCTGGCCTCGGCCGACCCCGGCAACTGCTTCACGGGCAACCGGCCGGCCAGCCAGAGCCCCGCCGCCCTGGAGCGTCTCGCGGGCTGCGGCACCCCCCGCCGCGGTGAGGTGCCGCCCGGGGGCCGGACGACTCCGGTACAGGCACCACCCGGCATCCCGTTCGACGAGGTACCGGCCCCGCCCGCCCAGCCGTCCCTGTCGGACCCAGGGGCTCCGGGCCGTCCGGCGATCGGTCTGCCCGGGGCCGTCAACCCGGCCGCCTACCCGCTGCCGGAGAACGCGAACGCCGTGCCGCGCGCCCGCTGAGTACGATCCGGGCGGTCCGGGACGGGGTCCGACCGGGCGTCTCCCAGGGCCCCGGGCCGGCCCCCGGCGGTCCGGGACGGGGCTTGACCGGCCGCCCCCACCGCCCCGAGCCCGGTCCGGCGGTTCCGCGGCACCTCGTTCCAGGGCGGAGGAACGTGCCGGGGCCCGGAGCAGGATCAACGGGTGATCCACGGCGCTTCGGGGAGCTTCGCGAGGCCGTCGCGTCCGAAGAACTCCAGGGTGGTCGGGACACCCAGTCCCGGCATCCGCATCGTCACCCGTCGCAGGCCGCCGTCGCCGTCGACCCAGTACGTCAGCGGCGACCGTCCGCCGTCCGGTCCCGTGCCCCGGGCCGCACCCTGCGCCCGCGGCCCCGCGAACCGGTCGTAGTCACGGCCGTCGACGCGTTCGCGCGCCAGCCAGCGGGCCCCGGACTGCGCGAGCAGCAGCGGGTTGTCGGGGCGGTCCGCGCCCAGCCCGATCAGCAACTGGAGCCCCGCATCCAGCGGGTCGGACGTATAGGAGCGCCCGGACCAGCCGGAGCGCGGGACGCGCTCAGCCTGCTGCCAGAACGGGCTGCCGTCGCCCTCGGGCGTGGCTGCCAGGCCGAGGCCGCCCGCGTCCCAGACGATCAGCCCCTGGTCGAGCCGCTGTGCCGGGGGGCCTGCGGCTCCCGAGGGCTGCGCTCTCCCTGAGGCACCGGTGACCCGGTACGTCCCCACGGCCCTGTGGTTGCGGTAGTCCACGATCCCCTGGACCCGCACCACCACGTCGCCGCCCTCGGCGGCGGTGAGGGCCACCGCCACGGGACTGGCCCGGTAGAGGCCCAGCCGGGACAGCGCCAGCCTGGACGCCTCCTCCGTCGTCACCGGCCGGTCCGTGACGGTGCCGGCGGAGAAGGCGCGCCAGGCCACCAGGCCGCCCACCACGGCGCCGCACACCGTGATCGCCGCCAACGTTCTGAACCAGAGGACCCGGCGTGGCTCACGGCCGCCGGGCTTCCTCTTCTTCCCCATCATGTGCTCGCTCTCCCTCGTCGGTCGCACAGGAAGGCGGGTTCACGGACCTCTGGTCTGTGAACCCGCCCGAGCCGGACCGGATGGTCACCGGTGCCGGTCGCCCCGCTCAAGCGCTAGGGCTGCCGTTCCTTTCGCTTGCGCCGCATCGTCACGACCAGCCCCGCGCCGAGGACGACGAGCGCACCGCAGCCCGCCGCCAACGGACCCGCCAGGCTGGTGCCGGTGGCCGCCAGACCACCCGAGCCGGAGCCGTCACCCGGGGCGCCCGGTGCTCCCGGCGCACCAGGGGCCCCCGGTTCACCGGGAGCGCCCGGTGCCGGGGTGGTCGGCTTGGGCTTCGTCGTCGGTGTCGGCTTGGGCGTCGGCTTGGAGAGCCGCTTGTTGACCGCCGTCACCGAGACCCCGCGGTCGAGGTTGTCGGAGGTCAGCACCAGCGGTCCGAACACCGGGTCCTTCGGAAGGGCGTAGCCGTCCGGCGCCTTGACCTCCTGCCAGTAGTAGGTGCCCGAGGTGCCGGTACCCCCGCAACGTCCGTCGCCACGGGTCACGCAGGGTCCGCCGACCCGGGTGTCCGGCGTGGCGCCGGACATCTGCAGGCCCTCGGAGCCGTTCGTCTCCTTCCACAGCTGGAAGGTGGCCCGGGCCAGGGTCTTGCCGCCCCGGTCCTGCTTGACCAGGCGCAGCGCGCCCTCCTGCTGCCGGAAGCCGAAGTCGTACGTGTGGTCGTTCTGCCCCGGCCCGCCGGTGGTCAGCGCCCGTTCGGGGAACCTCCCCCCTGGCGGGACGACGCCCTTGGAGTCGATGAAGCGGTTGTCGCCGACGCCCGCCCTGGTGGGCACCCACTGATGGAGCGGCCCGTCCTTGGCGTAGTCGGCGGGGTTGTCGAGCCGGATGGTGTACTTGGTCTTCGGCCGGAGGCCACCGGTGACGTTGGAGTCGTCGAAGTAGTACTCGCCGCGTGGCGACGTCACCGTCGTCCCCACGAGCTTGCCGGTCTCGTCGTACAGGTGGACGGTCGCTCCGGCGACCGGGCGCTGGCCCGGTTTCTGGAGGCCGGTGCGCTCGGGGTCGTACCAGACCCGGTTGCCGATCTGGAGCGGGGCCCGGTCGCAGAGCACCTCCAGGTCGCCCATCGAGGCGCCCTTGCCGAACGGGGCCGCCGAGCCGGCCGGGTTGAGACGCAGACCGGACTTGGGGTCCTGGCTGCCGTCCCGCTTGTTGAAGGTGGTGCCGTATCCGAAGGCGGTGCTGTTGGGATCGAATCCCGAGGTCGCGATGGTGTCCTCGACCTTGGAGAACGCCATGCCCGCGAAGGAGGCGTTGTGGTGGGCACCCATCCGGCTGGTGTCGAAGAACCGGGTGCCCCGGGGGGAGAGCCCGCAGCCGTTGTTGGTGTCCATCACGTACGCGCCGTCCACCAGGCAGGCCTTGTTCAGGTCGCCGCCGGACAGCACGGTGCCGACCGAGCCGGCAGTGGGTCCTGCCGGTGCGCGGTCGGCGAAACGGTCGCGGAACGCCAGCAGCATGGAGCCGTCGGACTCGAAGTCGACCTCACCCAGCTGCGGTTCGGGCTGGGCGAGGTAGGTCGAGCACGCCTGGCCGTTCTGGGAGGTCGGGTAGGTCCCGGTCCAGGGGAACCAGCTCGCTCCGTCGCACGGCGGCGCGCCGATCGTGGACTGGCGCGGGTAGTCCAGTGGCTGGTCGAGGACCGGCCGCTGGAACGCGCCGGTGGCGATGTCGAAGGGGAGGACCACGGCGCGCAGGTCCGAGGTCTTCCCGGTCGACTCGCCGGAGCACACCCCGCCGACATAGCCGACGCCGTCGTGCAGGCCGAGGCCGAACGGACGCCAGTCCGCCGCAGCGGGACAGCCCGGATCGGGGATGGCCGTGGCGGCCTCGGGCGCAGTCGCCGTCGCCGCCGTGGCGTCGTAGCGGTAGAGCTTGCGGTTGTTGAGGTTGACGACGAGCAGGTCCTGTCCGTCGTCGGTGACCTTGATGCCGCCCAGGCTCTCCTTGCCCGGCACGGTCAGGAAGGCGTCGTCGGTGCCCGTGCCGTGCGCGGTGGTGCCCGCGTCCGGCACGACCGTGAAGAGGGTGGTCTTCTTCTGCGCGAGGTCGGTCACGTAGATTCCCCCCGCGCCGCCCGGACCGTAGTCCGTGCTGCGCTTGGCCACCGCCGAGGAGAACACCCGCTTGTCGGCCTTGTTCCACGCGATGCCGTACAGCGTGCCGGTCTCGGCGTTGGTGGCGACGTTCGTGACGTTGACGTCGACGCCGTCCTGGCCGCGCGCCGAGTAGGGGAAGGAGACCAGCGTGCGCTGCGTCCCGCCCTCCCGCGTGGCGGGCTGGCAGGTCGTCAGCAAGGTCGCGTTCTTCTGGCAGTAGTCGGCGGGGCTCCACAGTCCGGTGGTGTAGGCCACGCTCTTGCCGTCGGAGAGGTCGACGAACTCCTCGTTGCTGCTGAGCTGTTCGGGCGCACCCTCCAGCCCCTTCCGGGAGGCGAAGGCCGGGAACAGCACACCCGGCTTCGGGTTGACCACCTGGACGCGGTACTTGCCGTTGGCGGCCCCGGCCTCGGGAGGAGTCAGCGTCACGGTGCCGTCGGCCGCCGTGACCCCCTCGACGCCCACTCCCGCGTCGTCGGTGAGGGTCACCCTGACGCCGACGATGCCCGGCTCCAGCGCGGGTGTCCACACACCGCTGTCGTCCACGGCCCGGATCACCCGGACCGTCACGGACCCTTCATCTGCCTGCGAATACGCCGCAGGTGCCACAGCTAACGAGCCACTGCCGATTCCCAGGGCGAGCAGGCCCAGACAGCCGACGGTACGGCGGCCGAGCACGCCCCACCGAGGCCCTCGCAGGTCGGGCGTGGCTCTCTTGGCGGCGTCATGTGTGAATGTCATCCCCTGCTCTCAGCACTGTAAGGGGCTTTCGCCCGGCTCATGAGGGAGTACACAGAGATGCGGAGAACCATCTCGTCGGAGATCCTAGGGGGGTTTTGCATAACATCGTGGCGCAGTGAAGAAATCATCCTCCGCACACCCCTCTTTCTGCGGCCTTTTCCCAGGCCGTAGGCGTGAAAGCGATTTCCCGGGAAGTTCCGTTACTCTATTGACGCAATATTGTTCGCCCTTAGAACATTCTGACGCCCGCGAGGCGGTCCGGAACTTCGGAAAGGTGCAGGGCTCTGGAGTGATGTGCGCCTCTGGCAATCGCACGTAGCCGGAGGCGGCTCGTTGTTGTCAAGGTTGCGCCGTCGGTCTTTCGGGTCGTGAGTTCCGGCCACTGGGCCTGTTCTGCGACGGAGCGCCAGCAAGCTGGGTGGGCCGGTGGATCCGCCGGAAGACCTGACGAAGGGACTGTTTCCATGCGGAATAAGCATTGGGCGTCGATGACCGGCGCTGCGCTCTTCGCGGTCATGGCACTGAGCGGCTCGGCGTCAGCGGAACCGGCGGGCGCGTCTTCCGTGCCCGCCGAGTGCGGTGCCGCGTTCTATTCGAGCCGTAGCGAGGGGCACGCCTGGATCCGGTATTGCGACAACAAGACGTGGGCGTGGGCCGACGTGACGGATGACAAGGCGGACGGCAGGTGTCCGAGGCTGACGGCCCAGCTGATGTCCGGCGGGTACGTGAACTCCGCGGGAGTGGGCCCGAAGGGCTCGACGCAGTACCGGGAGGTCTGGGCTTCCGCCGGCAACCCGATCTACGTGGCGGGGCTCAGCTGGGTCAGCTGCTGATTCCCTGAGCACGCCTTCAGCACCGCACTTGCCTGCACCAGGAGCGTGTTCGGTGGGCGAGGCCGGCCACCGTGCGCCTCCAGGGCGTACGGACGTCATGGGGTCTCCCGTCGAGGAGCCGAGCGTGCCCACGCTCGGCTCCTCGACGCTCGCCGGCCGAAGCGCTCAGTCACGGGTCCGGGCCCGCGGGCTGTTCGGGGCGCTCCTGGGTTCCCTCGTGCTTGACCAGGCCGGGTTGATGCCGAGCTCGAAGCCACCGGGCAGCGGCTCGCCCTCCCGGTAGGGCAGGAAGTCCAGCGGGCTCTCGCCATCGGCGGCGTAGACGACGCTGTCCCCTCGTGTGATCGCGGAGGTCGGGCGGTCAGCTCGTCGCCCATACGGCGTCCCTGATCAGGTCGGCTACCCGGGTGGGCTCGGACAGGACGACCGCGTGGGAGGCGTCCGGGAGTTCGACGACGACGGCGTCGGCGGGGTCGATCAGACAGGCGTACGCGGGCCGGTCCGCGGCGGGCGACGTCATCACCTCGTCGAGTTCGGCCATGGCACGGTCGGGCCGGCCTTCGAAGTCGGCCAGCAGGGCCGGCATCCAGGTGCCGAAGTGCCGGACGACGGGTGCGCCGTCGCTCCGCATGCGCTTCGCCTCCGCCGCGTACGTCTCCGCGGCCTGTCGGTCGGCGGTGTGGAGGGCGACGCGCAGCATCACGTACCGGAGCGTGACGTCGGCGAGGTTGCCCGGACCGGGATCGTCGGCCGCCGCGGACGCGGCTTCGGCGTCGGCGCGGGCGTCCGCCGGGCGGCCGGATTCCAGAAGGATGCGGGTGCGGGTCATGAGCCATGTGCGGGTGGCGGCCGTCCGGCCCTGCTCCCTGGTGATCCATATGCCCTCCTCCACGACGGCGAGCGCCTCCGCGCTGTGTCCGGTGGTGTGCAACAGGAGAGCGCGCCGCAAGGCCTCCGACACCCGCAGGGAGGTACTGACGCCCAGGGCCTCGGCCAGCGCGGCGGACCGCTCGGCCTGCCGGAACGCCTCGGTCAGGTCCATGCGGTGGAAGCCGACGGCCGAGCGGGGTCGTCAGCGTCGCCTCGGCGGTGCGGTCCCCCGCCGCCGCGGTCTCCCACGCCTCCGCGGCGACCTGCTCGGCCTTCGCGTGCTCGCCCGACGTCGACAGGCCGACGGCGAGCACGGCGAGCAGCCGTCCCTTCGCGGTCACGGAGATCCCGGGCAGTTCCGCCCCCCGGCGCGGGCCTGCCGGACGGCCTCGAAGAAGTCGAACTGTACGGCGAGGCGTGCCAGGGCGAGGCGTATGAGCGCCTCGCCCTCGGGTCCGAGACCGCCGGCCGCCAGGGTGACAGCTCCCAGCTCACGTGCCCGCGTGGCCCGGCCCGTCTGCCAGAGCAGCGGTACCGTCTCGGCCGGGAGACGCCCCCTCGGCAAGATCGTCCCCGATCGGCGTCACAGCTCGCCCGCAAGATCGAGATCGTCGCTCCGCGTCTCCTCGGCCGCGACCTCGACACTCCGGGGGCGCCGCCACGGACGCGCGATCGGACGGGACACCGCCTGCCACCACGACTCCCCAGGCAACTTGCCCGCGGGCTCGAACGGCTCACCGGGGTGAGGGAACGCCACCGCCTGGCCGACCTCCTCGGCCGCATCCCTCGTCCACTCCCCCGGCTCCGCCCACGCGTGCAAGGCCAGGCTGAACGTGCCCCAGTGGATCGGCAGAAGCACGCCGCCCGGAGCGCCTCCCTGCAGGTCAAGGTGGGTCTGGACCCCCTCAGCGGGCGTCATGTGGATGTCCGGCCAGCCGCCAGGGAGCGGCGTGTAGTCCGTGTGGTCCTTGGTCCAGAACTCCGAGTACGCGCCGATCTGGATCATGGTGGCGTCGAAGGGGCCGTGGGCCGCGCCGATGTCCTTGAAGCCCGAGAAGTAGCCGGTGTCCCCGCTGTGGAAGATCCGGTGGCTCGGGCCCGCCACCGCCCAGGAGGCCCAGAGGGTCATCTGCCGGTTGCGCAGCCCGCGCCCGCAGAAGTGCCGGGCCGGGGTGGCAGTGAGCCGCAGGTCGCCGATCTCGGTGGACTCGTTCCAGTCCAGCTCACGGAGGCGGGAGGCGGGTACGCCCCAGCGCTCCAGGTGCGCGCCGACGCCCAGCGGCACCGCGAAGACGGTGTCGGTGGTGGCCAGCTCCTTGATCGTCGGCAGGTCGAGGTGGTCGTAGTGGTCGTGCGAGATCACCACGACATCGACCGGGCCGAGCGCGGCGAGCGGCGCGGGCACCGGGTGGAGCCGCTTCGGCCCCGCGAAGGGGAAGGGGGAGCAGCGCTCGCCCCAGACCGGGTCGAAGAGGACCCGGTGGCCGTCGATCTCCGCGAGGACGCCGGAGTGCCCCATCCAGGTCAGCCGCAGACCGGTGGCCGGGGGCCTGGCCAGGTCGGCGACGGTGGTGGGGTGGACGGGGATCGTGCCGGTGGGGGCGCGGCGCGAGCGTCCTTCCTTGTCGAAGTAGCTCTTGGCGAAGTCGACGCCGGAGCCGGAGGGCCCGCGTCGGGCCGCTTCGGGGTTCTGGAAGATCCCGTCCGCGAAGTTCGGCGAGCGGTGGATACGGGCGAGGCGCTCGCCCGTGGGGTCCGCGCCGAAGGACTCGGGGCGCAGCGCGCGCAGCCGCGCCCGTGGCGAACGGTCGGAGCCGGTACCGGTCACAGGACCTCCTGATCTCTGGGGTCGTTCCATTATGGGCGGACCGGGCGGCGAACGGTCGGGGAAGGACGCCGCCGCACTGTCACGGGTGGCGGGGACGGGGTGGCCGGACGGTCCGGCATACTGAACCGCTGTTCAGTACGGCATGCCCGCCGGCCCGCCCCTCCCGAGGAGATCCGCCATGAGTTCCGCCCCCTTGATGTCCGTCGGCTGGACCGACCACGTGACCGGGCGCCGGGGGCATCTGGTGATCGACCGGCTGGTGCGCGGCGTGGCCAGCGGCGGACTGCGGATGCGGGAGGGCTGCACGGCCGAGGAGGTCGCCGGGCTCGCCCGTGGCATGACCATGAAGGAGGCCCTGCACTACGACGAGAAGGCCCGGTACGTCCCGCTGGGCGGCGCGAAGGGCGGCATCGACTGCGACCCGCGCTCCCCCGAGGCGTACGGCGTCCTGGTCCGCTATCTGCGAGCGATGCGGCCGTACGTCGAGCGGTTCTGGACCACCGGCGAGGACCTGGGGCTCACCCAGGACCTGGTCGACCGGGCCGTGGCCGAGGCGGGGCTCGTCTCCTCGGTGCAGGCGGTCTATCCGCTCCTGGACGACGAGGTGGCCGCCCGGCGGCGGCTCGCCGACGCCTTCGCGATCGATGTCGACGGCATCGGCCTGGACGAGCTGGTCGGCGGCCTCGGGGTCGCCGAGTCCGTGCTCGTCGCCCTCGACCGGGCCGGCCGGGAGTACGCGGGGACGCGGGTGGCGCTGCAGGGTCTCGGCACGATGGGCGGGGCGACCGCCCGGTTCCTGGCGCGGGCGGGCCTGCGGGTGGTGGCCGTCGCCGACGTCCGGGGCACGATCGCCAACCCCGACGGCCTCGACGTCGAGGCGCTGCTCGCGGCCCGCGACGCCCACGGCGCCGTCGACCGGTCGGTCCTGCGGCCCGGCGACCGCGAGGAGCCCGGGGACGCCTGGCTGTCCGCCGAGGCGGAGGTGCTGGTGCCCGCGGCCGTCTCGTACGCGATCGACGCCGGCAACCAGGGCCGGATCACGGCCCGCTGGATCGCCGAGGCGGCCAACATGCCGGTGCTTCCGGAGGCCGAGGAGGCGCTCGCCGCGCGCGGGGTGACCGTACTGCCGGACGTCGTCGTGAACTCGTGCACCAACGCCTGGTGGTGGTGGACGCTCTTCGGCGACATCGAGGCCGACGCCGACCAGGCCTTCGACCGGGTGCGGCGGGCGATGCGGACCCTCGTCGGCGGGATGCTCGACCGCGCGGAGGCGGACGGCACGAGCCCGCGCGCCGCGGCGCACGCGCTGGTGACGGAACGGCTGCCGGTGATCGCGGAACGCTACGGCTGGTACTGATCCGACGATGGGCGGGCGACGGCGGTCCGGTGCCACCGGTCCGGTGGTGATGGCGGTCCGGTGCCACCGGTCGGCCTGTGGTCCGGCCGCGTGGCGGCGCCACTGATGATCATGTTCTTGTCATGTGCTGTGTAGGGTGACCGGCGTGGCGAGAGTGCGGTTGAGCGTGGCCGAGCGACGGGACGAGCTGCTGCGGGCCGCCGTCGGACAGATCGAGGCGCGTGGCGTCGCCGCCGTCCGGATCTCCGACGTGGCTTCCGCCCTCGGAGTGAGCAACGCCCTGGTGCTCTACCACTTCTCGTCCAAGGAAAAGCTGGTCACCGCCGCCTTCGCGCACGCCGCCGAGGCCGACCTCGCTCATCTGCGGCAGCTCCTCGGGCGCCGCACCAGCGCCGCGCGACGGCTGCGGGCCGCCGTGCGCTGGTACGCCCCGACCGGGCAGGCCAAGGGCTGGCGGCTGTGGATCGAGGGCTGGGCGGCCTCGCTGCGCGACCCGGAGCTCCGGCGCGTCGCCGCCTCCCTCGACCAGGAGTGGAAGGCGGCGCTGACCGGGGTGATCACGGAGGGGGCCGCCGCCGGGGAGTTCCGCTGCGCGGATCCGGCGGTCGCGGCCTGGCGGCTCACCGCCTTCCTCGACGGTCTCGCGGTGCAGACGACCGCCTACGCCGGCTCCCTCTCCCGTGCCGCGATGCTGCGCTGGGCGGACGAGGCCCTGGCCCGGGAGCTCGACCTCCCCGACGAGGACGGCGAAGAACCCGGGATCGACGGACCCGCGTAGGGCCGCCTCCGCGCCCGGCGGCAACGCGGCCCGGCTCCGCCTCGGAGCCCCGTCGTCAGATCAGCTCGTAGACCGCCGAGACCGTGATGTGCTCCTCGATCTCGCCCGGGGCGAGCGGCACGCCCGGCTCGTCGGCCGCGAGGGCGGGCGCGACACCGGGGCCGGGGCGCACCGACTCGCCCTCGCTGAGCGAGACGAGCCGGCCGAGCCGGTGTCCGCTGAGCCGGGCGTGCTGCGCCGCCTTGTCGTGCGCGTCCTTGTAGGCCGCCTCGCGCGCCCTCACTCGCAGCGCCGAGGGGTCGGCGACGTCGAAGACGACGCCGTTGATCCGGACCGCGTCGCCGGTGGCGTCGTTGACGGCGCCGATGACCTGGCCCGTCCTGTCGATGTCGCGGACCTTCACGGAGAAGGACTGGCCGGCCTGGTAGCCGGTCACCTTGCTCTCGCCCGCGGAAGTCTGGGTGTAGACGGGAGACAGCGAGAGGCTGTCGGTACGGATGTCCCGGTCGGCGATGCCCTGCTTGCGCAGCACGCCGAGAAGGGCCTCGGCCGCGGTGTTCTGCGCGGCCATCGCCTCCTTCGCGGTCTTGCGGCCGGCCTCGACGGCGACGGACACGATCGCCAGGTCGGGGGCCGCGGCGGCCTGGCCGCTGCCGGCGACGGTGACCGTCGCGGGCGCCTCCGCACGGGCCGCGGTCCGGAGAGCCGTCCGCTCGGGCGCGGCGGCCAGGGCGGGGGCGGCGGTGCCGACGAGAAGGCCGCCGAGCACGGCGGTGGCGGCGAGCAGACGGGTGGTACGGGCGGCACTGGGCCGACGGATCGTCACGGGCGGTCCCTTCGAGGGTGGGTGCCGGGGCTCCGGCGGGCACATCCCAGCACCCGGCGCCGCCGCCACCCGTACGCCACTCCTGACGGCGGCTCCCTTCACCTCGTTCGTACCAGCCGGGCCCGCCCGTCCCTCCCCTCGCCGCGTCCTCAGGTCTGGACGAGCGGTGCGTACGCGTCGGGCCGCAGACCGAAGGTCCAGGCGACGCCCTGGCGCGCGGTCCTGGTCGTCGGCGGCACCCGCAGCCAGTAGGTGCGGTGGCTGCCGTCGGGCTCGGGCGTGGAGTTGACGACCTCGACCATCACCACGTCCTCGTCGTCGGGCAGCCCGATCCGCCAGAGGACACCCGTCTCGTCCTGGTGCTCGTGCACGGCTCCCGAGGCGGCGAGGTAGCGGTCGTAGCCGTAGTACTCCAGCATCACGCGCCGCAGTTCGGCGTTCTCCTCCTGCCGTATCCGCTCCGGGGTGAGTCCGGCGAGTCCGGCGAGGAACTCCGCGGGCACCGTCATGCCCCGCCAGGCGTGCAGGGCGAATCCGTCGGGGTAGGCGAGTGCGGGGCCGTCGCCCCGGTCGAGCCGCCCGGCCTCGTCGCGGTGGAGTTCGACGGGACGCTCGCAGACCACGACGGCGTTCTCGTACGGCCACCACCAGCCGGCGTTCTCGGCGACGGCGGCGAGGCCCGCGAGGCGCTCGCCCTGGCCGTCGAACGCGGCGAGCCAGGCGGCGTCGTGCTGACCCAGCACCGCGTCGAGCAGTACGAGACGGACGTCGTCCGGCCCTTCGTCCCCCTCCTCCGCCGCCTCGACGGCCTCGGTCACCCCCGCCCGTATCCGGTCGGCGAGGGCCCGGGTCAGGTCCCAGAGCACCGCCCCGGTCGACTGCCAGTGCGCCGCCCAGGCGGCGGGCCCCAGGGCGTCGTGGAGGCGGCGACGCTCCTCGGCCCACGGCCGGGTGCGCACCTCGTCCCGTACCGGGCGGCCCGGGTCCGGCAGGCGGGCCAGGAGCGCGACGGCCTCGACGGGCGAGTCCGCCCAGAGAACGCGGTCGGGTTCGGCGAGGCCGGCCGTGCGGTAGGCGAGCCGGACGCCGGCCTCGGCGGCGGCGCGGTCGGCGGGCCCGGTGGCCGCGGCGACGGAGCGCCACTTGTCCTGTGCGGTGGTGCGGTTCATGTCGGTGTCCCCCAGGTTCTCGTTCGGTCGGTGCGAGTTCGCGGTCATGCGGGTGAACGGGTCACGCGGTCAGTCCGCGACGATCCGGTACGCGCCGGGCACGTACTCCCGCTGCCGCACGACCCGGTACCAGCCTTTGGGCAGCGCGATCGGCGCGTGCTCCTCGTGCACCACCCGGCCCCCCTCGGGGAGTTCGAGCAGGAGCGGGCCGAAGGGCCCCGGCTCCCGCACGAGCCGCCCGGGTCCGGGGATCGCGTGGGCGTGCCGGGTGACCTCGCCGAGCGCGAGGACCAGCCGGCCCCTGGCGTCCCTGGGCTCCCCCGTGGCCGTCCTGGCCCGCTCGGGAACGGCCGTCTCCTCGACGGGCGCGATCAGCACGTCTCCCTGCCGGTACATGGCTCTCCCTCCCCGTCCGGCCGGTGTGGCCGGACATGGGAACGACGCTAGAGGCCGGGTCTGACAACGGGCCCCGAACCGGGTCCCCGCCCCCGTCGAGCCGACCCGGCCAAGGGTGTTGTCAGTGCCGCTTGGTACAACTCTTGGCATCAGCCGATCCACGTCGTCCGTCGCCGGGAGCACCGTCATGACCGTTGACCACCACCTGAGGAAGTTCCACGGACTGCCCGTGTTCGAGTTCCCCGAGGCGGACGCGCGGGGCGAGCTGCCCGGCGCGGCCGACGTGGCCTGGCGGATCTCCGCCCCCACGTACAGCGACCCCGGGGACGAGGAGTGGGGGCCGCTGTTCGAGCGGTTCCTGAAGACGGTGGACACGGGCAGGGTGCGGGCGCTGATCGTCGGCGGCTGGAACGAGGCGTACGAGGAGTCGTCCGCCGCCATCGTCACGGCGCTCATCGCCGCGAACAACCGGCTCACCGGCCTGGAGGCCGTGTTCCTCGGGGAGATGGGGTCCGAGGACTGCGAGATCTCGTGGATCGTGCAGTCCGATGTGACCCCGCTGCTCGCCGCCTACCCGGCCCTGCGGGAGTTCGCGGTCCGCGGCGGCACGAGCCTGGCCTTCCCCTCCATCCGGCACAACTGCCTGGAGACCCTGGTCGTGGAGACGGGCGGCCTGGGCGCCGAGGTGGTGCGCGGGATCGTGGGCAGCGACCTGCCCGCCCTGGAGAAGCTGGAACTGTGGCTCGGCACCGACGAGTACGGCGGTGACAGCACGACCGAGGACCTGGCGCCGCTGCTCTCCGGCTCGTCGTTCCCGGCCCTGCGCTCCCTCGGTCTGTGCAACAGCGTGATCCAGGACGCCGTCGCCGCCGCCGTGGCGGGCGCCCCGGTCGTCGCCCGGATCGAGCGGCTGGACCTGTCCATGGGCGTACTCACCGACGAGGGGGCGGCGGCCCTGCTCGACGGGCAGCCGCTGACCCATCTCACCCGTCTCGACCTCACCCACCACTACCTTTCCCAGGCCATGGCGGACCGGCTCAGCTCCGCCCTCGCGCCGCACGGCGTGACCGTCGTCCTCGACGACCCGCAGGATCCGGAGGACGACGGCGACGGCGAGGTCTACCGGTACGTCGCGGTCGCCGAATGACCGCCCGCCCGCGCCTCGTGGTCGTCGGCGATCCGGCGGGCCGTCGCGTCGCGTTCTTCCGGGACGCGCTGCGGTCCGCCGGGCTGCCCGAGGCGCGGGCGGTGTCCTGGCCCGAAGTACTTCGCGGCACGGCGCGGTTCGCCCCGGGCGAGACCGTGCGCCTGGACTCGCCCGGTGAGGACCCGGAGGCCGACCGGCTGCTCCGGGGCGTCGACGAGCCGTCGCGGGTGGAGGGCACGGGCCGCTGGTACGGGCGGTTCGTCGCCGCCGCGGCGGAGCTCGCCGGGACCGTCGCCGACGCGGGCGCCGTCCTCGTCGACGATCCCGCCGAGCTGGCGGCCCTGTTCGACAAGCGGCTGAGCCACGGCCTGCTGAGCGGCGCCGGAGTCCCGGTGCCCGAGTCCCCCACGTCCGGGCCGTCCGCCCCCGCTGTACGCGGCTGGGCCGATGTGAAGGCGCTGACCGTGGGGACCGGGATGCGCAGGGTGTTCGTGAAGCTCGCGCACGGTTCCTCCGCCTCGGGCGTGCTGGCCGTCGAGACGAACGGCGCGGGGCGGATCCAGGCCACCACCTCGGTGGAGCGCGGGCCCGGCGGGCGGCTCTTCAACTCCCTGCGGGTACGGCGCTACACCAGCGAGAGCGAGGTCGCCGCGATCGTGGACGCCCTCGCCCCCGACGGTCTGCACGTCGAGCGCTGGCTGCCCAAGGCCACCCAGGACGGCCGGGCCGCCGACCTGCGGGTGGTCGTCGTCGACGGGCGGGCCACCCATGCGGTGCTCCGCACCAGCCGCTCTCCCATGACCAATCTGCATCTGGGCGGCGTCCGGGGCGATCTGGACGCGGCCCGCGCCGCGATCGGCGCGGCCGGCGGGCGGTGGACGGACGCGCTCGGGGTGTGCGAGCGGGCCGCGGCCGTCTTCCCCGGCACCGGGTGCGTGGGCGTGGACCTGCTGCCCTCCACGGACTGGCGCCGCTTCGCCGTGGGCGAGGTGAATGCCTTCGGGGATCTGCTCCCGGGCCTCGCGGGCCTGCCCGGCAGCGGGGCGGAGGGCCTCGACACGTACGCGGCCCAGGTCGCGGCGCAGTTCCCGGCCCACCGCAGGAAGCACACCACCACTACCACTACCACTACCACTGCCACCACCAGCACCAGCACCAGCACCAGCACCAGCACCACAGGAACGAGCACCGCGTGAACCAGCCCGACATGAACGCGATCGTCGGAAGCCACGATCTGCTCCTGGTCACCCTCGACACGCTCCGGTACGACGTGGCGGTGGAGCTCGCGGCCGAGGGCCGCATCCCGAATCTGGCCCGCCGTCTCCCCGGCGGGGCCTGGGAGCGGCGACACGCCCCCGGCAGCTTCACGTACGCCTCCCACCAGGCGATATTCGCCGGCTTCCTGCCGACGCCGACCACCCCGGGCCCGCACCCGCGTCTGTTCGCCGCCCGCTTCGCGGGCAGCGAGTCGACCGCCGACGGCACCTACGTCCACGACACCCCTGACTTCGTCTCCGCCCTCGCGGGCGAGGGCTACCGGACGGTGTGCGTCGGCGGCGTCGGATTCTTCAACAAGCAGCCGCCGCTCGGCTCCGTGCTCCCGGACCTCTTCCAGGAGAGCCACTGGGAGCCCGCCTTCGGCGTGGCCTCCCCCACCTCCTTCGAGTCGCAGGTGACGCGCGCCGAGGAGGTCGTCGCCGGGCTCCCCCAAGAGCAGCGGCTGTTCCTCTTCGTCAACGTGTCCGCGCTGCACCAGCCCAACTGGTTCCACCTGCCGGGCGCGACCCGCGAGGCCGGCGACTCCCGGGCCACCCACGCGGCGGCCCTCGTCCACGTCGACCGGCACATCGGGCGGCTCTTCGCCGCGATGAGCAGTCGCCGCCCGTGCTTCGCGATCGTCTGTTCCGACCACGGCACCGCCTACGGGGAGGACGGTCACACCGGCCACCGCTTCGGCCACGAGGTCGTCTGGACCGTCCCGTACGCGCAGTTCGAGCTGACGGGCCCGGAGCCGGAGGCCGTGGCATGAGCGACCGAGCCACCCCGCGCCCGTACCGGAGCTATGTCTACGCGTACCCGCACAAGACGGCGTACCGGCCGCTGCCCGCCCCGGGGCCGTCCCTGGCGGCGCTCTGGCGGGACGAGCCGAAGGACGCGCTCTCCCTCTACGCGCACGTACCGTTCTGCGAGGTCCGCTGCGGCTTCTGCAACCTCTTCACCCGCATCGGCGCCCCGGACGAGCTGACGACCCGCTACCTGGACGCGCTCGACCGTCAGGCCACCGCCGTGCGCGAGGCCCTCGGGGACACCGGGCCGGTGCGGTTCGCGACGGCCGCGTTCGGCGGCGGCACGCCCACCTTCCTCACCGCCGCCGAGCTGGAGCGGCTCTGCGACATCGTCGAGAAGCGGATGGGGGCGGATCTGCGGGCGGTGCCGCTCTCGGTGGAGACCTCGCCGTCGACGGCGACCGCCGACCGCCTCGCGGTCCTCGCCGAGCGGGGAGCGACCCGGCTCAGCATCGGCGTGCAGAGCTTCGTGGAGGCCGAGGCACGGGCGGCCGTCCGGCCGCAGCGCCGCGCCGACGTCGAGACGGCGCTGGGCCGCATCCGGGAGACCGGCGTCCCCGTGCTGAACATCGACCTGATCTACGGGATCGACGGCCAGACGGAGCGGTCCTGGCGGCTCTCGCTGGACGCGGCCCTCGCCTGGCGGCCGGAGGAGCTGTACCTCTATCCCCTGTACGTGCGCCCGCTCACCGGCCTCGGCCGGATCCAGGACCCCGCGGCGGCCGACCAGGCCTGGGACGAGCAGCGGCTCCGCCTCTACCGGTACGGCAGGGACCATCTCCTCGCGCACGGCTACGAGCAGGTCTCGATGCGGATGTTCCGCCGCGCGGACGCCGGTCCCTCCGGCCCTGACGACTACGCCTGCCAGACGGACGGCATGATCGGCCTGGGCTGCGGGGCCCGCTCGTACACCTCCGCCCTGCACTACTCCTTCGACTACGCCGTCGACATGCGGAGGATCCGCACGATCATCGACGCCTACACGCAGACGGAGGACTTCTCACGCGCCCGGCACGGGTACGGGACGACCGGGGCCGAGGCCCGGCGCCGTCATCTCCTCCAGTCGCTGCTCCAGGCGGAGGGGATGCCCGTCGACGGGTACGAGGAGCGGTTCGGCTCTTCCCCCTTCACCGACTTCGGCCCGGACCTCGCCCGGTTCGAGGGCTACGGCTGGCTGGACACGGCGGCCCCGGCGGGGCTGCTGCGCCTGTCCCCGGAGGGCCTCGCGCACTCCGACGGGCTGGGCCCCGAGCTCTTCTCCCCCGCCGTACGGGCCGCGATGGCCGCGTACGAGGCGAAGTAGGCGGCGACCGTGGACCTGACACCGCTCCTGGGCCCCGACCCGGCCACGGGCATGGACCTGACGCTGCTCTACCGCGGCCCGCTCTCCTCCTGCGACTTCGACTGCCCCTACTGCCCCTTCGCCAAGCGCCGCGACAGCCGGGAGCAGCTGCGCGCGGACCGGGCCGCGCTCGACCGGTTCGCCGGCTGGGCCGCCGGGCAGACCGGCGACCGGCTGCGGATCCTCTTCACCCCGTGGGGCGAGGGCCTCGTCCGCTCCTGGTACCGGCGGGCGCTGGTCGAACTGTCCCGGCTGCCGCACGTCGAGCGGGTGGCGATCCAGACCAATCTGAGCTGCCGGACCGACTGGCTGGCGGAGGCGGACCCGGAGAGCGTGGCGCTCTGGTGCACGTACCACCCGGGGCAGACGCCGTACGAGCGCTTCCTCGGCAAGTGCGGTGAGCTGGCCGGCCGGGGCATCCGGTTCAGCGTCGGCGTGGTGGGCCTTCCCGAGCACGCGGAGCACGCCCGCAGGCTGCGGGCGGCGCTGCCGGCGCACGTCTACCTCTGGGTGAACGCGGCGGAGGGGCACACGTACACCGACGCGGAGGCGGCGGAGTGGACGCGGATCGACCCGCTGTTCCCGTACAGCCGTCATCCGCACCGTTCGGCCGGGCTGCCCTGCCGGACCGGGGAGTCGGTGATCTCTGTGGACGGCGAGGGGACGGTGCGGCGCTGCCACTTCGTCAAGGCCGAGCTGGGGAACCTGTACGACGGTTCGTACCGGGCCGCCCTGCGCCCCCGCGCCTGTCCGCTCGCCGTCTGCGACTGTCACATCGGCTACGTCCATCTGGAGACACTGCCGCTGTACGACGTGTTCGCCGGCGGGGTCCTGGAGCGGATCCCCGCCGGCGTCGGCCCGTCGGTCGTGCCCCCGACTACAGGGGCATGAGGTTCGGGCGCTTGGCCTCGACGTGGTCGCCGGAGCTCTCGCCGCGCAGGCGGCGCCCGATCCACGGCACGAGGTACTCCTTCGCCCAGTGGATGTCGTCGCGGCGCACTTCGAGCGTGCCGCGCGGGGGAACCGGCGGCCACGCCTGGTCGGGGTCGGCGGGGACCGGCATGCCGAGGACCTGGGCGGCGCGCAGCGCGACCCGGGTGTGGCCGTCGGGCGAGAGGTGCAGCCGGTCGTCGTCCCAGGCACGCCGGTCCTGGACGGACTTCAGCGACCAGAGGTCGAGGACGGGGCAGCCGTAGCGGTCGGCGATGGCCCGGACGTGCCCGTTGTAGGTGGCGATCTTGCCGCGCAGGTGCTTGAGGAGGATCACGTCGCGGGTGTCGAAGCCGGTGGTGACCATGACCGTGCCGACGGCGGAGGTCAGTTCGGCGACGGCGCGCTCGAAGCGCTCGGCGACGTCGTCGGGGTCCGTGCCGGGGCGGATGATGTCGTTTCCGCCGGCGCAGAAGGTCACCAGGTCGGGGGCGAGTTCCTTCGCCCTGGGGACCTGTTCGGCCACGATCTGGTCGAGGAGGCGCCCGCGTACGGCCAGGTTGGCGTAGCGGAAGGCGTCGTGCTCCGGCAGCTGGTCGGCGAGCAGCACCGCGAAGCGGTCCGCCCAGCCGACGTAGGTCCCGTCGGGTCCGGGGTCTCCGACGCCCTCGGTGAAGCTGTCACCGATCGCCGCGTACGACCCGAATGCGTTCTTGTCTGTTGATCTCGAATCGTCTGCCACGGGAGCACATCCTTCCCTTTCGGATGTGACCTACGCGACCGTAAGGAGGGGTTGACGCAGGGTGACATATGCCACCGATAAAGAATTCGCCAAGCCGGAATACGCCGACGGCCCGGCACACACGTGCCGGGCCGTCGGAAATGCCGTGGGCGTCAGACGGAGACGCCGTGCTGGCGGAGGTAGGCCAGCGGGTCCACGTCGGAGCCGTAGCTCGGCGAGGTGCGGATCTCGAAGTGCAGGTGGGGCCCGGTGGAGTTGCCGGTGGAGCCGGAGAGGCCGATCTGCTGGCCGCCGCTGACGGACTGGCCGGCCGAGACGGAGAGGGAGGAGAGGTGGGCGTACTGCGAGTAGTTGCCGTCGGCGTGCTGGATGACGACCTCGTTGCCGTACGCGCCGCTCCAGCCGGCCGAGACGACCGTGCCGGCGCCGACGGCGCGGACGGTGGTGCCGGAGGAGGCGATGAAGTCGACACCGGTGTGGTAGCCGGAGGACCACATGGAGCCGGAGGCGTGGTACGGGGTGGAGAAGCCGCCCCCGCTGACGGGGCTGACCCAGCCGGACGCGGAGGCCGAGGTGCCGGCGTCCGAGGTGCCGGAGGACCGCGAGGTGGTGGCGGCGTCCGAGGCGGCGGCGGCCGGGGCGGCCGGGCGCTCGGAGCCTCGGGAGGCGCGCGTGGTGTCGCCCGAGCTCTTCGCGGAGTCCTTGCGCTCGGCCTTCGGGGCGGCCTTGACGGTGCCCTTCGGGGCGGCGGCCGGGGCGGTGCTCTTGGCGCCGAGGGTGAGCTTCATGCCGGGCAGGATGAGCGAGGGGTTCTCGCCGACGACCTGTCGGTTGTCCTCGTACAGCTTCTGCCAGCCACCGGTGAGGTGGTGCTCGGCGGCGATCTTCGAGAGGTAGTCGCCGCGGACGACGGCGTACGTCTTCGGCGCGGCCTTCGCGGCGGCGGGCGCGGCCTCGACGGCGGCGGCCTTCACCTGGGCGGGGGCGGCGGCCGGGGCGGCCTGCTCGGCGGCGTGGGCGCCGGTGGCTCCGAGGAGCGGGAGGGCGACGACGGCGCCTCCGGTGCCGGCGGCGGCGATGCCACGGGCCAGGCGGTTGGGCATGGTGCGGCGGTGCTTACCCTTTGCGGGCATGGCGAATTCCTCTCCGGCGCCTGCGAGGTGAGCTGTCGGGTTCGGACTGGAGATGTCCGGCCGCGTTCTCACGCGGCTTCACCCCGAGCCGTCCTTCTTCGAGGGATCGGCGACTTACCTGGGTCCCCCGCTCCTGCCTCGTACGGGTGAGTTCGGATTCCGGTCGGTGGCAGGATTCGGCGGTCCGTCCGGATTGAGCGTGACGCTAGACGAGTGGGGTCGGCGTGAACAAGCCGATGTTTTTCAAGCGCTTGGGGATTCCGTGTCATCCGGCCAGAATTCCGGTCACCCTCCGTTGATGACGGTCTCTCGATCTCCTTTTCCCGGGGGGTATTTGGAAAAGACGATCAGGCACGGTCCGTCACGGTTATGACGCTGCTCACGCGCCGATCCCCATCTCCCCAGCAACCAGGGCGGGTTATGGCGAACTCCTCAATACGGACAGATCGCCCATTCCGGAGCCGGGGGGTGTGTTCCCCCGCCGGCACCCGAGATGATTGCCCCAGGAATCGATCGAGAGAACAGGAGCAGCCGTGACGCAGCAGCTGCCGCAGGTCCCGCCCGCCGACGCGAACGAGCCCGAGCTGGCCGAGGTCCGCAACTTCCGGGACGTGGGGGGTCTGCCGACGACGGACGGGCGCGCGGTGCGCCCCGGCCGCCTGTTCCGCAGCGGCCACCTCGCCCACGCGACCGAGGAGGACGCGGCCTTCCTCTCCTCGCTGGGGCTGCACACGGTCTTCGACTTCCGGAACCTGGCCGACCGCAAGCTCGAGGGGCCCGACGTCGAGCTGCCCGGCACGCGGAACGTGAACATACCGCTCAACGACCCGGCCGATGGAAAGGAGTTCTGGAAGCTGGTCCAGGAGGGAGACCTCGTCCAGCTGCGGGGGATCCTCGGTGACGGGAAGGCCGCCGGCCGGATGTCCGACTCGTACCGGAAGATGGTGGTCGAGCGGACCGCCGAGCACAGCCGTGTCCTGCACGCGCTCGCGGAGGACAGCGTCCCCGCCCTGATGCACTGCGCCGCGGGCAAGGACCGCGCCGGGCTCTCGATCGCGATCACCCTGCTCGCCCTCGGGGTCGAGCGGGAGGCCATCGAGGCCGACTACGTGAAGTCGAACGAACCGCACCGCCGCTACAAGGTGCGCCGCAGCTCCACCGCCTCCGACGCCATGTCGCCCGAGGTGATGGAGCTGCTGAGCCCGCTGTTCGACGCGCGGGTGGAGTATCTGCGGGGCGCCTTCGAGACCATCGAGGAGACCTGGGGCTCGGTGGACACCTACCTCGCCGAGGGCCTGAAGCTGGCCCCGGAGACCCGCGAGCGGCTGCGGGAGCGCCTGCTCACGGAGGCCTGAGCCCCGGCGGTCCGGGCCCGGTGACGCACCCCGGGCCCGTGTCGCCGCTCCCGCACCCCGGACCGGCTACTGGTTCTGCCCGCCCAGCACGAAGAGCAGGTAGATGAAGCCGGCGAAGAGGTGTCCGGCGATCAGATACGCGAAGAGTCGGAGGGCGAGCCCTTTGGGGAACTTGCCTCCCCCGCGCTCTTCACCGGTGACAGGTCGTGACTTCTCGGACATCTCGGTCCTTTTCTGACGAAGGGGCGTGCCTCTCGGGAGGCACGCGGGATCAGCGCCGGTGCGGGGTTCCGTCACCGAGACACAGCTCGGCGGCAGGACTCTGCAGCAGGGTGTGGACGAAGAGCAGTTCGGCTCCGCCGGGCGTGGCGGCGCCGATCCGGTGCGGGGTGAGCGAATCGAAGTGCGCACTGTCCCCGGGATCGAGGACGTGGACGGCCTCACCGAGCGCGAGCCGCACCCGGCCCTCCAGGACGTGGATCCACTCCTCGCCCGGGTGGACGCGCACGATGTCGGCCCGGGTGGCGTACGGCACGTGGACCCGCAGGCACTGGAGGGCACGGCCGGCGCCGCCGGCCTGGCGGTAGATCCAGCCGTCCGCCTCGACGGGTTCGGAGCGCCCGGCGCGGACGACGGGGTCCCGCTCGGGGGGTGCCTCGCCGAGAAGCTCGGAGACCGTCGTACCGTAGATACGGGCGAGGCCCAGCAGCATCGGCAGTGAGGACTGACGGTTCCCCGTCTCCAGGCGCGAGAGGTGGGCCGGCGAGAGCCCGGCCCGCTGGGCGGCGGCCTCCAGGGTGAGTCCCCGGCGGCGGCGCAGGGCCCGCAGCTGCGGGGCGACGTCGGGCAGGACGTCGGGAACGGCAGGGTCCGGGGGATGGTCCCCGGGGACGTGGTCCATGCCTCTATTGCGCCAGGATCGTGCCTCTGAGGCAAGTTTCTTGCCTCAGAGGCAAAAGCCCGGGGTCATCCGTCCGGCCGCGCCTTTCAGCGCTGTGCGACCGCCTGCTTGACCAGCGTCTTTCCGAAGTCCCACATCAGCCCGCCGCCGCCGTGGGCGTCGTCCATGACGGCGGTGAAGGCGGTGACGAACCGGTCCACGTCCGCCTCGTCGATGACCAGCGGCGGGATCAGCTTGATCACCTCCAGATGGTCCCCGGAGACCTGGGTGAGGATGCGGTGCCGCTGGAGCAGCGGGACCACGACCATCTGGGCGAAGAGGCCCTTGCGGGCCGCCTGGAGCATCGTCCAGCGGCTGCGCAGCCCCAGCGAGGACGGCCGGCCGAACTCGATCCCGATCATCAGACCGCGTCCCCGGATCTCGTGCAGCAGCTCGTACCGGGGCACCAGCTCCTTGAGGCGACCGGAGAGCAGGTCCCCGATCCGGCGGGCGTGCGCGACCGTCCCCTCGCCCTCCATGACCGAGAGGACGGCGAGCCCGGCGGTCATGGCCTGGGCGTTCGATCCGAAGCTCGCCGAGTGGACCAGGACCCGGTCCATCGACGAGTAGACCTTCTTGAAGATCCAGTCCTTGCCGAGGGTGGCGCCGACCGGCACATAGCCGCCGGAGAGCGCCTTGGCGACGCAGACCAGATCCGGTTCGACCCCGTCCTCGTGCTGGTACGCGTAGAAGTCGCCGGTCCTGCCCAGGCCGGTCTGCACCTCGTCGGCGATGAGCAGGGCGCCGTGCCGGTGCAGCAGCTCCTGGGCCGCCCGCAGGAAGCCGGGCGGGGAGGCGTGGACGCCCTTGCCCTGGATGGGCTCGACGACGAAGGCGGCCACGTCGCCCCTGCGCAGCTCCCGCTCCAGGGCGTCGAGGTCGCCGAGCCCGATCGGCGTGTCGGGCAGCAGCGGCGCGAAGCCGTCGCGGAAGCCGTTCTCGCCGTTGACGGAGAGGGAGCCGGCGGTGAGCCCGTGGAAGGCGTGGGAGCAGTAGAGGACCCTGGGGCGCCCGGTGGCGTACCGGGCGAACTTGAGGGCGGTCTCGACCGCCTCCGTGCCGCTGTTGCCGAAGAAGACCCGGTCGAGGTGGGGGCTGTGGGCGAGGAGGCGCTCGGCGAGGAGTCCGGGCAGCGGCTGGCAGTCGAAGCGGGTGAGGTCGGCGAGCTGGGCGTCGAGGACGTCATGGAGGGCCTTGCGGACGACGGGGTGGTGCCGTCCGAGACCCATCACGCCGAAGCCGGCGAGCATGTCGAGGTGGTCGACCCCGTCGGCGTCCCAGAAATGGGCTCCCTCGGCCCGCTCGTAGACCTTGTCGAAGCCGATGGTGTGGAGCATGCGCGGGAGCTGGTGGTTGAGGTAGCGGGCATGCAGCTCGTACCGCTCGCCGCCGCGCTCGGCGAGCAGCGTCCGCAGGTCGAACTCCCCGCTCATCGCGGCCCCTTCCTCTCCAGCTCCCTCGCCCGCCCCCTCCTCACGCGCTGTTCCCGGAGACGGTCTCCCTGACCGCGCGCAGGGATTCCTTGAGCGAGCCCATGGTGGCGAGGACCGCGGTGGGCTCGTAGCCGCAGTGCGCCATGCAGTTGGCGCAGCGCGGGTCCTTGCCCCGGCCGTACTTGTCCCAGTCGGTGTCCTCGATGAGCTCGCGGTACGTGGGGACGTAGCCGTCGCTCATCAGATAGCAGGGGCGCTGCCAGCCGAAGAGCGAGTAGTTGGGAATGGCCCAGGCGGTGCAGGGGAAGTCCGCCTTTCCCTCCAGGAAGTCCAGGAAGAGCGGCGAGTGGTTGAGCCGCCAGCGGCGCCTGTTGCCCCCGGCGAAAGCCTTCTTGAAGAGTTCGCGGGTCTGCTCGACGCCGAGGAAGTGCTCCTGGTCGGGCGCCTTCTCGTACGCGTAGGCGGGCGAGATCATCATTTCGTCGACCTGGAGGTCGTCGTTGAGGAAATTGAGCACCTCGATGATGGTCTGCGGGGTGTCGGTGTTGAAGAAGGTCGAATTGGTGGTGACCCGGAAGCCGCGCCGCTTGGCCTCCTTGATCGCCGCCACCGCCTCGTCGAACACGCCCTCCTTGGCGACCGACTCGTCGTGCCGCTCGCGCAGCCCGTCGATGTGCACGGCGAAGGCGAAGTACGGGGAGGGGGTGAAGTTCTCCAGCTTCTTGCGCATCAGCATCGCGTTGGTGCAGAGGAAGACGTACTTCCTCTTGGCCACCAACTGCCGCACGATCTCGTCGATCTGAGGGTGCATCAGAGGCTCGCCGCCCGCGATGGACACCATGGGGGCGCCGGACTCCAGGACCGCCCCGACGGCCTGGGCGACGGGCATGCGCTGCTTGAGGACGCCGGCCGGGTGCTGGATCTTCCCGCAGCCCTCGCACTTGAGGTTGCAGGCGAAGAGCGGTTCGAGTTCGACGATGAGCGGGAACTTCTCGCGCTTGCGGAGCTTCTGTTCGAAGAGATAGGTCCCGACCCGGATGGACTGACGGAGCGGCATGGCCATAACTCGTTCACCTCCTGGGGAGCAGCAAAGAACGGTGCCATTCGAAGAATGCGGGAAGGACGGCACGAAGGACACGGAAGGCCGATATTCCCCCGCGTACCGTGCCGATCCGGACCAGTTCATGTTCTGGAGCGTCCACGACCACCCGGACGGCCGCAACCGGGCGGGCGCCCGGTCCGCCGCCCGGCGGCTCGGTGCCCCGGGCCGTACCCAGGGTCGCGGCGGACTCCATGTCGACGGCGATCGCCCCCGTGGCGAGCAGCGCGGCCCGCTCGGGCCCACGCACCACATGGTCGGAGCCGGTCAGCGGCCCGGTGTGCACGGCCCGCCCTGGCACTGCTCTGACCAGCGCCTTCACCAGCAGTTCGGTGCCGGAGCAGAGGGTGGTGCCGTCCGGGCCGCGGGTCTCGTCGGCCACGACCAGGTCCCCCGGGTGCATGCCGGGGGCGAGCCCCGCGCAGAACCCGGAGGCGATGACGGCTGCGTCCCGCCACCCTTCCTCGGCGAGTGCCCGGGAGACCGCCGTACGGGCGCGGTCGGGCCCCATGCCGGTCCGCAGCACGGTCACGGGCCCGGGCGCGCCGCCCCGGTCGCCGCTGCGCAGCGCGAGCTGCTCGATGCCGAGCGCGCAGGCGATCAGCAGGGGCGGTGGGGCGCCGGGGCCCGGCTCGCGGCCCATCAGCGTCCCTTGGCGGGCGAGGGCTCCCCGTGCACATAGCGCCCGAGCGCCGTGAGGGGGAAGACCTGACGGTAGAGGTGGTAGTTGATGGAGAAGTCCCAGGGGAAGCCGGTGCCGGTGAAGTGCGGCTCGTCCCAGGATCCGTCCTCCCGCTGGGTCTCGGCCAGCCAGGCGACGCCGCGCCGGACGGGCTCGGAGTCGCGCTCGCCGGCGGCGAGGAGGGCGATCAGGGCCCAGGCGGTCTGGGAGGCGGTGGAGTCGCCGCGCCCGATCCACTCCTTCGCGTGGTACGAGCGGAGGTCCTCGCCCCAGCCGCCGTCCTCGTTCTGTACGGAGCCGAGCCAGCCGACGGCCCGGCGGATCGCCGGATGGGAGACGGGGAGCCCGGCCGCGGTGAGCGCGGGGACCACCGAGCCCGTTCCGTAGACGTAGTTGACGCCCCAGCGGCCGAACCAGGCGCCGTTCGGGTCCTGTTCGGCGAGCAGCCACTCGATTCCCCTGCGGGTACGGGGGTCCTGGGCCATTCCCTCGTAGGCGAGCATCTCCACCACATGGGCAGTGACGTCGGCGGAGGGCGGGTCGATCACCTCGCCGAAGTCGCAGAAGGGCAGCTTGTTGGGCAGGACGCTGGTGTTGTCGGCGTCGAAGGCGCCCCAGCCACCGTCCCGCGACTGCATGCCGAGCGTCCAGCGGGCGCCCCGGCCGACGGCCGCCGACACCCGGTCGGGGTCGGGGTGGTCGACCCGGCGGAGCGCGAGCACCACCTCGGCGGTGTCGTCGATGTCGGGGTAGGTGTCGTTGTGGAACTCGAACGCCCAGCCGCCCGGCGGCAGTCCGGGCCGGCGGACCGCCCAGTCCCCGGTCCGGGTGATCTCCTCGTCGAGCATCCAGTCGACGGCCTTCACCAGCGCCGGGTGGTCGGGGCGGACCCCCGCGTCGGCGAGCGCGATGGTGGCGAGGCAGGTGTCCCAGACGGGCGACTGGCAGGCCTCGATCATGCGGGAGCCGTCCTCGCCCCGTACGGCGAAGCGGTCGAGGGATTCGAGTCCGGCCCGCATCACGGGGTGCCCCAGGTCGTACCCGAGGAGGTGGAGGGCGATCACCGAGTAGACGGCGGGGGGCTGGATGCCGCCCCAGCAGCCGTCGTTCTCCTGTCGCTCGACGATCCAGCGGGCCGCCAGGTTCATGGCGGTCCTGCGCACGGCGCGCGGCGCCACCCGATGGTAGACGTGCAGGGCCTTGTCGAGCCGCTGGAAGATCCCGTCCCAGCCGGTGGCGGGGGCGAGCGGCCGGGGCGGGTTCGGGCGCGCCGGGTCGCTGTGCAGCTCGTCGAGCGGGAAGGGCGCGGGCCGTACCGGGCGCTTCGCGGAGACCACGGTGAGGGGCACGATCGTCTGCCGGGCCCAGCAGCCGAAGTCGTAGATGTTGAGCGGGAACCACTTCGGCAGGAAGATCAGTTCCGGGGGGAGCTCGGGGAGGTCGTCCCAGCGCCACCAGCCGAAGAGGGCGAGCCAGATCCGGGTGAAGACCCGGGCGGCTGCGATTCCTCCGTCGGCACGGACCCGGGCGGAGGCGCGGGCCATGTGAGGGGCCTCGGGCGGGTCTCCGGCGAGCCGCAGCGCCACATAGGCCTCGATGGTGGCGGAGAGATCGCCGGGTCCGCCGTGGAAGGTGGGCCAGGCGCCGTCCTCGCGCTGCAGGCGGCGGATGTGGAGGGCCGCGGCGCGGGTGGTGTCGGCGTCGAGGATGCCCAGGAACTGGCGGAGCAGGAGGTCCTCGGCGTCCATGGTGACGTTGGTCTCCAGGTCGCCCTTCCACCAGCCCTCGGGGTCCTGCCGGGCGAGGAGGTGCTCGACGGCCAGTTCCGCGGCCCGTGCGGCGGCGCCGTCGAGGTCCGGCGCACCTGCGCCGGTGTCGTTCGTCTTGCTGGCCGCGGCTGCCCGGGGGCCCACGGCCCCGGCGCTTCCGTCGGTCGTCGCTGTCATGGCTTCCCCTTTGCGCAGTCGGTTTCTTCTGCTTCTACGGGTCTGCCGTCGGCCGGCGCCGGAGGGCACCGGCCGGCGACTGCGAACTCATATCAGGGTGATGGTGATCATCTCTTCCGTACGACGACGAAGTCGGCGAGTGCGGTGAGCTGGGCCCGCACCCGGGCGGGCATGTCCACCTCGTCCAGGGCCTCGATCGCGACGGCGTGCTGGCGGCGGGCCTCCTGGGAGGTCCACTCCCGCCCTCCGGCCTCCTCGATGAGGGCCGCGCGGGTGGCGAACTCCTCCTCGGAGAAGGTGTCGAAGTCGTTGGACTTGGCGTCCGCGGAGAGGAGTTCGCCGAGCCGCTCGGAGGCCCTGCCGCCGGCGGCGAGGGCGGCGACGACCGGCAGGGACTTCTTGCGCTGGCGCAGGTCGCTCCAGGTCTGCTTGCCGGTGGCCTCCGGGTCGCCCCAGATGCCGAGCAGGTCGTCGACGGCCTGGAAGGCGAGGCCGAGGTGGTAGCCGTACTCCTCCAGCTTGTCGGCGGTGCGGTCGTCGGCTCCGCCGAGGACGGCACCGATGGAGACGGCGCAGGCGAGCAGGGCGCCCGTCTTGTTGCCCTCCATCTCCAGGCACTCCTCGACGGTGACCCGCTCGCGGTGCTCGTAGGAGATGTCCTGGGCCTGGCCGTCGATCAGCTTGCGGCTGGCGGTGGTGAGCCTGCGGGTCGCCCGGCCGGCCTCGACGGTGCCCAGCTCCAGCAGGATCTCGTTGGCGAGCGCGAACAGGGCGTCGCCGACGAGGATGGCCTGCGCGGGTCCGTGTACCTTCCACACGGTGTCGCGGTGGCGCCGCTGCTCGTCGCCGTCCATCAGGTCGTCGTGCAGCAGCGAGAAGTTGTGGACGAGTTCCACGGCGACGGCGCCGGGGATGCCGACCTCGGGCGCGGCGCCCGCGGCCTCGGCCGACAGCAGGGCGAGCGCGGGGCGGACGGCCTTGCCGCCGTCGCCGTCCGCGGGGTTGCCCTGCGCGTCGATCCAGCCGAAGTGGTACGCGGCCACGGTGTCCATGGGCGGCGCGAGGCGGTCGACGGCCGCCCGCAGTACGGGGGTGGACAGGGTCCGCCCCCGCTCCAGCAGTGCGGACACGTCCGCGGTGTCGACGGCCGGATTACCCGGCGGCACAGTCGGCACGGTCTCTCCTCTTGTTCCGGTACTCACACTCATGCCGCCTCCTGCAGCGGATGGTCATGGCGGCGGCCGAGGGCGGAGAGCGCGGCGCCCGCGGCGCTGAAGCCGCTGCGCACCGCCCCCTCCATGGTCGCGGGCCAGCCGGTGGCGGTCCAGGCCCCGGCCAGATACAGCCCCGGCGCCCGGGTGCGGGCGCCGGGGCGGAGCCTGCCGACGCCCGGGGTGGGGGCGAACGTGGCCGTCCGCTCCCTGGTGACGAAGAAGTCGCGGATGCCCGCGCCCCGGGCGGCGGGCAGCAGCCGCTCCAGCTCGGGGAGGTACTTGGCGCGCAGGGCGGCGACGGGTTCGTCGATCTCGTCCTCTGCGGCCGACTGGGAGACGGCGAGGTACTGCCCGCCGCCGGTGAGTCCGGAGGACTCGGTGCGGTCGAAGACCCACTGCACGGGCGAGCCGAGCGCGGTGAAGAAGGGACGCTTCAGCACCTTGCGGTCGTAGACCACGTGGAGGTTGAGGATAGGGGCGGTGGCGATGTCGAGCAGCCGGTCGGGGTCGTCGAGGGCGCCCTCGGGCAGCAGGCCGTGGGTCTCCTGCTGCGGTACGGCGAGGACGACGACGTCCGCCTCCAGGGTCTCGCCAGGCACCTCGACGGTCCAACGGCCGTCGCCGGTACGGGAGATCCGCTCGGCCTTGGTACGGAGCACGGTGCGGACGCCGAGCGCGTCGAGTTCCTTCGCGGCCCGGGTGTCGTGGAGTTCGCCGAGCGGGACGTGGGCCCAGCCGATGTCGGCGGCGCCGGGCTCGGAGAGCAGCCCCGTCTTGAAGACCATCGCGGCGAGCCCCATGGAGGCCTGCGGGGCGGGGGCGTTGAGGGTGGGGATGCCGACGAGGTCCCACAGCGCCCGGACGGTCCGCGGAGACTGTCCGTGCCGGCCGAGCCAGGTGGCGAAGTCGATGCCGTCGAGCGCCGGGTCGGCGGGGTCGAGCTTCTTCAGGGCGAGCGCGGCCCGGCCGACGGAGGCCCGCTCGGCGAGCGAGAGGTGGGGGTACGTGGCGAGGCTGCGCGCGAGGTGCAGCGGTACGGGCAGGGCGTCGCGGCGGATCCGGCCGAGACGCGGGCCGCGCGGGTGCCCGACATCGAGGACGGGTACGTCGAGGCGGTCCTGGAGCGGGGCGAGCCGGGCTCCGTCGATCCGGTCGAGGAACCAGCGGTAGGCGGTGCAGCAGCGCAGGTAGACGTGCTGGCCGTTGTCGACGCTGAGGTCGCCGCGGCGGAAGGAGAAGGCGAGGCCGCCGAGCCGGGGCCGGCCTTCGAGGAGGGTGACGCGAAGGCCGCTCTCGGCGAGCTGGAGCGCGGTGGTGACCCCGGCGAGCCCGCCGCCGACGACGACGGCGCGGGGCCGCCGGTCTCCGCCGGTCCCGGTGCCGGGGCCGGGGGCTCCCGGCGAGGCGTGCCGCTCGGTTCCTTCGTGGGTCACGCGGCCTCCGTTCGGATCGTCGTGGGCGGGTGCGCGGGCACCTCGGTCAGGGACGCCGTGGCGGCGCCCGGGGTTGCCCCGCGGCCGGGGCCGTACGGGCGCATCAGGCACGCCTCCTGACGGCGCGCCGGGCGATGTGCCGGGTGTCGAGGCCGGAGAGCCCGCGGACCGCGACGTACGCCTTCTCGCGGCCGGGCAGCGAGACACGGCCCCGGAGCACGGCCTCGGGGTCTCGCTCGATCCGGTCGAGGAGGCGGCGGTAGATGCCGGCCATGGCGGCGACGCAGGCGCCGCTGCGCCGGTCGAGCATGGGCAGGAGTCCGTAGCCCTCGGCGAACAGGGCGCGGGCGCGCCGGACTTCGAAGTGGACGAGGCCGGCGAAGTCGGCGCCGGCGGGCGGGGTGTCGCTGCCGAAGCCGTCGCCGCAGCCGAACTTGGCGAGGTCGTCGGAGGGCAGATAGGTCCGCCCGTTCCCGGCGTCCTCGCGTACGTCCCTGAGGATGTTGGTGAGTTGGAGCGCGAGGCCCAAGGTGTCGGCGTACTCGGCCGCCCGCTCGACGCCCTGGGCGCCGGGCTGGGTGCCGAAGACGCCGAGGGAGAGCCGGCCGATGGCGCCGGCGACGCAGCGGCAGTAGACCTTGAGGTCGTCCCAGGTCTCGTAGGTCGCGCCGTGCACGTCCATCAGGACGCCGTCGATGAGTTCGTCGAGGCCGCCGAGCGGGATCGGGAAGCGGCGGGCCGAGTCGGCCAGGGCGACGGCGACGGGGTCGGTGTCGTCCTCGTCGATCTCCTCGGCCCTGATCCGGTCGAGCAGGGCGCGGGTGGCCTCCAGGCGCTCCCGCTTGGCCTCGGGCGGGAGCGTGCCGTCGCCGATGTCGTCGACGCGCCGGGAGAAGGCGTACAGCGCGGACATCGCCTGCCGCTTCTCGGTCGGCAGCAGCCGGATTCCGTAGGCGAAGTTCCGCGCCTGCTGTCCGGTGACCGCCTCGCAGTAGCTGTAGGCGGCCTGTACGGGTGCGGACGGCTGGGGCTGTGCCTCCACGGTCGCGCTCACCCCTCTCTCCGCGCCCGGAGCAGAACCGCTCCCGCCTGGCGCATCAGGCTCGGCTTGGTGGCCTTCGGTGGCCCGGTCAGCACGTCGAATCCGGCATCGGTGATCGCGTCGAGCGCGGCGAGGCCCCCGGCGGTGAATCCGGCGAGGAGGAGCCGCAGCCGGCCGTGGACGCTGCCGACGAGGGGGGCTCCCGCGTCGAGCAGGTCGCGGGCCCGGCCGGCCTCGAAGGCGATCAGGGCGCGCACGGAGGCGCCGGCGGTGGGCCGGGCGAGGTCGCTCTGGGTGACGTGGAAGCGCTTGAGGTCCTCGGCGGGGAGGTAGATCCGGTCCCGGGCGAGGTCCTCGGCGACGTCCTGGAGGTGCTCGACGATCTGCAGGGCGGTGCAGATCTCGTCGGAGCGCCTGATCCGCTCGGGGGTGTCGGTGCCGGTGATCGCGAGGACCAGCCGGCCGACGGGGTTGGCCGAGAGCTCGCAGTACGCGAGGAGGTCGTCGTAGGTCTCGTAGCGGCCGACCTGCTGGTCCTGGCGGTTGGCGGCGATCAGGCCGAGGAAGGGCTCGGGGGTGAGCCCGCAGCGCCGGACCGTCGGCCGGAGGCCGCGCAGCAGGGGGTGCCGGGGGGTGCCGTCGAAGACGCGGCGGAGGTCGGTCTCGAAGGCGTCGAGGAAGGCGAGCCGGTCGCGGGCGGCCTCGGGGTCGAGGCCGAGGTGGCGGGCGTCGGCGCCGCCGGGGGCGAGGTCGCCGTCGCCGATGTCGTCGACGAGGCGGGCGAAGCCGTAGACGGCCATGAGGTCGTCGCTCCAGGCCCGGGGCAGGAAGAAGGGGGCCACGGGGAAGTTCTCGTCCGCGGCCTTGCCGAGTGTGGCGCGCGAGGCGGCGTCGGTGCGCGCCTGGCTGGTATCCGTCACAGGTCACTGCCCGACGGAGGGACGGCGACACCCTCGTGGAGCTGGAGATTCTGCGTCATGGCCGTCACGTCTCCCGTTCTACACTGCCGATCCAATCCATCCTATTTCGGACACGCCGCCGACCCCTGACCGTAGAGCCGCCACCCGGAGGCCCGATGGCCGTGGGGTATCGCCCTACTTGCCGCGAAACAGACCGCTCCAGCTTACGTTGCACGACGACCGTCGCCGTTCCGGGGTGCCGGGCACTCCGCTCCTCACTCGAACGAGCCGTCAACCCGGCTGCCCCGCAAGGGAGTTCGGCCCGCTGCGGGCTTCAGGGGGTGCGGGTCCCGGAGACGACCATGGCGAGGGTGGTCTCGACGACGTCGTTCCTGCGCTGCGCGGGAAGTCGGCGAAGAGGGCCGTCGAGCAGGAGAAGTGACAGCCCGTGCACGGCCGACCACGCAGCGGCACCGCCTGCGGCGCGGACCCCCGGCCGGGGGGTGCCCGTGAGGGCTTCGAGGGCCTCCCGGAGCAGGGTGAAGGCGCGGACCTCGGGCTCGGGCGCCTGCCGCTCGGCCGGTCCCGGCAGCTCCTCCCGGGCAGGCCGGGGCACGCAGAACGCGGCCCGGTAGAGCCCTGGGTGTTCCACGGCGAAGCCGACGTATCCCCGGCAGAGGGCGGCGAGCCGGCGCTCGGCCGCCAGGGCGGGGTCGTCGGCGCCGGGCTCGCGGGCAGCGGCCCGCTCCATGGCGTCGGCGAGGACCCGCTGGGCGTGGGTCCTGACGGTACGGAGGAGTTCGCCGCGGCCGTCGAAGTGCCGGTAGGCGGCGGTGGGCGAGACGCCGACCCGGCGGGCCGCCTCCCGCAGGACGACCCGCTCGGGTCCGCCCTCGGTGGCGAGGTCGACGGCGGCACAGATCAGCGCGTTGCGCAGGTCGCCGTGGTGGTACGTCTTTCCCCCCGAGATCGCTGCCATGGGCTCATCCTGCCCGATGTTGACCGCATGCACATTCCAGGTGACGGCACGACGCGCGAAAATCAAGGAGCCGGTGCGCAACACCTTCGAGCAGGGTGGTAGGGGGAGACGGACGGACGGAACCGCCCCCACCGGAAGGGTGGGGGCGGTTCCGAGAGCGGGGTCAGCGGGCGGTCTCCCGCTCGTACGCCTTGAGGACCTCGTCCGTGGGCCCGTCCATGAGGAGCTGACCCTTCTCCAGCCAGAGCACCCGGTCACAGGTGTCCCTGATGGACTTGTTGCTGTGGCTCACCAGGAAGACCGTGCCGGCCTCCTTGCGCAGCTCCCGGATGCGCTCCTCGGAGCGGATCTGGAACTTGCGGTCACCCGTCGCCAGCGCCTCGTCGATGAGGAGGACGTCGTGGTTCTTGGCGGCCGCGATGGCGAAGCGGAGCCGGGCGCCCATGCCGGAGGAGTACGTCCGCATCGGCAGGCTGATGAAGTCGCCCTTCTCGTTGATGCCGGAGAAGTCGACGATCCCGTCGTACCGCGAGCGCACCTCCTCGCGGCTCATGCCCATGGCGAGACCGCCCAGGATGACGTTGCGCTCGCCGGTGAGGTCGTTCATGAGGGCCGCGTTGACGCCGAGCAGCGAGGGCTGGCCGTCGGTGTAGACCTTGCCGCTCTCGGTGGGCAGGAGTCCCGCGACGGCGCGGAGCAGCGTGGACTTGCCGGAACCGTTGGAGCCGATGAGGCCGATGGCCTCGCCCCGGTACGCGGTGAAGGTGACACCGCGCACCGCGTGCACCTTGCGGATGCCGCGGGTGACCTCGGCCTTGCCGCGGCCGACGATGCGGCTGAGCGCCGCCGTGGCGCTGCCCTTGCCGCCGCCACCGGCGTTGACCCGGTAGACGATGTGGACGTCGTCGCAGATGACGGTGGGAACGTTGGACCGGTCGGTGTCAGCCACGGCCGTACCTCTCCTCGGCCTTCCAGAAGTAGACGAAACCGCCGATGCCGAAGGCCACCGCCCAGCCGAGGGCGGTCAGCCACACGTGCGAGGGCAGGTTCTCGGCGCCGTATCCCTCGATGAGGGAGTAGCGGATCAGGTCCATGTAGACCGCCGCCGGGTTGTACATCAGGACGTCGGCGATCCACGCGGGCTTGTCGGCGAGCATCGCGGGGATCGAGAACATGACACCGGACGCGTACATCCAGGTGCGCATGATGAACGGCATCAGCTGGGCCAGGTCGGGCGTCTTCGCGCCCATCCTGGCCACGATCATGGCGAGTCCGATGTTGAACACGAACTGCAGCAGCAGGGCCGGGACCAGCAGCAGCCAGCGCAGCGAGGGGTAGCTGCCGAAGGAGATCGAGACCGCGAAGAGCACGATCATCGAGAACAGCAGCTGCTGGAGCTGCTGGAGGGAGAACGAGATCGGCAGGGTGGCCCGGGGGAAGTGCAGGGCCCGGACCAGGCCGAGGTTCCCCGAGATCGCCCGGACGCCGGCCATGACCGAGTTCTGGGTGAAGGTGAACACGAAGATGCCGGTGACGAGGAAGGGGATGTAGACCCCCTTCGACATCCCGCGTCCGGCACCCAGGATGAGCCCGAAGATCAGGTAGTAGACCAGGGCGTTGAGCAGCGGGGTCGCGACCTGCCACACCTGCCCCAGCTTCGCCTGGCTGTACTGGGCGGTCAGCTTGGCCGAGGAGAAGGCCAGGATGAAGTGGCGGCGGCTCCACAGCTCGCGGACGTACTCGAACAGCCCGGGCCGGGCGCCGCTGACCGAGAGGCCGTACTTCGAGGCCAGCGCGGCGGGGGTCAGGCCCTCGTCGACGGACGGGGGCGCGCTCGTCGCGACCGCCCCGCCCTGGTGTGTGTCACTCACAAGTCGAAACTTTCGTGTTCAAGATGCGCGGCACGTCGGTACCACGATGTCAGACGACCGGGGGGCGACCCAGCCGGGTCAGCCGCCACACCGTACGCCACCTCATGGGCCGGCGCGGTCCGCAGGGGGTCGTCCAGCCTTCGCGGAATCCGCCGAACCACGCCTTGAGCGCGGAGGGCGAGGGCCGCCGGGCCAGAGTGAGCAGGAGCCAGACGCCGAGATACACCGGCACCAGGGGCGCGGGCAGATTGCGGCGTGCCAGCCAGACTCGGT
Organism: Streptomyces sp. NPDC001728; assembly: GCF_040297565.1. Lineage (NCBI taxonomy): Bacteria > Bacillati > Actinomycetota > Actinomycetes > Kitasatosporales > Streptomycetaceae > Streptomyces > Streptomyces sp. NPDC001728. The sequence goes on from NZ_JBEOZK010000010.1 coordinate 91,247, forward strand.
TGCGGGCCACGTTGAAGTGGTACGAGGCGTGGCGGGAGGGCGCTGTGGTGGGGTGCAGCAGCACCATGTCGGAACGGTAGTCGATCATCCAGTCGGCGTCGAGCGCACGCCAGGCGAGGTCGGTCTCCTCGTGCGCGTAGAAGAACTCGTCCGGCAGACCGCCGACTTCGGCGAACACCTTGGTGCGGACGGCGTTGGCGCCGCCGAGGAAGGTGGTCACCCGCGAGGAGCGCATCGGGTCGGAGGCGCGGAGCCTCGGCACATGCCGGCGCTGGGTCGCCCCGGTCTCCGGATCGGCGATCCGGAAGGTGATGATGCCCAGGCGCGGGTCGGCGGTGAAGGCCTGCCGGACCAGTTCGGCGGTGTCGGCGTGGGCGAGGAGCCCGTCGTCGTCGAGGAAGAGCAGGACGTCGACGTCGGTGCCGCCGGGGCCGAAGGCCTCGATGCCGACGTTCCGGCCGGCGGGGATGCCGACGTTCTCCGGCAGGTCCACGGTCCGCACCCAGTCGGGCACCCCGGTGACCGGGGTGCCCTGGCCGACGACGACGACCTCGACGGGGTCGCCCTCCTGCTTGGCGACCGAGTCGATCAGCGCACGCAGGTCGTCGGGGCGGTTGCCCATCGTGATGACGACGGCGCCCACCTTGAGCGGAGTACTCACGGCCGGCCTCACTTCAGCCTGCTGGAGACCATGATCGACACCAGGTGCAGCACGGTCTGGAGCAGGGCGATGCCGGCCAGGACGGCGACGCCGAGCCGGGTGAAGAACAGGTCGCCGCGGACCTGGTCCGCGATCGCCAGGACCACGATGAGCAGCGAGGCCTCGATGCCGAGGACGAGCCGGTGGAACTTCAGCGCCCCGGCGGCCCGGCGGGCCAGCGCCATGCCGGAGGAGCGCGGCTCGGAGGCCGACTCCTTGACCGGCGGCAGACCGCCCTGGTGCCGGGCGACGCCGACGAGGTCGGTCTCGGCCTTGATCAGGATGGCGCCGAGCGCGGCGAGGGTGCCGAGGAAGGCCCACAGCCAGTCGATCCGGCCCGAGCCCCACAGGTCGGCGGCGCGCAGTCCGAAGCCGACGAGCACCGCCGCGTCGCACAGGTAGGCGCCGACCCGGTCCAGGTAGACACCGGCCAGCGAGAACTGCTTCTTCCAGCGGGCCACCTCGCCGTCGACGCAGTCGAGCAGCAGGTAGAGCTGGACCATGAGCGCGCCGAGCAGCGCCCCGGGGATGCCCGGGACGAGCAGGGCCGGGGCCGCGAGGACGCCCGCGATGGTCATGACGTACGTGAGCTGGTTCGGCGTGATCTTGGTGCCGACGAGCCGACGGGTGATCCGGAGCGAGATCTCCCGCATGTACATGCGGCCGCCCCAGTGCTCCCCACTGCGCCGGTCCTTCACACCCGGAGGGTGGACGACCGGGCGGAGCTCAGCTACGGATGGCTTTGGCATAGTCGGCGTACGCGTCCCTGATCTCGTCGTCGGACAGGTCGAGGTGTTCGAGGATGGTGAAGCGGCCCGGCCGGGTCTGCGGGGCGAAGGACACCGCCTGGACGAACTCGTCCACGGTGAAGCCCATCTCCTCCGACAGGACGGGAAGTCCGTGCCGGCGCAGGGTCTCGACCATCAGCGCGGAGCCCTCGGCGGCGCCGCGCAGGTGCATGGCGAAGGCCGCTCCGAGGCCGCACTGCTCGCCGTGGCTGGCGGCGCGGGCCGGGAAGAGCAGGTCGAAGGCGTGGCTGATCTCGTGGCAGGCGCCCGAGGAGGGGCGGCTGTCCCCGCTGATCGACATGGCGATGCCGGACATCACCAGGCCCTCGGAGAGGGTGACGAGGAAGTCGTCGTCGCCGACGCCGCCGGGGTGGCGGAGCACGGCCTCGCCGGCGCTGCGGGCCATGGCGGCCGCGAGGCCGTCGACGGGCTCCCCGGTCACCTGGTGGGACAGCTCCCAGTCCGCGATGGCGGAGAGGTTGGAGATCGCGTCGCCGATGCCGGAGCGGACGTAGCGCACCGGGGCGTCCCGGATCACGTCGAGGTCGATGACCAGCGCGATCGGGGTCGGCACACCGTAGGAGCCGCGCCCGTTGTCGTTGTCCAGGGTGGAGATCGGCGAGCAGATCCCGTCGTGCGACAGGTTGGTCGCGATGGCCACCAGCGGAAGCCCGACCCGGGCCGCCGCGTACTTGGTCACGTCGATGATCTTGCCGCCGCCGAGGGCCACCACGGCGTCGTACCGCTTGCCGCGCATGGCGTCGGCGAGCTTCACGGCCTCGTCGATGGTGCCGCCGGAGACCGGGTACCAGTCGGCGCCGGGCAGCTCGGGGGCGAAGCGGTCACGCAGCTTGAGGCCCGAGCCGCCGCTGATGGCGACGGCGATCTTGCCGTTGCTGGAGATCCGCTGGTCCGCGAGGAGCGCGGACAGGTCGTCCAGCGCTCCCCTGCGGATGTCGACGACGACCGGCGAGGGGATCAGCCGGGTCAGTACTGGCACGCGATCTCACGGCCCTTCGCGAGGTCGTCGTGGTTGTCGATCTCGACCCACGTGACGTCGCCGATGGGCTCGACGTCGACGGTGAAGCCGCGGTTCACGAGCTCCTGGTAGCCGTCCTCGTAGTACAGGTCGGGGTCGCGCTCGAAGGTGGCCTTGAGGGCGTCGGCGAGCTCCTCGGCGGCCTCGGCCTCGATGAGGGTGACACCGATGTACTCGCCGGTGGCGGTGGCCGGGTCCATCAGCTTGGTGATGCGCTGGACGCCCTTGCCCTCGGCGGTGATGACCTTCATCTCCTCGTCGGCGAGGTGCTTCACCGTGTCGAGGGCGAGGATGATCTTCTTGTCGTCGCCGCGGGCGGCGAGCAGGGTCTTCTCGACGGAGACCGGGTGGACGGTGTCGCCGTTGGCGAGGATCACACCGCGCTTGAGGACCTCACGGGCGCACCACAGGGAGTAGGCGTTGTTCCACTCCTCGGCCTTGTCGTTGTCGACGAGGGTGATCTTGACGCCGTACTTCGCCTCCAGGGCCTCCTTGCGGTCGTAGACGGCCTCCTTGCGGTAGCCGACGACGATCGCGACCTCGGTGAGGCCGATCTCGGCGAAGTTCTTCAGCGTCCCGTCGAGGATCGTGGTCTCGCCGTCGACGGGCACGAGGGCCTTCGGAAGGGTGTCGGTGTAGGGGCGCAGACGCCGTCCGGCACCGGCTGCCAGTACGAGACCGATCATGCTGTTTCTCCTTCGTCGTGAACGGCGGGTGCTCCGGAGGAGACCCAGAAGCGGATGGACTCCACGAGCACCACGAGGGCGACGGCCACCGCGAGGGCGGTCAGTGCCAGGGTGAAGTCGTCGCCGCGGTCCGCCAGCAGGGCGGCGAGGACGGCCACCAGGAGCGTGCGCCCCTCGTGTCCGCCGGTGACGCGCACCAGCCAGGCGGGCGGTGCGCCGGTGCCGCCGCGGATGCGGTACACCGTGTCGTAGTGATGGTAGGCGACCGCCGCGACCAGCCCGAATGCGGCGGGCAGAGCCTGCGCCGAGTCCGAGCGGGCGGCGAGCACGAGCACGGTGGTGTACTCGGCGGCGCGGAAGAGCGGGGGTACGAGCCAGTCGAGGGCGCCCTTGAGGGGGCGGGCGACGGCGGCGCCGGAGAGGATCACGTAGCCGATGGCGGCGATCACGATCTGCCGGTCACCGAAGGGCCACGTGAGGACGGAGAAGAGGAGACCCGCCGTAGCGATCGCCGCGAAGACGACTCCCGCGCCGCGGGCTCCCGACCGGCCGAACACGCGGGCGGCCGGCTGGGCCAGCGGCCCGCAGTCCGCGAGGTCGGCCAGCGCCTGGGCGGCCCGGTCGGTCCGCTTGGCCTTGCGGGTCAGGGAGCGCAGGACGCGGCCCGCCGTCGTGTAGCAGGCGCCGAAGGCGCAGCCGATGATCAGCGCCCAGAAGACGATCCGGGGGTTGGTGACGGCGGTGAGGACGGCGATCATCGCCCAGCGCTCGCCGATCGGCAGGATGATCATGCGGCGGGCCCAGACGGTCCAGCCGAGGCTGTCGAGCCGGTCGGAGAGGGCCGCGGTGGGGCTGGTGTTGGCCGTGGCGTCGTGGTTGGCCTCGTTGAACGAGAAGTCCACGACGTGCCGGCAGGTCATCAGGATCATCGCGCCGAGGGCCAGGGCCCAGACGTCGTCGCCGTTGCGGGCGGCGCCGAGGGCGAGGCCCGCGTAGAAGGCGTACTCCTTGGCGCGGTCGAAGGTGGCGTCGAGCCAGGCGCCCATCGTCGAGTACTTCAGCGCGTAGCGCGCGAGCTGCCCGTCGGTGCAGTCGAGGACGAACGAGACCAGGAGCAGGACGCCGGCGGCGATGTAGCCGCCGCGCTCGCCGGTCGCCGCGCAGCCGGCCGCGATCAGCGCGGTGAGCAGCGAGGCGGTGGTGACCTGGTTGGGGGTCAGTCCGCGGCGCGCGCACCAGCGGGCGATGTAGCGCGAGTACGGGCTGATGAAGAAGGTGGTGAAGAAGCCGTCGTGGGCCTTGACCGCCGAGCGGAGGCGTACGGCCTCGTCGTCCACGGCGGCGACGGCGGCGCGGGCCGCGTGGCGGGCCTCGGCGTCGGCGGGGACGGTGGCGACGAGGGTGCCGAGCTGGGGCCGGTGCACGGCGACGCCGTCGGCGTCGAGGGCGTCGGCGAGGGTGCCGGTGAGGTCGTCCCCGTCACCGGCGGTCGCCGAGGCGGCGCTCAGGGCGCGGGTCAGCGCGGGGCGGGCCCCGTTCTGCGCGGTGAGCGTGCCGGGTGCGGCGGCGGCGGGGAACCGGGGGTCGGTGAGGGCCAGGCGCAGCGCGTGCAGGTGGCCGACGAACCGGGGGTCGACGAGCGCGACGCGCTCACCCGCGGGGACGGCGGCCAGCAGCGCGGCGGCCTGTTCGGCGCCGGAGGCGGCCTTGACGTCGAAGCCGAGCGACCGCAGGTCTCCGTCGAGCGAGGAGCCGGGTGCCGGGGGGCCGGTGAGGATGGCGGTCGACAGACGAACTCACTCCTTGGAGCTGACGAGGGGCCGGCGTGGCCATGGCGGCCCCGGGCGCGGCGGTGCGCCCCGGCACCGGGCGGCGACACGTCGGCTGAGGCTATCGGATGAACGGAACACGAGTTCACCGAGGCTTCGCGGGCAGGACTCCCCCGGGCCCACCCGTGTCCGTGAGGGTGCGCCTCGCCCTGCGGAGATCATCATGGGCGATCGGCGGCCCGGCTCACAAACCACCGTCGCGGGCCTGTGCGGGGAGCTTCGGAGTCGCGTTCCCGCCATGACCGGTCCTGAATGCATCGCCGCAGGTCAGAGCATATGACAACGGTGTTCAGTACCGTGTTGCACATACCCCCCTCCCGTAGTTCACTTGCGAATCGGGGCACACGAGACGACACGATCTGGAGGCCACGCGATGGGGGCTGGACACGACCACGGGCACAGCCACGGCGGCCCGCCGCCGGCGGGGACCGCGGGGGCCGCGTACAAGAGCCGGTTGCGGATCGCACTCGGCATCACGCTCTCCGTGATGGTGATCGAGATCATCGGCGGTCTGGTCGCCGACTCCCTCGCGCTGATCGCCGACGCGGCCCACATGGCGACCGACGGGGTCGGCCTGGCCATGGCACTGCTCGCGATCCACTTCGCGAACCGGCCTCCCTCGGGGAACCGCACGTTCGGATTCGCCCGGGCCGAGATCCTGGCGGCGCTCGCCAACTGTCTGCTGCTCCTCGTCGTCGGCGGCTACGTGCTGTACGAGGCGATCCAGCGGTTCGTCGAGCCGGCCGAGACCAAGGGCGGGCTCGCCATCGCCTTCGCGGTGATCGGCCTGGTCGCGAACGTGATCTCGCTGTCGCTGCTGATGCGCGGCCAGAAGGAGAGCCTCAATGTGCGCGGGGCGTACCTGGAGGTCCTCGCGGACGCCCTGGGTTCGGTCACCGTGATCATCGCCGCCACGGTCATCCTGACCACGGGCTGGCAGTACGCGGACCCGATCGCCTCGATCGTGATCGGCCTGATGATCGTCCCCCGTACCTTCAAGCTGCTGCGGGAGACCCTGGACGTGCTCCTGGAGGCGGCGCCGAAGGGTGTCGACATGGCGGAGGTACGGGCGCACATCCTGGCCCTGCCGGGTGTCGAGGACGTGCACGACCTGCACGCCTGGACGATCACCTCGGGCATGCCGGTGCTCTCCGCACACGTGGTCGTCGACCAGGGGGCGCTGGACTCGGTCGGGCACGAGAAGATGCTGCACTCCCTCCAGGGGTGCCTGGGGTCCCACTTCGACGTGGAGCACTGCACCTTCCAGCTGGAGCCGGCCGGGCACGCGGAGCACGAGGCCAAGCTGTGTCTCTGACCACGGCCGGCTGTTAGTCTCTTCGTACGAACGCGTGGAGAGAGGAGCTGAGGTCGATGACCGTCGCGATGGAGGCTGCCCGCAGCGGCAGCGCCCGGTCGTCCCTCAGCCTCCGGGTCTCCGGCTGACCTGATCCCGGTCCAACCACCGGTACGTCACGTCGTCGGCCGGGGCCCTCTCACACAAGGGTTTCCCACGTTGTCCGACAACGCATTGCACGACGCCTTCTTCGCCCTGCACCACGGCCTTCCGCGGCAGGGTCCCGGCTCCGACACCACCACCCGCCGCCTTCTCTCGCTCGCGGGGCGGCTCCCCGAGCGTCCCCGCGTGCTCGACCTGGGCTGCGGCCCCGGCCGTTCCGCGCTGCTCCTGGCCGCCGAGGCGGGCGCCGAGGTGACCGCCGTCGACACCCACGAGCCGTTCCTCGCCGAGCTGCGGGAGTCCGCCGCCGCCCGCGGGCTGGACGGATCGATCCGCACGCTCAACGCCGACATGGGCGCGCTGCCGCTCCCCGACGGCTCCTTCGACCTGGTCTGGGCCGAGGGCTCGGTCTTCGTCCTCGGCTTCGACCGGGCACTGGCCGAATGGCGCAGGCTCCTCGCCCCCGGCGGCGCCCTCGTCCTCACCGAGTGCGTCTGGACCGCCGAGGATCCGGGTCCCGCGGCCCGCGCCTTCTGGGAGGAGCACTACCCGCTCCGTACCGTCACCGGGAACGCGGCGGCTGCGGTCGGGGCCGGCTACCACGTGGTGGCGACGCTCCCGCAGCCCCAGAGCGACTGGGACGAGTACTACGTCCCGCTCGCGGCGCACGCCGACGCCGCCGACACCACGGTGCCCGGCGCGGCCGAGGCGGTGGCCGGGGCGCGCGCCGAGATCGCGCTCCGGCGCGAGCACGGCTCCGACTACGGGTACGCCGGCTTCGTCCTGCGGCCCGCCGATCCGCGCTGGACCGTCCGTCCGGAGCGGGACGGGGAGGCCGGGGCCGTGTGGCGGGTCGTGGCGGCGGCCTTCGGATCGGAGGCGGAGGCCGATCTGGTCGACGCGCTCCGGCGGGACGCCGACGCCTGGCTGCCCGGCCTGTCGTTCGTGGCCAAGGCCCCGGACGGCTCGGTCGCGGCCCACGCCCTGATCACCCGCTGCCTGGTGGGGGGCCTGCCCTCGGCGGCGCTCGCCCCGGTCTCGGTGGCGCCGGAGCACCAGCGCTCGGGGGCCGGACAGGCCGTCGTACGGGCGGTGCTCGACGCGGCGCGGCTGAGCGGGGAGCGGCACGTCCTCGTACTGGGCCATCCGGAGTACTACCCGAGGTTCGGGTTCGTACGTGCGTCTGAGTATGGAATCAAGCCAGGTTTCGAAGTCCCGGACGAGACGATGATGGCGCTCGTCCTCGACGGCACCGCGCCCGTTCCGTCCGGCATGCTCGTGTATCCGGCGGCTTTCGGGGTGTAGGACCGCCCCCGCCGCTTCCGCCCCCGCCGCGCCGGTTCCGCTCCGGCGCGGCGGGAGCGGCCACGTCCGGCCGCCGAAGTACGGACAAGCCGCTTTTGTACGGCAGACTGTGTTTCCCCCACCGGGGCCGAGGACCGAAGCGAAGGATGGGTATGCCGACCACACCAGCCACCGCGGCTCAGATCTCGCCGGAGATCGCGTCGAACGGTGTCCAACCGTCCGGAGCCGCGGCGCCGATCATGCTCGAACTGGTCGACGAGGACGGGACGACCATCGGCACGGCGGAGAAGCTCGCCGCGCACCAGGCGCCCGGCCTCCTGCACCGCGCCTTCTCCGTCTTCCTCTTCGACGAGTCCGGCCGGCTGCTGCTCCAGCGCCGCGCGCTCGGCAAGTACCACTCCCCCGGCGTCTGGTCGAACACCTGCTGCGGCCACCCCTACCCGGGCGAGGCCCCGTTCGCGGCGGCGGCCCGGCGCACCTTCGAGGAGCTGGGCGTCTCGCCCTCGCTGCTCGCGGAGGCCGGCACCGTCCGCTACAACCACCCGGACCCGGCATCGGGCCTGGTGGAGCAGGAGTTCAACCACCTCTTCGTCGGCCTCGTACAGGCCGCACCGAAGCCGGACCCCGAGGAGATCGAGGACACCGTCTTCGTGACCTCCGAGGAGCTGGCCGAGCGCCACGCCGCCGCGCCGTTCTCCGCCTGGTTCATGACGGTGCTCGACGCGGCGCGGCCCGCCGTCAGGGAACTGACGGGTCCGTCCGGGGGCTGGTGACCGTCTGCGGACGAGGCGTGCCTCCCGGCCCCGGTGCCATCGGGGCCAGGGGCAGCGCCGCCCAGATGATCTTCCCGCCGCTCGCCGTGTGCTCGACGTCGCAGGCACCGCCGGACTCCAGGGCGATCTCCCGGACCAGCAGCAGGCCGCGACCGCCGGTCTGCCCGTAGTCCGCCTCCAGGGCCTTGGGCCGGTAGGGGTGGTTGTCCTCGACGGACACCCGGACCCACTCGGGCCCGATGGCCACCTCGACCGCTATCTCCGGGGACAGCAGCGCCGCGTGCCGCACGGCGTTGGTCACCAGCTCGGAGACGATCAGCAGCAGGCCGTCCATGATCTCCTCATGGACGGGTACGCCCTGGCGGACCAACAGGTCGCGTACGGCGTGCCGGGCCTGCGGGACGGAGACGTCGACCGCGGCAGCGGTGAAGCGCCAGACTCCTTCGTAGGACGGTTGCCGGGCGGAGACGCCCCCGTGGTGCCCCACGGTCCGGTTCCCGCCCTCGTGCTCGATTCTCGCCACGGATCGAGTCTTGGCAATCCGCGTGGGCGGACCGGCCTACTGACCAGAAGTCGACACTTATCGGCCACATTCCGATCGGGTGAGTATGCCCACGTCAGTTGTTCGACTGATCGGGCGCGCTTTCTGTCCGCTCCGGAGGGAGCTCCGCGGAGCCGGGGTCAGCGGCCGGACGCGAGCTCGGGACCTCCTGCGGGGTCACCATGCTGACGATCCTTCGGCCGCCCACCCCGATCGCGATCAGGCCGAGGCCGTCGAAGAGCAGCGCGAGCGAGAAGAAGACCCCGAGAACGTACAGGCTGCTGTGCGGCCAGTCGAACAGGACCAGCAGACCCAGCAGCAGGCCGAACGCGCCCTGGAGCAGCGTCCAGCCGAACTGCGGACCGCGCACCACCACACTGCCGACCAGCCGGAAGAGACCGCCGGTCAGGAAGAGCAGGGCGGCGAACATCGTCAGGGCCTCCGCCGAACCGTGCGGGTGCCGGATCACCACCACACCGGCCGCGATGTTCAGGGCGGCGACCACCGCGGCGAGCCAGAAGTAGTTGGTGCCCCGCGACTGGACGGCCTGGAGCAGGCCCACCACACCGCCGATGAGCAGCAGCCAGCCGAAGAGCAGCATCGAGGTCAGGGTGGCGAGACCGGTGTAGATCAGACCGACGACACCGCCGATCACCAGCAGGACACCGAGCACGGCGAGCCGGCTGAAGCTGCGGTTGAGCCGCTTCCCCTCGCGGGCCATCGCCCGGACGGGGTCCGGTTCCCCGTGCCGCTCGCGGGCCTCATCGGCCATGCGGTGCCTCCTCGGAACGGCCCCTTCCTGATCGTACGTTCGGGTCCGCCGGATAGCATCCGGCCCATGGAGCCGCAGCTGAAGGCCAGCGTCACGGACGGGATCGCCACCGTCGTCATCGCCAACCCCGCCAAGCGCAACGCGATGAGCGCCGGCATGTGGCGCGCCCTGCCCGGCCTCCTCGACCGGCTCGCCGCCGACCCGGCCGTCAGGGTCCTGGTCCTGACCGGCGAGGGCGACACCTTCTGCGCCGGGGCGGACATCGCGGCGCTCCGGGAGCCCGGGGACGAGCAGCAGGCGCTCGCGGTACGGGCGGAGGAGGCGCTCGCCGCCTTTCCCCGGCCGACCCTGGCGGCCGTCCGGGGCTACTGCGTCGGCGGCGGCAGCCAGCTCGCCGCCGCCTGCGACCTGCGCTTCGCCGAGGAGGACGCCCGCTTCGGGATCACCCCGTCGAAGCTGGGGATCGTCTACCCGTCCTCGTCCACCCGCAGGCTCGCCGCCCTCGTGGGCCCGTCGACCGCCAAGTACCTGCTGTTCTCCGGTGAGCTGATCGACGCGGACCGGGCGCTGCGGACCGGGTTCGTGGACGAACTCCACCCGGCGGGCGAGCTGGACAAGCGGGTGGCCGAGTTCACGCGCGTGCTCGCCTCCCGCTCGCTGCTGACCCAGGCGGCGGCCAAGGAGTTCGCCGACGGACGGCTCGACCGGGACGCCCACTGGGCCGAGCAGGCGCGCGGGAGCGGCGACACCGCGGAGGGTGTCGCCGCCTTCCTGGAGCGCCGCGCGCCCCGGTTCACGTACGGCGGCTGAGGGTCGGTCCCTCCCGGCCTCCTCGCCCCGCCAGTGCGCCACGATCGCGGCCGGGGCCTTCTCCGGCGAACCCGCGTCGTAGGGCGGCTGGGGGTCGTCCGCGTGCTGATCCCTTTCGCTGCGGTGGGCGTCCGTACGGCGGGGTGTGCGGATGTCCCGCGGGGTGCGTTCAGGTGCCGGGGGCGTGGAAGCGGCGGCGGTACTCGGCCGGGGGCGTCCCGAGGGCCTTGGTGAAGGCGCGGCGCGTCCCCTCCGGGGTGCCGTAGCCCGAGGCGCGGGCGACCTCCTCGACCCCACGCGAGGTCTCCTCCAGAAGGCGCCGGGCGTGTTCGAGGCGTACCCGGTCGACGTACCGGCCGGGAGTCGCCCCGGTCTCCGCGTGGAAGGCACGCGCGAAGTGTCGGGGCGAGAGCCGGGCGCGGGCTCCCGCCGTACCCGATTCCCGCCATCCTCCGGGTACGGCGGCCTCGGACGGTTCCCGTCGTACCGACCAGTCGGTAACCGTCCGGTCATGACGACGACTGCCCTGCCGCCGCGCGCCGGACGCCACTGCCACAACGCCCTCAACCCGCTCCACGCCACGCTCTACTTCTCGCCCGACCTGGACCGCGAGTTCGGTGCGCTCGGCTTCACCGACAAGAGCGCGATGCGGCTCGCCGCGCGCAGCGCCGCCCTCGGCGCGGTGGGCCCCGGGACCGTCGCCGCGACCTTCTACAGCTACGACCACGCCTTCCTCGCCCGGCACCTCCCGGACGTCTGGGAGACCGCCTCCCCCGCCGAGGTGCTGGCCGCCCGGCTGCGGACCGCCGACGCGACCCTGCGCCGGCTGCTCGGCGAGGAGACCGTCGCCTCCCCGGAGATGGCCGAGGCCGCCGGACTCGCCGTGCGCGCCACCGAGGCCTGCACCCGGCACGCCCGGCCGCTGTACTCGGCCAACGCGGACCTTCCCGTACCGGAGGAGCCCCACCTCGCCTACTGGCACGCCACCACCCTGCTGCGCGAGCACCGGGGCGACGGGCACCTCGCGGCCCTGCTGTCCGCCGGGCTCGACCCCGTCGAGGCGCTCGTCTCCCACACCGCCACCGGCAAGGGCATGTCCCCGCACTGGGTGCTCGGCTCCCGGGGCTGGCGGCGCGCCGACTGGGAGGCGGCGACGGAGCGGCTGCGCGGCCGGGGCCTCCTCGACGCCGAGGGCGAGCTGACGGATTCGGGGACCGCGCTGCGGGACGAGCTCGAGGAGCACACCGACCGGCTGGACTCCGCCCCGTACGAGCACCTCGGCGCGGCCGGCGTCGAGCGGCTCACCGAGCTGGGGCGCGGCTTCCTGGTCACGGCGGCCGTCGCGGGCGCCTTCCCGGCGGATCTCGTCGGCAAGGAGTGACCCAGGGGCGCCGGAAAGGCGCCCGGGACGCGCGCGGGAAGGGTCGGTTACCGCGTACGGGTGACCGACCCGGCACAATGCACTCGCAAGCTTGAGGCACGAGAAGGCGAGTCGGGACACCGTGACGACGTCCATCGAAGCAAGGATCGCCGAGGAACTCGGCGTACGCGAGCGACAGGTGAAGGCAGCGGTCGAGCTGCTCGACGGCGGTTCGACCGTGCCGTTCATCGCGCGCTACCGCAAGGAAGCGACCGAGATGCTCGACGACGCGCAGCTGCGCACCCTGGAGGAGCGGCTGCGTTATCTGCGCGAACTGGAGGACCGCCGGTCGGCGGTCCTCGACTCGGTACGCGAGCAGGGCAAGCTGACCGAGGAGCTGGAGGCCCGCATCCGGGCCGCCGACACCAAGGCCCGGCTGGAGGACATCTACCTGCCCTTCAAGCCCAAGCGCCGGACGAAGGCCCAGATCGCCCGCGAGGCCGGCCTCGAACCGCTGGCGGAGGGACTGCTCGCCGATCCGTCGGTGGAGCCCGCGGCAGCCGCCGCGGCCTTCGTGGACGGGGACAAGGGCGTCGCGGACGCCGCCGCGGCCCTGGAGGGCGCGCGGGCGATCCTCGCGGAGAAGTTCTCCGAGGACGCCGACCTCATCGGCGAGCTGCGCGAGCGCATGTGGGGCCGGGGCCGGCTGGTGGCGAAGGTGCGGGACGGCCAGGAGGAGGCGGGGTCGAAGTTCGCCGACTACTTCGACTTCACCGAGCCGTTCACGGCCCTCCCCTCGCACCGGGTGCTCGCCATGCTGCGCGGCGAGAAGGAGGACGTGCTCAGCCTGGACCTGGAGCCGGAGGAGCCCTCCGACACCCCCGGGCCCTCCTCGTACGAGGGAATGGTCGCGGGCCGCTTCGGTGTGGCCGATCGGGGGCGCCCCGGTGACAAGTGGCTTCAGGACACGGTCCGTTGGGCCTGGCGGACCCGGATCCTCGTCCACCTGGGCATCGATCTGCGGCTGCGGCTGCGGACGGCTGCCGAGGACGAGGCGGTCCGGGTCTTCGCGGCGAACCTGCGCGATCTGCTGCTCGCCGCACCGGCCGGCACCCGGGCGACGCTCGGCCTCGACCCCGGCTTCCGCACCGGCGTGAAGGTCGCCGTGGTCGACGCGACCGGCAAGGTCGTGGCCACCGACACGATCTACCCGCATGTGCCCGCCAACAAGTGGGACCAGGCCCTGGAGAGGCTGGCGCGGCTCGCGAAGGAGCACGCCGTCGAGCTGGTCGCGATCGGCAACGGCACCGCCTCCCGCGAGACCGACAAGCTCGCGGCCGAACTCCTCGCCAGGCACCCCGAGTTGAACCTGACCAAGGTGATGGTCTCGGAGGCGGGCGCCTCGGTCTACTCGGCCTCCGCCTTCGCCTCGCAGGAACTCCCCGGCATGGACGTGTCGTTGCGCGGGGCCGTCTCCATCGCCCGGCGGCTCCAGGACCCGCTGGCCGAGCTGGTGAAGATCGACCCGAAGTCCATCGGCGTGGGCCAGTACCAGCACGACCTGGCCGAGGTGAAGCTCTCGCGCTCCCTCGACGCGGTCGTGGAGGACTGTGTGAACGGCGTCGGCGTGGACGTCAACACCGCCTCCGCTCCGCTGCTTTCACGGGTCTCGGGGATCAGCGGCGGCCTCGCGGAGAACATCGTCGCGCACCGGGACGCCAATGGCCCCTTCCGCTCCCGGCGGGCCCTGAAGGACGTCGCCCGGCTCGGCCCGAAGGCGTACGAGCAGTGCGCGGGCTTCCTGCGCATCCGGGGCGGCGACGACCCGCTCGACTCCTCCTCGGTTCACCCGGAGGCGTACCCGGTGGTGCGCCGGATGGTGAAGGCGACCGGTGGCGAGGTCGCGTCGCTCATCGGTGACACGGGCCGGCTGCGCACGCTGCGGGCGGACGACTTCGTCGACGAGACCTTCGGTCTGCCGACGGTGACGGACATCCTGCGCGAGCTGGAGAAGCCGGGGCGCGACCCGCGCCCGGCGTTCAGGACGGCGACCTTCAAGGACGGCGTCGAGAAGATCGGCGACCTGGCGTCCGGGATGGTCCTCGAGGGCGTCGTCACCAACGTCGCCGCCTTCGGGGCGTTCGTGGACGTCGGCGTGCACCAGGACGGCCTGGTGCACGTGTCGGCGATGTCGAAGAACTTCGTCAAGGACCCGCGCGAGGTCGTGAAGCCCGGCGACGTGGTCAAGGTGAAGGTCCTGGACGTGGACATCCCGCGCAAGCGGATCTCGCTGACGCTGCGGCTCGACGACCAGGCGGGCGACGGGGCGTCCCAGGGCGCGCCCCGTCGGGAGAGGGGCGAGCGCTCCGGCCGACCGCCACAGCAGCGGCAGGGCGGCGGCGGGGCGGCCGGCGGCGCTGGCGGTGGCGGTGGCCGCCGGACCGAGCGCGGCGGGCAGAACGAGCGCGGCGGGCAGAACGAGCGCGGCGGCCAGGGCGGCGCGGGCGGCCAGGGCAGCCAGGGCAGCCAGGGCGAACGTTCCGGACGCGGCGGGCAGGGTGGCCGGGACCGGTCCTCCGCCCCCGCCCCCTCGAACAGCGCGATGGCCGACGCCCTGCGCAAGGCGGGCCTCCTGGGCGAGGGCGGCGGCAAGCGCCGCTGACCGTCCGCCCCGCGCTCGCACACTCGCGTGAAGAAGGCCACGGCCCATCGGGCCGTGGCCTGCTCGCGTGAGGAGCCCGCGTTCTCGCGTGGGGCGCCGTCGCCGTTACGGAAGGAAGCGCAGGGCCCATTCGGCGCGGTGGGCGACGGCGAGGTCGTCGTCCTCCGTCAGGGGCCGCAGCAGGCTCCCGGCCGTCTTCGGGTCGGCCTGCACCAGGTCGACGATCTCGGCGGCCAGCCCGTCCTGGTCGTCGCCCAGGTCGACGGCCGAGGCGCGGATCAGCGCCGGAAGGGCCTCCGGGCCGCCGATGACGGCGAGGACACCGCCGAGGAGCTCACGGGCGTAGGCGTTCCGCTCGGTGAGCGCACGGTCCAGCTCCGCCTGGAGGCGCGGCAGGAGGCCGGCGTCGCCCGAGGCCGCGACCTCGTCGGCGAGGTCGATCGTCTCGTCGACGTCCGCGTCCAGATCGTCCAGCATCTCGGTCAGCCGGGTCAGTAGGTCGGTCATGGTGCTGCCTCCTGGAATGCGCCGTCCACGAGGACCGGAACGGTCGTCGAGCTGTCGGTCTCGGCGGCCACGGCCACGTCCTGCGGAAAGCCGTACTCGTACAGTTCACGGCCCGAGTCGCAGCCGTGCAAGGCGGCGACCGGGTCCTCGGTCGCCGACCACAGCGTGGCCGCCGCGGTCGCCTCCGGGGTCGGGGTGTGCGGGCCCGCGAGGGCGGCGAGCACCGCTCCCGCGCCCAGCAGGTCCTCGAGCGCGGGGCGCAGCGAGCCGTCGGGCCACCGCTCGCCCGAGGCGATGACCGCGAGCGGGCGGTCCGCCGTGCCGTAGCCCCGGTGCGTGAGCCAGCGGGCGACGGCCGTGCGGTTGCGCAGGGAGGCGGCGACGACCGCCGCGCCGCCCGAGGCGGACTCCGCCGCGATGGTGGAGCCGTTCGGGGACGGCAGGACCAGACGGGGCGGTCTCGGGGCGGCGCGCAGGGCTGCCGGGGAGAGCGTCCACGGGTGGGCCTGGGTGGCCTCGCTCCGGCCGACGGCGAGCAGGGCGTCGTTCTCCCGCGCGTACGCCGCGGCGGTGGCGTCCCGCCGGCGGTACGGGAGGACGGCGGTGCCGCCCTCGACGGCGACGCCCACGGAGGTGGTGAAGGAGAGCACGTCGACGACGACCACACAGGCTGCCGCCGGGGCGAGGACCCGCGCCGCGACGGGACCCCAGCCGAAGGAGACCGTCATCGTCGGCCCCGCCCGGGGAAGACCGTCATCGCGGACCCGATCCGCGCCGAGGCGCCATCAGAGCTCGGTCACCTTGCCGTCGGCGACCTCGATGCGCCGGGTGGTGCGGACGGCGTCGAGCATCCGCCGGTCGTGGGTGACGAGGAGGAGCGTGCCGGTGTACGAGTCGAGCGCGGACTCCAGCTGCTCGATGGCCGGCAGGTCCAGGTGGTTGGTCGGCTCGTCGAGGACGAGCAGGTTGACGCCCCGGCCCTGGAGCAGGGCCAGCGCGGCGCGGGTCCGCTCGCCCGGGGAGAGGGTGGTGGCGGGCCGCATCACATGGACGGCCTTGAGACCGAACTTGGCGAGCAGGGTACGGACCTCGGCGGGCTCGGTCTCCGGGACGGCCGCGCAGAACGCCTCGAGGAGCGTCTCCGTACCGTGGAAGAGCCT
This sequence comes from Streptomyces sp. NPDC001728, assembly GCF_040297565.1. Lineage (NCBI taxonomy): Bacteria > Bacillati > Actinomycetota > Actinomycetes > Kitasatosporales > Streptomycetaceae > Streptomyces > Streptomyces sp. NPDC001728. The sequence continues at coordinate 107,635 of NZ_JBEOZK010000010.1, forward strand.
GCGGGCCTGGTCGACCTCGCCGACCACGACGCCCGAGCCGAGGACCGCGTCGCCGGAGTCCAGCGGCAGCCGGCCGAGCAGGGCGGCGAGCAGGGTGGACTTGCCCGCGCCGTTGGCGCCGGTGACGGCGATGCGGTCGGCCCAGTCGATCTGGAGGGTGGCGGGGCCGAAGGAGAAGTCGCCCCGGCGCACCTCGGCCTCGCGCAGGGTCGCGACGACCGAGCCGGAGCGGGGCGCGGCGGCGATCTCCATCCGCAGCTCCCACTCCTTGCGGGGCTCGTCGACGACGTCGAGGCGTTCGATCATGCGCTGGGTCTGGCGGGCCTTCGCGGCCTGCTTCTCGCTGGCCTCGCTGCGCGCGTTGCGGCCGAGCTTGTCGCCGTCGGTGGCCTTGCGGCGGGCGTTCTTGACGCCCTTGTCCATCCAGGACCGCTGCATGTGGCCGCGCGCTTCGAGGGCGGCCTTCTTGCCGGCGTACTCCTCGAAGTCCTCGCGGGCGTGCCGCCTGGCGGTGTCCCGCTCCTCCAGGTAGGCCTCGTAGCCGCCGCCGTAGAGGGTGATCTGCTGCTGGGCGAGATCGAGTTCCAGGACCTTGGTGACGGTACGGGTGAGGAACTCGCGGTCGTGGCTGATGACGACCGTCCCGGCGCGCAGCCCCTTCACGAAGCCCTCCAGACGCTCCAGACCGTCGAGGTCCAGGTCGTTGGTGGGCTCGTCGAGCAGGAAGACGTCGTAGCGGGAGAGCAGCAGGGAGGCGAGGCCGGCGCGGGCGGCCTGGCCGCCGGAGAGGGAGGTCATCGGCTGGTCGAGGCCGACGGTGAGGCCGAGGGAGTCGGCCACCTCCTCGGCGCGCTCGTCGAGGTCGGCGCCGCCGAGGTTCAGCCAGCGCTCCAGGGTGACGGAGTACGCGTCGTCGGCGCCGGGCGTGCCGTCGACGAGGCCCTGGGTGGCCTCGTCCATCGCGGTCTGGGCTGCGGCGACGCCGGTGCGCCGGGCGAGGAACTCGCGCACGGTCTCGCCCGGGCGCCGCTCGGGCTCCTGCGGGAGGTGGCCGACGGCGGCGGTGGGCGGGGAGAGCCGCAGCTCGCCCTCCTCCGGCGCGTCGATCCCGGCGAGCAGCCGCAGCAGGGTCGACTTGCCGGCGCCGTTGACGCCGACGAGGCCGATCACGTCGCCGGGGGCGACGACGAGGTCGAGCGAGGCGAAGAGGGTGCGTTCGCCGTGGCCGGCGGCGAGGTCCTTGGCGACGAGGGTTGCAGTCATCAGGGTACGAATCCTAGGCGACGGATCGACACGCCGAGGAGCCGAGGAGTCGCAGCAGTACGGAGCGGTAGGTGGCGCCGTGGAAGCGGTACGGGCCGACGCCCGGGTAGCCGTCGCGGACCGGGTCGACGGTGGGGCCGGTCTGCCATGCGAAGTCGCGCCAGACGACGTCCCCGGCACCCTCGCCTTCACCTTCGCCGCTGTGACCTTCGCCGCTGTGGTGTGCGTCGCCTTCGCGTTCGACGACGGCCGTGACGGCTCCGCAGCCGGGGTCGTCGCAGTCGGGGCAGGAGTAGATCACCTGGCGGCCGTCGGCGGAGGCGGTGGCCGCCACGGGGTCGAGGAGCCGGCGGAGGTGCTCGGCGCGGAGGACCGGCGGGAGGTCGGACGCGAGGGGCGGGACCGCGTCGATGCCCTCGGCCTCGTCGAGCAGCCGGAGCAGGGGCCTGCCGTCGACCACGAGGTCCACGGGGTGGGGACGGGGGCCGGTGAAGCCTCCGGCGGGGACACCGCCCGAGGGGGCGACGAGCGCGGGGGTGTGGTCGGTGTCGAGGTCGAGAGTCGTGTGAGCGCCGGGCATGCCTTCGAGTCTTCCGCGCTTCCGTGGCCGGGCGGTCCCGGAAATGTCCCGGTCCCGGAACGGTCCCCTCTGTGGTGCGTGAGGTGATCGTCGCGGGCGGCGGAGTGCGGGGGCGGGGCGGTTTCGGTCCGCGAACGGCCGTGCGGGAGTGACGGCGGGAAGGACCGCGGAGCGGGAAGGACCGCGGAGCGGGAAGGACCGCGGAGCGGGAAGGACCGCGGAGCGGGAAGGACCGCGGAGCGGGTGCGGCCCTTTCGGACCGCCCCCGCCCCGCGTGCCCGCCCGGTTACTTCCAGAGCGGCGGCTTGCTGTTGTTGTCCGCGTCGGCGCACTGGCGGGCGCGCTTCTCCAGGGCCGCGGCCTTGGCGAGGGCCTTGCGGGCCTCCGCCGTGGCGCCGAGGCGCTTGAGCTGGGCGGCGCGGTCGCGCTCCTTGCGGGCGTCCGCCCGCAGCTTGCTGACGTCGCAGGTGATGACGCCGGCCGAGGCGGGCGCGGCGGTCGCCGTCTGGCCGAGCAGCACGCCCCCGGCGAGCAGCGTCGTGGCGAGCAGGGCCGGCAGGAACCGGCGTGCGGTCGTGGTGCGGCTCATGGCGTTTCTCCAACTTCCAGGCTGTGGGGACCTGTTCGAGGCATGGCCAGTACCAGTTGGTAACTTCACCTCGGCAAACGTTGCAGTCACGTCAGGGAGCGCCGAAGGCACGCGATCGTCAACACTCCTCCACAGGGCTCCCACTGACGAGGTGATAGGTGGCGCGGCCGTCGAGCAGCAGCGGGACGAGCGCGCGCCGGGACTGCCGCAGCGGGACGAAGGCCCCGGTGCCCTCAGTCCGTACGGTGACGCCGTGCAGGGCGAGTTCGTCGCCGGCCTCCGCGTACTGCGCGGCGTCGAGCCGGTAGCCGCACGGCGGGTCGGCGAGGACCTCCGAGGGCTCCGGCGGGTCGTTGTCGGCGCCGCCGAGGTAGACCGGGCCCCGGTCGGCGAGTCCGGCGCGGCGGGCGGTCGCGGTGGCGATGTCCAGGGGGACGCGCCGCTTCTCCAGGTAGGCGAAGGCGCCCTCCAGGGCGGCCAGATGGGTGGCGACGCGGCGCCGGTGGTTGCGCGCCGGGTCGTCCCGCTCGGCCTCGTCGCGCGCGTCCACCCGGGTCTCGACAAGCAGCCCTGCGGAGTTCTTGATGCTGACGGTGTTCCGCAGGATCCGCTCCTGTCCGTCGCCCGCGACCTGCTTGAGGGGCTTGCCGGTGAGCGGGTCGGTCCAGATGCCGTAGCTGCCGCTGCTGTACCCGGCGGTCCCGGCGGCCGGCCGGACATAGGACTCGGAGAGGGTCCGCGACTCGTCGTGCACCTGCGGATCCGCGTCGAGGCTGCGCGGCCAGAGGGCGAGCAGATCCTTGTCGTAGTAGCGGGGGGTGGCTCCGTACTCGTGCAGGTCGTAGACGAGTTCGGGCCGACGGTCGCGGATGACGGCGGCGACCGCCCGTGCCTCGGCGGTCCGCAGGGCGATGTGGTCCCGATTGACGTCGACCCCGTCGCTGTTGCCCCGGGTGTCGGCCTCCCGTCCGTCGGGGTTCGCGGTGGGGACGACGAGGACGGTGGTACGGGCGAGGAGGCGGCGGGTCTCCGGGTCCCTGGCGAAGGCCAGGTCGCGCACGGTGCTCAGACACGCCTCGCGGCCCGCCGGCTCGTCGCCGTGCTGGCTGCAGACCAGCAGGACGGTGGTGCGGCCCGTACCGAGGCCGACGAGGCGGAGCGGGCGGCCCTGCGCGGTGGTGCCGATCACCCGCGCCGACACCCGCTCGCCCCGGCGGGCGACGGCCGCGAGGAAGTCCCGCTCCTCGGTCCCGGTGGTCCACCGGGCGCCCCGGCTCTCCTCGAATCCGGTGCGCGGGAGCGGCTGCACGCGCGCGCTGTCCGCCGCCTGCACGGGGACGGCGACGAGGGGCAGCGCGAGGGCGGCGGCCCCCGCCACGAGGGCGAGGATGCGGCGCGAACTCCTTGTATCTGTAAGGAGGTTCATCGGACGGCTCCGGGTCCGGGCAGGCGCGGGCCGGTGGCGCCGGCCGGCGGTACGGCTCCGCTCAGGGACGGTACGGCGGCGGGCGGCGGCGTCACGGCCGGGTAGGGTCCCGAGGTGGCCCGGCCGAAGGCCTCGGCGCCGCCGACCAGCGGCACCTTCGCCCAGGTGCGGGCGAGGTCGAGCGTCAGGGTCGGGGTGGTCGACGGGGGGTCGAGCAGGTCCTTGTCCGTACCGCCGACGATCAGGGCGAGCCGGTGGCCGGCCGGGACGACATGGTCGGTGGCGGCGAGGTCCAGGGTCATCGTGTACGCCTTGCCGGGGGTCAGCGGGCGCTCCTTGCCCGGGTCGGCCCAGGTCCCGAGGTCGGCCCAGCCCCGGCTGAGGACGGTGTGCCCGACGTCCGCCGTGCGGGCCTCGGTCTCCTTGAAGCAGGCGCTGTCACCGGGGGTGCTCGCACCCCAGCAGGTGCGGTCGGTGAGGGTGGTGATGCCCTCGCCGGGGGCGCCGTAGTCGCGGATCGTGTCGGGTCCGAGGTCGACGAGGACGGCGGAGAGGTGCGCGGTGACGGTGGTCGGGGTGGCGGTGACCGTCACCTTCGAGGAGCCGGAGATCCGCAGGTCACGGGAGAGGGGGCGGGTGACGAACCCGGCCTTCTCGGGGGTGGCGCGGTCGATCCCGGCGGCCCAGTCCAGCTCGCCGAGGCCGGGGTCGTCGGTGAAGGCCGCCGTGGAGCCCGGGGCGGCGGGCGCGCGGCCGAGGACGCCGGGGCCGGCCGCCGTGCCGGGGGCGGGGCGCAGGGTGGTGGTGCCGGTGGCACGCGGCGGCCACTGCCGGTCGGTGGTCCAGCGGTCCGGGGCGCGCTCGATGTCGGCGACCGGTTCGCGGTCGATGCCGTTGTCGTAGCCGAGGAGGTAGTGGTCGAACCAGCGGTGCAGGGTGCGGACCCAGTCGGCGCGCCGGTAGTCGAAGGGGTCGACGTGGCCGGTCTGGGAGAGCCAGATCTTCCGCTCGACGCCGTGGGCCGCGAGCGCGTCCCACCACTGGCCGAACTGCTTGGCGCGCACGTTGAGGTCCTGCTGTCCGTGGACGACGAAGACGCTGGCCTTGACCTTGCCCGCGTTCCGCACGTGGTCGCGCTCGGTCCAGGCGGCGGTCCGGTCGCCGCTGTACGGGGTACCGGCCGCGACGCGGTCCTGGACGGCGCCGCAACGGGCCTGCGCCTCGGGGCTGTTCACGTACTCGGAGAGCCAGCTCGGGTTGGCGTTGTAGAGCGGGGCGCCCTGGGAGTGGAAGTAGTCGTACCAGGAGGAGATCGCGCCGATCGGCACGATGGTCTTCAGCCCCTCGACGCCGGTGGCGGCGACGCCGTTGGCGATGGTGCCGTCCCAGCTCTTGCCGATCATGCCGACGTTCCCGGTGGACCAGGTGGTGGCGCGGGCCGCGGTCTCCCCCGTACGGGAGGTGTAGCCGCGGGCGCGGCCGTTCAACCAGTCGACGACGGCCTTGGCGGACTGGACGTCGGAGCGTCCGCCGACGTCGTCGCAGCCGTCGGAGCGGCTGGTGCCCGCCAGGTCGACGGCGACGAAGGCGTAGCCGCGCGGGACGAAGAAGTTGTCGTAGAAGAGCGGGAACCGGACGGGGTCGCCCTCGGCGTCGTAGGTCTTCGTCTGCCCTTCGTTGCCGCGCCCGCAGCAGGCGTAGTACGGGCTGGCGTCCATGATGACCGGGACCTTCCGGCCGGCCGCGGCGGGCTCCCTGGGGCGGACGATGTCGACGGCGACCCGGTCGGTCCGGCCGTCGGCGTCGCCGTCGAGTCCGGTGTCGACCCAGACGGACTCGCGGACGGCGTCGGCGTACGAGTGGACGGGCCGGGATTCCCTTGGGGCGGGCCCCGGCCGCGCGTCGGCGGGTGTGACCAGGGTCGCGAGCAGGGCGGCGGTGGCCGCGACCACGAGGGTTCCGTACGGCAGTCGGGCTCCGCGGGTTCTCCGCATTCGCTTCGGCATGGGCGGGAACGTACCCCGGTCAACTCCCGTGCAAAAGAGTGCCGGAGAGACCCGTGTGGCGACGGCGCCCCCTTCCCGCCGAGTCACCGGCCACCGGATCCGGCACGGACGGACGTGACGGAGGGTTCGTGTCGGCCGAATGGCGATCATGTGACAGGAGGTGCTCTGGACGTGACGGTGCGTCGACGGGCTGAATAGTGTCCGCACCAAGGACCGACGACCACCCGCGCGTCTTACGTCTCTTATGACTTGGGGAGCACCTGTGCACCGCAGAATCATCGTTCCGAGCGCCCTCGCGGCCTCCCTGCTGCTGGCGATCCCGGCATCGGCGGCCGACTTCAGTCCTGGGGCCCCGGGCATCGGCGACTCCTACTACCCCACCAGCGGCAACGGCGGCTACGACGTCTCCCACTACGACCTGCGCCTGAAGTACCAGCCCGCCACTGACCTCCTGGAGGGCACGGCGACGATCCTCGCCACCACCACCCAGAACCTGTCCCGGTTCAACCTGGACATCGGCCTGGCCGTCAGCGAGGTACGGGTCAACGGCCGTCTCGCGAAGTTCGCCGCCTCGGGCGCCCACGAGCTGGAGGTCACCCCGGCGGCCCCGCTGGAGAAGAACAGGTCGGTCACGGTCGTCGTCCGCTACGCGGGCAAGCCCTCCGAGGTGAAGATCGACGGCTGGTCGGCCTGGGCCCGCACTCCGGACGGCGGTGTGGCGGCGCAGGAGCCGGATTCGGCCGTCTGGTGGTTCCCCTCCAACGACCACCCGCTGGACAAGGCCACCTTCGACGTCTCCGTCCAGGTGCCGGACGGCACCCAGGCCATCAGCAACGGCGTGCTCCAGTCGCAGTCCTCGCTCCTCGGCTGGACCCGCTTCAACTGGCGCTCCAACAAGCCGCAGGCGACCTATCTCGCCACTCTCGCCGTCGGGAAGTTCGACATCACGACGGACCGGACGGCGAACGGGCTGCCGGTCGTCAACGCGTACAGCAAGGACCTCGGTGACAACGCCGGCGCCGCACGCGCCTCGATCGAGCGGACGACCGAGGTCGCGGAGTGGCTCGAAGGTCTCTTCGGTCCGTACCCCTTCAACTCGCTCGGCGGATACGTGCCCAATGTGACCAGCGGATTCGCCCTGGAGACGCAGACCCGCCCGTTCTACAGCCCGCGGCAGTTCGCCAACGGCGCGAACGTGTCGGTGGTCGTCCACGAGCTGGCGCACCAGTGGTACGGCGACAGCGTGTCCGTCCGTGACTGGAAGGACATCTGGGTCAACGAGGGCTTCGCGCGCTACAGCCAGTGGCTGTGGTCGGAGAAGCAGGGCGAGGGCACGGCCCAGGAGCTGGCGGACTACGTGTACGCCTTGCGGACGGCCGACGACCCGTTCTGGACGGTGAGGCCGGGTGACCCGGGTGCGGACAACCAGTTCCACATCGCCGTGTACGACCGGGGCGCGCTGGCCCTCCAGGCGCTGCGCAACGAGATCGGCGACGAGGACTTCTTCGCCATCCTGAAGGGCTGGCCGCAGCAGTTCGCCTACGGCAACGCGCGCGTGGCCGATTTCGTACGGTACGCGGAGCGGGTCTCCGGCAAGCCGCTGGCCGAGCTGTTCGACACCTGGCTGTACCAGCCGTCGAAGCCGTCCGCGTCGACGGCGGCGGCCGTCGGTCTGTCCGCCCCGGCGGCGGCGCCGGCGTCCGGTGGTCCGGCCGCGCGGACGACGGCCCCGAAGCCGGTGCAGCCGAAGTCCTGGAAGAAGATCGCGGCGACGAACACGGTCCACGAGACCGGGGAGCACCGCGGGCACTGAGCCGCCGCACCCGTGGGGCCGTCCGTCAGCGCCCGGCGCGACGGGCGGCCCCACGGGCCTTCCGGGCGAGCGGCAGATAGCGCAGCCGCTCGGGCAGGACGGGGACCACGGCGCGGACGACCCGGGCGAACCGGCGCAGCGCCCGTTCCTGGGCGTCCGTCCATTCCAGGCCGATGGCCGTCCGGGCGTCCGGCGGCATCAGACCGACGGTGAGGAAGGCCCGCAGGCGCAGGAAGGGCCGGCGCAGCACGGGCCAGAGCAGCCGGAGGGCGAGCCGGAGCGGCAGCGGTCCCCGGTCGGGGGCGGGCACCGGCTGGTCGGGGTCGAGCAGCTCCCGGACGACGACGGTCGCTTCCAGCTCGTCGGCGAGAACCTTGCGGTAGTACGGCCAGAACGCCTCGATCGTCTGCGGCATGTCCCGGTCGTGGATGCCGAGGATCCGGCCGACCTGGAGCCACTCGGCGTACAGCTGCCGCTCCTGCGCCGCGGTGAGGGGGCGGGCGAGGAGGCTGAGCCCCCAGGTGTAGACGGGGAAGCCGGTGGCGTGGACCCAGGAGTAGTAGGCGGGGGTGAGGGCGTGGTAGCGGCGTCCGTGGGCGTCGGTGCCCTGGATGGTCCGGTGCATTTCCCGGAGGCGGCGGCCTTCCTCGGCGGCCTCCTCGCCGCCGTAGATCCACAGCTGGAGCGAGCGCAGGGAGCGCTCGCCGCGGCCCCAGGGGTCGGTACGGAAGACCGAGTGGGCGTCGACGCCGGCGCCGATCGCGGGGTGGGCGACCTGCATGGTGAGGGCGGCGGGCAGCATGAGCAGCGCCCGGACGTCACCGGCGACGCTCCACAGCACTCCGCCGGCGGGCGGCGGCTCCGGGTCGCCCGCGCGGCCGTCCGTCGGGGCGCGGTCGGCGCGCTTGGCTCGTTCCACGGGACTTCTCCTCATGTGTTCCAGGCTGCACCCATGACGAAGGGGCCGTCACCCGGGCGCTGCGGCCCCTGGTGACGGCCCCTTGCGGGCATGGCGGGTCAGGCGCGGTCGGCGCCGACCGGCTCGCCGACGATACGGGCGGCGAGGGCGTGGGCCCAGGCGTCGACGTCCGCGGTGAGCTCGCGCTCGGCGGCGGCGCGCTCGGCGGCGATCTTCGCGGCACCGGCGGCGAGGATGGTGTCGCGCTCGGCGTTGCCCTCGGCGCGGGCGGCGGCGATGGCCTCCGAGCCCTCCTCGACGGCCTTGGAGCGGATGCGGGCGGCCTCGTGGCGGGCCTCGGCCAGCTCGGCCTCGTACTGCTCACGGATCTGCGTGGCCTCACCGCGCAGGTCGTCGGCGCGCTCGGTGCCGCCGTCGATGGCGTCTTCGCGCTCCTCAAGGGTGCGCTTGATCTTCGGCAGGATGCCCTTCGCCAGGACGAGGAAGGTGAATCCGAACACCACCAGGCCGAGGATGAGCTCTGCCCAGACAGGGTTGAGCGGACCGAGGTCCATCTTGAAGATCGTCGAGTTCGCGAGGGTCATGGGCGCATTCTACCTGGTTCAAAAGAGTACAAATCAGACACCGGCGTGAGAGTTGGCGAGTTCGTGCGAGCGCGTCCAGATTCCCGGCACCCAAAGGCTACCGGAAGGTAACCACGGCTGATTGTATGTGCGACGCCAGCCCAACCCCCCACACCCTCATGGGAGTTCACGTGTCGTTCGCCGCGCTCCGCCGCGCCCCCGGCGCCGCTCTATCCCTTGCGCTCGCCGCCGCCGCCCTGACCGCGACCGCACCCGGCGCGACCGCAGCCTCCGCCACGACGGCCGCCGAGGCGCCGCGACTGAAGGTGCTCACGTACAACACGTTCATCTTCAGCAAGACTCTCTACCCGAACTGGGGCCAGGACCACCGGGCCGCCGCGATCCCCGCCGCCCCCTTCTTCCAGGGCCAGGACGTCGTCGTGCTCCAGGAGGCCTTCGACAACTCCGCCTCGGACGCGCTCAAGGCGAACGCCGCCTCCCGGTACCCGTACCAGACCCCGGTCGTCGGCCGCAGCAAGAGCGGCTGGGACGCCACCGGCGGGTCCTACTCCGCCACCACCCCGGAGGACGGCGGGGTGACGATCCTCAGCAAGTGGCCGATCGTCCGCAAGGAGCAGTACGTCTACAAGGACGCCTGCGGCGCCGACTGGTGGTCGAACAAGGGCTTCGCCTACACCGTCCTCGATGTGAACGGCAGCCGCGTCCACGTCGTCGGCACCCACGCCCAGTCCACCGACCCGGGCTGCTCGGCCGGCGAGGCGGCGCAGATGCGCAGCCGCCAGTTCAAGACGATCGACGCCTTCCTCGACGCCAAGAACATCCCGGCGAACGAGCAGGTCATCGTCGCCGGTGACATGAACGTCGACTCGCACACCCCCGAGTACGCCACCATGCTCGCCGACGCCGGTCTGGTGGGCGCGGACGCCCGCACCGGCCACCCGTACTCCTTCGACACCGAGCTGAACTCGATCGCCTCCGAGCGCTACCCGGACGACCCGCGCGAGGACCTCGACTACATCCTCTACCGCGCCGGGAACGCCCGCCCCGCCGGCTGGACCAACAACGTGGTGCTGGAGAAGAGCGCCCCGTGGACCGTCTCCAGCTGGGGCACCCAGTACACCTACACCAACCTCTCCGACCACTACCCGGTCACCGGGTTCTGATCCGACCCGGCGGGCGGCACGCGGCGGGCGCGGGTCCGAACCCGGGGCCCTACCCGCCGAAGAGGCTGTAGAGCCAGGCCCCGAGCACCCCGGCGACACAGAGCAGCACGATCAGGGAACCCAGGCTCGTGTGCCGCTCCTTACGGGGCCGGCCGGGTCGGGCGGCACGCGCCGCGCGACCCGGCTTCTCGCGCTTCGGTCGCTTCTCCCTGCCGGTCGTCCCACCCTGCGCGGGTTCGGCGGCTGCGGCGACCTCGGCGAGCAGCCGCCGGCAGACCGTCGCCAGCTCCGCCGTACCCGCCGTCAGGTCGACGACGATCTCGGTACGGGCCGGGGCCGTGGTCCCGCCGTCGAGGAGCCGGCCCGCGCGCAGCAGCGCCTGGTCCTTTCCCCCGGTCGGACCGAGACTGATCCAGCGGCCGACGTGCTCGCCCCGGATCACCACCCCGCCGCCCCGCTCCCGGTAGACGGTGTGCTCCCGCCACAGGACTCCGGCCAACTCATGCGCCGTCTCCCTGAGTTGCGTGTACATGCGACTCCCCTGTTCCCGTTCCCCCAGTTCGAACAGGCGCCGACTCTAGCCCCCGACAACGAGCGCCCCCACCACCCCCCGCCCGAACACCCGTCCGCACCGCCGGGACCCGCCCGCTACGCGCCGAAGTCGTCCACGGTGACCGGTATCCCCCGGGCCGACGAGGCGCCGCCGCCCTTCATGACGATCACGCTACGGGCCGCCTCCGACACTCCGCCGTCTTCCGATCGGCTCGCGGGTTCGGCGCGCCTCTGGGGTGCGGGCGGGGGGCCGTGCAGGATCGGTGGTGGGGCGATCCCCTGGCGGGTCGCCCGATATCGCTCCAGCCCTGTGAAGAGGTCCGGCCATGAGTACGTTCGACGATGCCCCCGGGGACGTTCCGGGTGGCGGCCGGTACGGCGAGTCCGTCTTCCGGCCCGAGCAGGCGGGTGAGGGCGAGCGCATCGACTTCGGCGCCCTCGCCTACGACGACATCAGCTTCGCCCGGCTGACGGCGCTGGGCGCCGGGCCGGGGTGGGACTGCCTCGACGTGGGTGCCGGCACCGGCACCCTCTCCCGGCGCCTCCTCGAAGAGGCCGGGGTGGCGAGCGTCCTCGCCGTGGACCGCGACGTACGCTTCCTCGCCGCGCGGCCCGTCCCCGGGCTCGGGCTGCTGGAGGCCGACATCACCGCCCCGGACTTCGCCCCCGGCCGGTTCCGGCTCGTGCACGCACGCTTCGTCCTGATGCACCTGGCCGAGCGCGAGCGCCTGATCGGCACCCTGGCCGGGCTCGTCGCGCCCGGCGGCGTGCTGGTCGTCAGCGACGCCGTCGACCTGACGAGCGACCGGACGCCCAGCACCCCTTACACCGTCGCCATGCGCGCCATGTGGCAGGGACTGCGGGCCACCATCGGCACCGATGTCTCCGAGGTGGCCTCGTACCCGCGGCTGTTGCGGGCGGCCGGGCTCGCGCCCGTCGCCGCCGAGATCCACGTACCGCCGCTGGTGCCCGGGAGCCCCCTCAGCCGCTTCTGGGCGGACACCTGGGACCGCGGTCGAGAGGCGATGCGCGCCACCGGCCTGATCGACGACTCCGGCATCGACGCGGCGGTCCGCTACCTGGAATCCGACGCGTGCGCCGCGCTGTCCGCCGGCATGCTCACCGCCTGGGGACGGAAGCCCGACGGGGTGGCCCGCGCCTGAGCGGGCGCGCGGGCCACCCCGTGCCTCAGGCCGTCCCCGGGCCGTAGACCTTGAACTCCCACAGCGAGTAGCCGTACGCCGTGGCCCGCCGGGTGCCGTACACCCGGACGTAGCGGGCCGTCCCGTTCACCGCGAGCTCGTCCGTGCCGCCGTCGCCGGCCGTCACCGAGGCGAGGTCCGTCCAGGTCGTCCCGTCGGTGGAACCCTGGATCCGGTACGCCGTGGCGTACGCGGCCTCCCAGTCGAGCCGGACCCGCGAGAGCGGGACGGGGGCGCCGAGGTCGACGCGGAGCCACTGCGGATCGACGCCCTCGGCGGAGGCCCAGCGGGTGCCGGTCTGTCCGTCCACCGCCTTGCCGGGTTCGTACCCCGCCGCCTCCGTGGAGGAGGCGGTGGCCGGCCTGCCCTGGGACAGCGGGACCTCGGTGCCCGGGGTGCCGCCGGTGAGCTGGTACGCGCGCAGGTCGCGCAGCAGCAGATACGTGTCGCGCAGCGAGCCCGAGGTGTCTCCCAGGGAGCGGTAGATGCCCCACTTGGGCCGTACCCGGTCGGCGAGGAAGGTGTCGACGCCCGTCCTGGTCGCGTCGACGACCGTGGTGCCGCCGCTCTTCACGACCCAGCGCACGGAGCCGTCCGTCCCGTCGCCGATCCTGATCTCGTACTCGATGTCGATCCACTTGTTCTGCAGCGGCTCCAGGTTCGTCCGGCCGACCAGGACGTCCCCCTCGATGACCTTGTTCTCGATGGTCTGGACGCCGTTGACACGGCGCAGCGAGGTGACGGTGATCGGTGAGGTGCCGGTGCCGGGCTGCTTGGTCTGCATGATGTGGGTGAAGCTCGTCGTGGCCATCAGCGAGCTGGGGACGTACATCGAGTACGTGACCCGCCAGGTCTCGCCCAGCCGCCACTGGAGGTAGCCGGAGGGCGAGGTCCGGTTGCCGGTGACCTCCTGGCGCTGACGGTCGGTGGAGGTGTCCCGATCGACCATGTGCATGTCAAATCGATACGCGTCCCCCGCGACCTTGATGTGGGGCGCGCCCCCGGGGTGCGAGTCGGCGCGGTCGTCCTCCACGGTCTCGAAGCCGCCGAGTCCGACGGCGGCGGGGTCGGGTGCCCAGCGGAGCGTCCACGTCGGAGCCGCCGCTGCGGAACCGGAAGGGAATGCGAGCCCGAGCACGGCCAGGACGAACGCGGCCAGCACGGCGGGAAAGGTGCGCCTGCGCTTCATATGTCACCCCTGTCGGGAGGTTGCCAGGTGCGCATCATCGTGCCGGAGCCGGAACAGTAAGTAAAGGTTCCTAACCAACATGTCGGACGGCCCCCTTCCGACCTCTTCTACAGTGCCGGTGAGACAGCAATACTGTTCAAGCGACCCGGACCGGCGGGTCGCCGGCACGGGAAGCGAGGCACCTCGGATGGGCGTCGGGACGGACCAGGAGGACGGGCCCAGCTACACCGTCGACGAGCTCGCCGCGCGGGCCGGGGTCACGGTGCGGACCGTACGGTTCTACGGGACCCGGGGGCTGCTCCCGCCGCCCGTCATCGGCGCACGCCGGGTCGGCCACTACGGACAGGGCCACCTCTCCCGGCTCGCGCTGATCGAGGAGCTCCAGCGGCAGGGGATGACGCTGGCCGCGATCGAGCGGTACCTGGAGCAGCTGCCGGCCGACCTCAGCGCGCAGGACCTGGCGATCCACCGGGCGCTGGTCGCCTCCTGGGCGCCCGAGTCCGCCGAGACCATCACCCGGCGCGAGCTGGAGCGGCGCGCCGGGCGGGCACTGACCGAGGAGGACGTGCACCGGCTGGCCGCGATGGGGGTGCTGGACCGGACCGCCGAGGACGACACCTTCCGGCTGGACGGCTCGCTGCTGCGGCTGGGCGTCGAGCTGCTCGACGTGCCGATCGAGCACGAGACGATCCTCGCCTCCCGCACCGTACTCCTGGAGCACGCGCGCGCCGCCGCCCAGGAACTCTCCCGGCTGTTCCGGGACGAGGTGTGGAGCCCGTACCGCGAGAGCGGGGAGGACCCGGACCACCTGAGCGCGATGAAGTCGCTCTCGGCGCACATGCAGCCGATGGTGGTCCAGGCCCTTCTCACGGCGTTCCAGCGCTCACTGAGCGAGGAGCTGAGCACGGCCTTCAGGCGTCGGTGAGCGCCGGTCCGGAGCAGGCCCCGGCGCCGCTCGGGCGTCACTGAAGGCCGCTCCGGACTCAGCCCCGGCACCGCTCAGGCGTCGGTGAAGACCTCGCCCCGCTCCGCCTTCCCGACCAGGAGGGCCGGCGGGGTGAACCGCTCGCCGTACGTCTCCGCCAGCTCGCGCGCGCGGGCCACGAAGCCGGCGACGCCTCCCTCGTAGCCGTTGACGTACTGGAGCACGCCGCCGGTCCAGGCCGGGAAGCCGATGCCCATGATGGAGCCGATGTTGGCGTCCGCGACCGAGGTCAGGACGCCCTCCTCCAGGAGCCGGACGGTGTCCAGGGCCTCCGAGAAGAGCATCCGCTCCTGCATGTCGCGGAAGGGGATCTCGTACCCGGGCTTGGCGAAGTGCTCGCGCAGGCCGGGCCAGAGGCGACCGCGCCTGCCGTCCTCGCCGTACTCGTAGAAGCCCGCTCCGCCGCTCCGGCCGGGCCGCCCGAACTCGTCGACCATCCGGTCGATCACGGCCTCGCCCGGGTGGGTCGTCCAGGTGCCGCCGGCCTCCTCGATCGCCCGCTTCGTCTCGTTGCGGATCTTGCGGGGCAGCGTCAGGGTCAGCTCGTCCATCAGGGAGAGGACCTTGGCCGGGTAGCCGGCCTGCGCGGCGGCCTGCTCGACGGAGGCTGGCTCGATGCCCTCGCCGACCATGGCGACGCCCTCGTTGATGAAGTGGCCGATCACCCGGGAGGTGAAGAAGCCGCGCGAGTCGTTGACGACGATCGGCGTCTTGTTGATCTGCCGGACCAGGTCGAAGGCGCGGGCGAGCGCCTCTTCGCCGGTCCGCTCGCCCTTGATGATCTCGACCAGCGGCATCTTGTCGACGGGCGAGAAGAAGTGCAGGCCGATGAAGTCGGCCTGGCGCTCGACGCCCTCCGCGAGCTCGGAGATCGGCAGGGTCGAGGTGTTGGAGCAGAGCAGCGCGTCGGGCTCGACGACGGACTGGATCTCCTGGAAGACCTTGTGCTTGAGCACCGTGTCCTCGAAGACCGCCTCGATCACGGCGTCGCAGCCCGCCAGGTCCCGGGCCTCGGTGGTCGGGGTGATCCGGGCGAGGAGGGCGTCCGCCTTCTCCTGGGTGGTGCGGCCACGGCTCACGGCCTTGGCGCAGAGCGCCTCCGAGTAGGCCTTGCCCTTGGCCGCGGACTCGGCGGAGACGTCCTTGAGGACGACCTCGATGCCGGCGCGGGCGCAGGAGTACGCGATGCCGGCGCCCATCATCCCGGCGCCGAGGACGGCGACCTTGCGGACCTGCCGCTTCTCCAGGCCCTTCGGGCGACTGGCGCCCGAGTTGACGGCCTGGAGGTCGAAGAAGAACGCCTGGATCATGTTCTTCGCCGTCTGGCCGACGACCAACTCGGTGAAGTAGCGGCTCTCGATGGTCATCGCGGTCTCGAAGTCGACCTGGGAGCCCTCGACGGCGGCGGCCATGATCGCGGCGGGCGCCGGGTAGGGCGCACCGGCCGTCTGCTTGCGCAGGTTCGCCGGGAAGGCGGGCAGGTTGGCTGCGAACTTCGGGTTCGACGGGGTGCCGCCGGGGATGCGGTACCCGGGGACGTCCCAGGGCTGGTGGGACTCGGGGTGCGCGTCGATGAAGGCGAGGGCCTTGGCCATCATCTCCTCGGCGCCGGCCGCCACCTCGTGGACCAGGCCGTTGTCCAGGGCGCGCCTCGGGGCGTACTGGGTGCCCTGGAGCAGCACCTTGAGCAGGGCGTCGGTGATGCCCATGAGGCGTACGGTACGGGCGACGCCGCCGCCGCCCGGCAGCAGACCGAGGGTGACCTCTGGCAGGCCGATCTTGGAGCCGGGGGCGTCCAGCGCGACGCGGTGGTGCGAGGCGAGGGCGATCTCGTAGCCGCCGCCGAGCGCGGCGCCGTTGATCGCGGCGACCACGGGCTTGCCGAGGGTCTCGATCCGGCGCAGCGCGTTCTTGATCTCGATGGCGGTGTCGAAGATGTCCTGGGCGTGCTCGGGGCCCGCCTGGATCATGTCCTTGAGGTCGCCGCCCGCGAAGAAGGTCTTCTTCGCGGAGGTGTAGATGATGCCGCGGATGGAGTCCTTCTCGGCCTCGACCCGGTCGGCGGTCGCCTTGATGGAGGCCCGGAAGGCCTGGTTCATGGTGTTGGCGGACTGGTCGGGGTCGTCGAGGACGAGGGTGACGATCCCGGTCTCGTCCTGCTCCCAGCGGATGGTGGTGCTCTCGCTCATGACTCTGCTTCTCCGTTTGAGGGGTGCGGACGGGACGGTCAGACGCGCTCGACGACGGTGGCGATGCCCATGCCGCCGCCCACGCAGAGGGTGGCCAGGCCGTAGCGCTTGTCCTGCCGCTCCAGCTCGTCGACGAGGGTGCCGAGGATCATCGCGCCGGTGGCGCCGAGCGGGTGGCCGAGCGCGATCGCGCCACCGTTGACGTTGACCTTGTCCAGGGAGAGGCCCATGTCCTTGACGAAGCGCAGGACGACGGCCGCGAAGGCCTCGTTGATCTCGACGAGGTCGATGTCGTCGATGGTGAGGCCGGCCTTGGCGAGGGCCTTGCGGGTGGCCGGGGCGGGACCGGTGAGCATGATGGTCGGCTCGGAGCCGGAGACGGCCGCGGACACGATCCGGGCGCGCGGGGTCAGGCCGTTGCGCTCGCCCGCCTCCTTGGAGCCGATGGCGACGAGGGAGGCGCCGTCGACGATGCCGGAGGAGTTGCCCGCGTGGTGGACGTGGTCGATCGCCTCGACCCAGTGGTACTTCTGCAGCGCGACCGCGTCGAAGCCGCCGAGTTCGCCGATGTCCGCGAAGGAGGGCTTGAGGCGGGCCAGCGAGTCGGCGGTGGTGCCGGGGCGCAGGAACTCGTCGTGGTCGAGGACGGTGAGTCCGGCGCGGTCCCTGACGGGGACGACGGAGCGGGCGAAACGGCCGTCCTTGACGGCGGCGGCGGCGCGCTCCTGGGAGAGGGCGGCGTACTCGTCGACGTCGCGGCGGGTGAAGCCCTCGATGGTGGCGATGAGGTCGGCGCCGATGCCCTGGGGGACGAAGTTGGTCTCCAGGTTGGTCATCGGGTCGGAGAACCAGGCGCCGCCGTCGGAGGCCATCGGCACCCGGGACATGGACTCCACGCCGCCGGCGAGGACGAGGTCCTCCCAGCCGGAGCGGACCTTCATGGCGGCCATGTTGACCGCTTCGAGGCCGGAGGCGCAGAAGCGGTTCTCCTGGACGCCGGCGACGGTGTCGGGGAGACCGGCGGCGATGGCGGCGATCCGGGCGATGTCGGAGCCCTGGTCACCGACGGGGCCGACGACGCCGAGGACGATGTCGTCGATCGTGGCGGGGTCGAGACCCGGGTTGCGGGTCTGGATCTCCCGGATGAGGCCGACGACCAGGTCGATGGGCTTGGTGCCGTGCAGGGAGCCGTTGGCCTTGCCGCGTCCGCGCGGGGTGCGGATCGCGTCGTACACGTACGCTTCGGTGCTCACGGAAAGCCTTTCGCGATGAGGGTGTGAGAAGTCGGGCGGCGGGAGGTCAGCCGAGGAGGGAACGGCCGATGATCTCCTTCATGATCTCGGTGGTGCCGCCGTAGATGGTCTGGATCCGGCCGTCGGTGTAGGCGCGGGCGACCGGGAATTCGCTCATGTAGCCGTATCCGCCGTGCAGTTGCAGACAGCGGTCGGCGACCCGCTTCTGGAGTTCGGTGGCCCACCACTTGGCCATGGAGGCGTGCACGGCGTCCAGCGTCCCGGCCGCGTGTTCCTCGATGCAGCGGTCCAGGAAGGACCGGGTGACGGCGCACTCGGTGGCCATCTCCGCGATCTCGAAACGGATGTGCTGGAGCCGGGAGAGCGGGCGCCCGAAGGCCTCGCGCTCCTTGACGTACGTGGTGGTGATCTCCAGGAGGTGTTCGGCGGCGGCGATGCCGGCGACGGCGATGGCCATCCGTTCCTGGGCGAGGTTGGTCATCAGGTGGACGAAGGCGCCGTTCAGCTCGCCGAGCAGGTTCCCCTTGGGGACGCGGACGTCGTGGAAGAACAGTTCGGCGGTGTCCTGGGACTTCTGCCCGATCTTGTCGAGGTTCCGGCCGCGCTCGAAGCCCTCGGCTCCGCGCTCGACCACCAGCAGCGAGAGGCCGTGCGCGCCGCCCTCCGGGGTGGTGCGGGCGACGACGACCACCAGGTCCGCGAGGATGCCGTTGGAGATGAAGGTCTTGGAGCCGTTGAGGATCCAGTGGTCCCCGTGGTCCTCGGCGGTGGTACGGATGCCCTGGAGGTCCGAGCCCGCGCCGGGTTCCGTCATGGCGATGGCGGTGATCGTCTCGCCGGAGCAGAACCCGGGCAGCCAGCGCCGCTTCTGCTCCTCGGTGCCGAGCGAGGTCAGGTACGGGCCGATGATGTCGTTGTGCAGGCCGATGGCGAGCCCGGGGGTGCCGGCCCGGGTGAACTCCTCGGCCAGGACGGAGGCGTAGCGGAAGTCGGGGTTGCCGCCGCCGCCGTACTCCTCGTCGACGGCGATGCCGAGGAGGCCCTTCCGTCCTGCGGCGAGCCAGACCTCACGGGAGACGATGCCGTCCTTCTCCCACTGCTCGTAGTGGGGCAGCACCTCCTTCTCCAGGAAGGTGCGGACGACTCCGCGGAAGGCCTCGTGGTCCTCGGTGTAGAGCTGGCGCTTCATGCTTCGGTCTCCTGGGTCCGGGCGGGGCTGGTTCCGGCGGGGCTGGTTCCGGCGGGGCTTTCGAGGGCGGGTACGGCCCAGTCGCGGGCGACGTCCGCCGTGTCGGCACCGGGCAGGGCGGGGCCCGTACGGAGGGTGCCGGGGGTGGCGGAGAAGCGGGGCGCGGGGGCCGGCTGCGCGATGCCGTCCCGCTCGGTGAAGGTGCCCCGGGCGGCGAGGTGGGGGTGGGACGGCGCCTCGCGCAGGGAGAGGACGGGGGCGACACAGGCGTCGCTGCCGTCGAAGACGGCGGTCCACTCCTCGCGGGTACGGCTCCGGAAACGCTCGGCGACGGCCTCGCGCAGTTCGGGCCAGCGGCCGAAGTCGCGGCGGGCGGGGGCGATCTCCTCGATGTCGAGGAGGCGGACGAACTCCGCGTAGAACTGCTCCTCCAGGGCCCCGACCGCCATGTGGCCGCCGTCGGAGGTCTCGTAGACGCCGTAGAAGGGGCAGCCGCCGTCGAGGAGGTTGACGCCCCGGCGGTCCTGCCAGCCGCCGGCCGCGAGCATGCCGTGGATCATGGTGGTGAGGTGGGCGGTGCCGTCGACGATGGCCGCGTCGACGACCTGGCCCTCGCCGTGCGCGCGGGCGTGCTGGAGGGCGGCGAGGACCCCGATGACGAGGTAGAGGGAGCCGCCCGCGTAGTCGCCGACGAGGTTGGCGGGGATGACGGGCGGGCCGTCGGGGTCGGGGCCGACCATGCCGAGCGCGCCGGTGATCGCGATGTAGCCGATGTCGTGTCCGGCGGTCGCGGCGAGCGGCCCGTCCTGGCCCCAGCCGGTCATCCGTCCGTAGACGAGGCGCGGATTGCGGGCGAGGCAGGCGTCGGGGCCGACGCCGAGGCGCTCGGCGACTCCCGGCCGGTAGCCCTCGATGAGGACGTCGGCACGTTCGACCAGGTCGAGGACGGTGGCGGGGCCGCTCTCCGCCTTGAGGTCGACCACCACGGAGCGCTTGTTGCGGTTGGTGAGGTCGCGGGCCGGGTCGATCCCGAGGCCGGCGCCGCCGGGCCGGTCGACGCGGACGACGTCGGCGCCGAGGTCGGCGAGGAGCATCGCGGCGAAGGGACCGGGGCCGATGCCGGCGAGTTCGACCACCCGCACCCCGGTGAGCGGGCCGTTCCCGGCGGTGTGCGTCGTCCTCATCGAGCCCCCAGGCATGTGTGACACCAATGATGTAACACCGGAGATGCTAGGAACGTGTTCCACTCGGCACAAGCCCCCCGGCCGAGCAAGCGCTTGGAAATTGCCGGGCCGGGGGCGGTCGGAGTCGGCGCGGAGGTCCGCTATCCTCCGCCGACGAGCATCGCGCCGGGCGGCGCGGCACGGCCGAGACGAGGGGCTGGATGGACACAGACGCGGGCGTGGACGTGGGACGCGGGGCCGGAGCGAGGCCGTACGACGTGGTCCTCTTCGGGGCGACCGGATTCGTGGGCGAGCTCACCGCGGAGTACCTGGCCGGCCACGCCCCGGCGGAGTGCCGCTGGGCGCTGGCCGGGCGCAGCCTCGGCAAGCTGGAGGCCCTGCGGGACCGGCTCGCCGCGGGCCGGCCGCACCTCGCGGAGCTGCCGCTGCTCCTCGCGGACTCCGCCGACCCCGGCTCGCTGCGCGAACTCGCCGAGTCCACGCGGGTGGTGGCCACCACGGTCGGACCGTACGTCTGGTACGGCGACGGGCTCGTCGCCGCCTGCGCGGAGGCCGGCACGGACTGCGTGGACCTCACCGGCGAGGCCGAATTCGTCGATCAGACGTACGTACGGCACGACGCCCGCGCCCGGGAGACCGGCGCCCGCATCGTGCACGCCTGCGGTTTCGACTCCGTCCCGCACGACCTGGGCGTCTACTTCACCGTGCGGCAGCTCCCGGAGGGCGTGCCGCTCCGCGTGGACGGTTTCGTCCGGGCCGGGGCCACCTTCTCCGGCGGCACCTTCGCCTCCGCGCTCACCGCGTTCGGCCGGGGCCGGGAGATCCTGCGGGCCGCGCGCGAACGGCACCTGCACGAACCGCGCCTGGTCGGGCGCCGGGCCCGTGCGCCGATCGGCGGGCCGCGTTTCAGCCGGGAGACCGGCACCTGGGCGCTGCCGCTGCCGACGCTCGACCCGCAGGTCGTGGCCCGCTCGGCCCGGGCCATCGACCGTTACGGGCCGGACTTCCGCTATCGGCACTACGCCTCCGTGAAGACGCTCCCGGTCGCCATCGGGGGCACCGCGGCCATCGGCACGGGTGTCCTCGCCGCCCAACTCCCGCCCGTACGCCTGTGGTTGATGAACCGATACCAGGCGGGTCAGGGGCCGTCCGCCGAGCGGCGCGCGCGCAGCTGGTTCACCGTGCGGTTCGTCGGCGAGGGCGGCGGACGGCGCGTCTTCACCGAGGTCTCGGGCGGCGACCCGGGCTACGACGAGACGGCGAAGATGCTCGCCGAGTCGGCCCTCTGCCTGGCCTTCGACCCGCTGCCGAAGACGGCGGGCCAGGTGACCACGGCGGTCGCGATGGGCGACGCGCTGATCGACCGGCTCCGCGCGGCGGGCATCCGCTTCCGGGTGGCCCACCGGGGCTGACAGGGGGGCGGACCGGGGCGGCGTGCGGGCGCGGCAGGGGGCCGCGCGGGCGGGGACGTACGCCTGCCGAGGCCGGAGCCGTATCCCCACCCGGGCCCAAGCACCCGAGGTCAGACCCCCACCAGGCGGAAGGGGTGGCCCGCCGGGTCCGCATAGACGCGTCGGGCCGGGTCGCCGCCCCCGCCGTCGAGCGGGACCGCCCCGAGCGCGAGGACGGACTCGTGGGCGGCACTCAGGTCGTCGACCAGTACGTCGAGAAGGAACTGCTGCTCGGGCGCACCCCAGACGGGCGGCCGGTGATCGGCCACGCTCTGGAAGGCGAGTACCGGCCCGCCCTCACCGCGCAGCACGACGGAGCCCTCACCGACGGCCCACCGGGGATCGGGGCGGTCGATCCGGCCGCCGACCAACTGCCGGTAGAACCATGCCAGTTCCTCGGCGTCGGGGCAGTCGAGCACGAGGCACCGAAGGCGCCCGATCACGCGACGGCCCAGGCGAAGAGCACGTACGTCATGGCGCAGGCCCACGCCGTGGTGACGAGGGCGGCACCGGCGAGGACCAGGTTCAGGCCGCGCCCGACGGAACGCGGCGGAGCGGGAAGGGAAGTCGTCATGGCCCCCACTCTGCCGGGATCGGGTCACGGGCCGGTATCCGTACAGGTACTCAGTCGTACCAAGCGGTTCCGCGCACCAGGTCCCGCCAGGCGCCCGGCACCAGGCCCTCAAAGCTCCCCGATCGCCTCTTTCAGGGCGCGGCGACAGAGGGAGTCGGCGTGACGGGTGGTCTCCGGGATGCGGTAGCGCGGGGTGAGGTGGAGAGTGTGGGCGCAGGCGTTGGCGAGGGAGACCCGGTGGCCGACGGAGACGAACACGGGCTTCACGCCCGTCTGGCTGCGCAGGGCCCTGCCGACCTCCTCGCCGTCGGCCAGGAGCGGGGCGAACTCGCCGCGCTCGGGGCCGGGTTGCTCGTACGCGAAGGTGAAGGGGTTCTTCGCGACGCCGAGGGACGGCAGTCCGGTGAGCACCCCGAGGTGGCTGGCGAGACCGAAGCGGCGGGGGTGGGCGACGCCGTAGCCGTCGCAGACGAGGAGGCCCGGGTCGGCGGCCAGCCGGTCGAGCGCCGCGAGCACGGTCGGGATCTCCCGGAAGGCGAGCAGCCCGGGGACGTAGGGGAAGGAGACCCGGCCGACGGCGGTGACCTCGTCGACGACCTCCAGGGTCCGGGCGTCGAGCACGACGGCCGCGGCGGCGACGAGGTCCCGCTCGTCGTCATAGGCCACGTCGAGGCCGGTGACGTGGCCCTCGCCGACCGCCGGACCCTCCTCCTCGCGTACGAGGCGCCCGCGCAGTTCCCGCTGGATGGCTCGGGCGGAGGTCTCGTCTGCGGGCCAGCCGGCCGGAATGTCGATGATCGTCATGGTGCGGGCCACCCTACGCCGGGGGCGTGCCGGAGGGACTCCGAGGCGAGTCCGAGGGCTGGTACGGCCCGCTTCCGCCCCCACCGCGCCCGGTAGCCTGGCGATCATGTTCGTACTGGAATTGACCTACACCGCGCCCGTCGAGCGGGTCGACGCGCTGCTCGACGCGCACATCGAGTGGCTCGACGAGCAGTACGCCGCGGGCGTGTTCCTCGCGTCCGGGCGGAAGAACCCGCGCGACGGCGGGGTGATCCTGGCCGCCGGGGTCGACCGCGCGCAGATCGAGAGGATCGCGGCGGCCGACCCGTTCAGCGCCGAGGGCGTGTGCGCGTACCGCATCACGGAGTTCTACGCGACGAAGACGGCGGACGGGCTGGCGGCCTTCCGGGAACAGCTGCCCGCGTAGTCCCCGGAACAGCTGCCCGCGTAGCTCCGGGACAGCTGCCTTCGCAGTTCCGGACAGTTACCTCCGTGGCGGAGTACGGGAAGCCCCCCGGCCCCGTACTAGCCCAGCGGCCCGCCCGGTCGGCCGGGGGTGAGCCGGGCGATGCGGCCCTTCTCACCGGAGGCCCAGCACCCACCGTCGCGCGTGCAGTCCACCGTGTCGTACGAGCCGGTGTCGACCGTGCGCCAGGTGCGACCGCCGTCGGTCGTCAGGTCCGTGCCCGTCGGGCCGACGGCCAGCGCCGCCGCCCTGCTGTGCGGGAGCCAGGCGACGCCGGAGCGGTACGCGGGCGGGGGCGTGGCCGAGGCGCGCCAGGTGCGACCGCCGTCCCCGGTCACCGCCGCGGCCTGAGGGGACGGCTGGTCCTTGCGGTAGTCGCCGCCGACGGCGATGCCGTGCGCGCGGTCGCGGAAGGCGAGCCCGAAGACTCCCCTGGCCGGGTCGCCCGCCGGGATCGGGGAGGCGGTGGCCCGCCAGGTCACCCCCCGGTCGGCGGAGTGCAGGACGCGCCCGGTGGCCCCGCCGCCCGTCGCGAGCCATACGTCCTCGGGGCCGGCCGAGACCAGGCACTGGCCACTCGCCGCGAAGCCCGCCTCGCCGGGGAGCGCGTCCGGCATGCCGGCGCTCGGCAGCACCCGCCAGGAACGGCCGCCGTCGCGGGTGGAGAGGATGCGGTACTTCCCGTCGACGGGGTCGCTCATGGCGAGTCCGTGGCGGGGGTCGAAGAAGGTCATGCAGTCGTAGAAGGCGCGCGGGTCGGTGTTGCGGAAGGACTCGGTCCAGGTCGTGCCGCCGTCCTCGGTGCGCAGGACGCGCGAGGCCTCGCCCTCGCCGATGGCCAGGACGACGGCCCTGCGGGCGTCGAAGGCCTCCACATCCCGGAACTCCAGCTCGCCCGCACCCGGCGGCGAGACGTTTCGCCAGCTCCGGCCGCCGTCGGTGGTCCGCAGCACCGTGCCCTTGGACCCGGCGGCCCAGGCGGTCGCCCGGTCGACGGCCGCGAGACCCCGGAAGCGGGCGTCGGTGCCGGTCGGGGTGAGCTGCCAGCCGGGCGCGGCGGCGCCGGCTCCCGGGCCGGGAGCACTCGCTCGCCCGTCGGCCGTGGCCGTGGCCGTACTCGCTCGCCCGTCGGCCGTGGCCGTGGCCGTACTCGCCCGACTG
The DNA here is from genome assembly GCF_040297565.1 of Streptomyces sp. NPDC001728. Lineage (NCBI taxonomy): Bacteria > Bacillati > Actinomycetota > Actinomycetes > Kitasatosporales > Streptomycetaceae > Streptomyces > Streptomyces sp. NPDC001728. Next base: position 132,156 of record NZ_JBEOZK010000010.1, read on the forward strand.
TCGGCCGTGTCGGTGACGGTCGCCGCCGTGGGGGTCTCCCCGGCCCGCGCCGGGCCCGCCAGGGTCAGCGCGAGCGCCGCCCCGGTCAGTCCCACCGACATCATTCGTCTCGTCTTCCCCATGGACGTCATGGCGCCGGAAGCTAGCGCCCCCGGCCGCTCCCCGTCCAGGGTGCGTCCCCCGCCGGACGTTCCTAGGCTGGGTGCCATGACCGACCGCACGAGCGAGCGCCCGCCCGACGAGCAGCCGAAGCTCAAGGAGTACGAGGGCGAGGGGATCACCGTCACGTTCGAGCCGCGTCGCTGTCTGCACGCGGCCGAATGCGTCCACGGGCTGCCCGAGGTCTTCGACCTCTCCCGGCGCCCCTGGGTGCTGCCCGACGCCGCCGAACCCGCCCTCGTCGCGGAGGTCGTCCGCCGCTGCCCCTCCGGAGCGCTCCAGTACCACCCGGCCGAGGGCCCCGCCGAGCGCCCCGACTCCCCCACCACGGTGCACCGCACTCCCTCCGGCCAGCTCGTCATGCGCGGCGACCTCCTCGTGAGCGGCGCGACGGGCGAGCGGCACGAGACGCGGGTGATGCTGTGCGGCTGCGGAGCGTCGGGAAACCAGCCGTACTGCGACCACTCCGGACCCTGCGCCGAACCGGACGACGACGTCCCCGAGCAGCGCTGATCCTTCCCGGTGACGCAGCTCACGTGCGTCCGCAGTGCACGTTCCGGCCGTTCCGCTCGTCCTTTCTGGTGTCAGGTGCCCTGGTGTCGGGGAGACGCACAGGATCCGAAGCCCGTGTGAGAGGAGCCGGTCTTGTCCGCCGTCATCGAGCAGGCCGTCCAGGCCCGACTGGTCGCATCCGCTCCGCGCATGGAGACCGTCCCCGCCACGCTGCGGTACGACCGCGGGGATCCGTACGCCGTGAGCATGGCGTTCCCGCCCCCGGCGACCCTGGAGGGCGTCGAGGTGTCGTGGGCGTTCGCGCGTGAACTCCTGGTGCAGGGCGTCGAGCGCCCGGCCGGGGACGGGGACGTACGGCTACGCCCGTACGGGTACGACCGCACGGTGGTCGAGTTCCACGCCCCCGAGGGCGTCGCGATGGTCCACGTACGGACCTCGGAGCTGCGCCGCTTCCTGGAGCGCTCGCAGCATCTGGTGCCCGCGGGGCGCGAGCACCAGTACCTGGACTGGGACCAGGATCTGGCGGAGCTGCTGCGCGAGCGCCCGTAGCGGTTGGCCGGGGCCCCCGCCGCTCGGCCGCCGTAATTCGTTTGCGGCGCTCCCGTGCCCCGGCGTACCGTCTTCCATGTCCTAGTCGTCACCTGATCGGAGAAGGACGTTGCTCGTCTGAGGTTGCGAGACACCGTGCCGCGCGTGCCCCCTGTGCCGCGTGTGCCGTTCTCGACCTCGGCGTACGAGCCGTTCTTTCGACAGCCCGCGCCCCGGTGTCTCCACGCGTCGCATCACCTCACGCTCGCGCTCACGCACCCGGGAGACCCCTATGGCGCATCACCCCACGTTCATCACCTGTAACTCGCTCTCCTTCTCCTGGCCCGACGGCACCACGGTCCTCGACGACTTCCGGCTCGCGGTCGGACCCGGCCGCACCGGTCTCGTCGGACTGAACGGCTCCGGCAAGTCCACGCTCCTCAAGCTGATCGCGGGTGAACTGACCCCGGCCTCCGGCACCGTCCAGGTCACGGGCGAACTCGGTTACCTCCCGCAGAACCTCGTGCTCGACACGACTCGGCGGGTCGACGAGATCCTCGGCATCGCGGCGAAGCGGGCCGCCCTGCACGCCATCGAGTCGGGCGACCCCGCGGAGGAGCACTTCACCGTGATCGGCGACGACTGGGACGTGGAGGAGCGGGCCCGCGCCACCCTCGACCAGCTCGGGCTGGGGACCGTCGGTCTCGACCGGACCGTCGGCGAGGTCTCGGGCGGCGAGTCCGTACTCCTCCGCCTGGCCGCGCTGCTGCTCGCCCGCCCCGACGTCCTGCTGCTCGACGAGCCGACGAACAACCTGGACCGGCAGGCCCGGGCCCGGCTGTACGAGGCCGTGGAGAACTGGTCCGGCGTCCTGGTCGTGGTCAGTCACGACCGTGAACTCCTGGAGCGTGTCGACCAGATCGCCGATCTGCGCGACGGGACCGTCGCCTGGTACGGCGGCGCCTGGTCCGACTACGAGGCGGCGCTCGCCGCCGAGCAGGACGCTGCGGAGCGGATGGTACGGGTCGCCGAGGCCGACGTACAGCGTCAGAAGCGGGAGCTCTCCGACGCCCAGATGAAGCTGGCCCGCCGGAAGCGCTTCGGGCAGAAGAGCTACGAGAACAAGGTCGTCCCGAAGATCGTGGCGAACAACCGCAGGAGCGAGGCCCAGGTCTCGGCGGGCAAGCACCGCGCCCTGCACACGGAGCGTCTCTCCGAGGCGCGGGAACGGCTCGACGCCGCGGTGGAGCTGGTGCGGGACGACGACGAGATCCGCGTCGAGCTGCCCCGCACCTCGGTGCCGCCGGGCCGCGAGGTGCTGCGCCTCAAGGACCTCGAGCTGCGGTACGGGGCCCGGGTGGAAGGGGAGTTCGAGCTGCGCGGTCCTGAGCGGATCGCACTGGTCGGCCGGAACGGCGCGGGGAAGACGACGCTGCTGCGGACGATCGCCGGGGAGCTCGAACCGGTGGCGGGCGAGACGGACGCGCGGGTGCCGCTGCGCTTCCTGCCGCAGCGGCTCGACGTCCTCGACGACGGGCTGAGCATCGTGGAGAACGTGGCCCGGTTCGCGCCCACCGCGACGGGGAACACGATCCGGGCCCGGCTGGCGCGCTTCCTGTTCCGGGGTGCGCGGGCCGATCAGCCCGTGGGCTCCCTGTCGGGCGGGGAGCGGTTCCGGGCGACGCTCGCGGCGCTGCTGCTCGCCGAGCCGGCTCCGCAGCTGCTGATGCTGGACGAGCCGACGAACAACCTGGACATGGCGTCGGTACGGAAGCTCACGGCGGCGCTCGACGCCTACGAGGGGGCGCTGATCGTGGCGAGCCACGACGTGACGTTCCTGGAGTCGCTCGGAATCACCCGCTGGCTGCTGCTCGACGGAGCGCTGCGGCCGACGACGGCTGAGGAGGTCAGGGGGACGACCCCGGCTCCCCGTCGTGGACCGGCCCTAACGGTGGAGTAAGGCCCAGGACTTGGTGCCGCCGCCCGGAGTGAGGACGGGGGCGAGTCCCCAGTCCCCTCCGTCCTCGTCGACCGCCGCGGCCAGCAGCCACATGCTGCTGCTGCGGCGGTCGCGGCATTCCTCGGCCGCGGCGGGTGTGCCGTGCGCCGGATGCTGGTCGTAGAGGACGATCCGCAGCGCCCCGAACTGCCATCGCACGCGCAGGATCATCTCGCGGTCGGGGGTGAACCGGTAGGCGGCGGAGACCAGTTCGGAGGCGGCGAGGGCGGCGGTGTCACAGAGTTCGGAGAGGCCGTGTCTGTCCAGGAGCGATTCGACGGACCGCCGGGCGAGTCCGGCGCAGTAGGCCCCTCCGGGGAGGAGCATCGAGTAACTGAGGTTCTCCGTGGCGGGGGGTATGGGCCCGGCCGCGACGGCGGACGGGAGGCAACGCAGTGCGCCCTTCATCGGGTAGCTCACATTTCCTGTGCTGGGGGGTAGCTCCACACGGCCGGTAGCCCCGTGTGAGACTTGCGCTACCGACCGTAGCGTACCGCCGGAGCACAGTGCTACTACTTGCGGGCACTTATACCGTTCCGACCACATCGGCGAAGGAGAGACCGAGCGTGCCACCCAGGAGGAGTCCGACCGCACGTCAACAGCGACTCGGGAGCGAACTGCGCAAACTGCGCGAGCAGTCGGGGATGTCGGCGCAGCAGGCCGCCGCCCTGCTGGGCGTCGACCGCACCCGCATCCCGAACATCGAGTCCGGCCGGTTCGGGATCAGCGCCGAGCGCGTCCGGACCCTCGCCTTCAACTACGGCTGCCCGGACACCGCGCTCGTCGACCTGCTCGCCGCGATGGCCCAGGAACGGGACCGGGGATGGTGGGAGGAGCACCGGGGACTACTGCCGCCCGCACTGCTCGACATCGCCGAACTGGAGTATCACGCAGCGGAGTTGCACACCGCCGTCACCACCCACACCCCCGGCCTGCTGCAGACCGAGGAGCACGCGCGGGCCGTCTTCGGCGCCGCCGTCCCGCCGCTGCCCGGACCTGATCTGGAGGCCCGGCTCTCCCTGCGCCTGCGCCGCCGGCAGGTGCTGGAACGCGAACGGCCGGTCCGCTACGAGGCCGTGATCCACGAGGCGGCACTGCGCATGCAGTTCGGTGGACCGGAGGTCGCCCGGGAGCAACTGGAGCACATAGTCGCCCAGTCGGAGCGGGAGACCGTCTCCGTGCGCGTCATCCCCTTCGCCGCGGGGGGTTTCCCCGGGGCGGGCCAGTCGTTCACCTGTGTGGGCGCGCCCGTTCCGCAGCTCGACACCGTGCAGCTCGACTCCTCCCACGGGTCGCTCCTCCTCGATACCGATATGCAACTCCGGCGATACCGTGGCCTGTTGGACCGTCTGCGCGGACTCTCGCTGTCCGCGGACGAGTCGCGCGCGTTCATCCGCACCATCGCCCAGGACCTGTGAAGGACCCGACCATGAACGTCATCACCGACTCCCCCGCCATCACCGACTCCCTCGCCGCCAACGCCCCGGCCGGACGCCCGGCCGTCGAGATCGACTGGAGCGAGGCCTTCTGCAGCGAGGGTGCCAACTGCTTCCGCTTCGGCCTCGACGACACCGGCCGGGCCTACATCGGCTCGACGCTCACCCCCGGCGCGTACGTCAGCGACTCGATGGAAGCGCTGCGGGCACTGATCTGCGCGGTGAAGGCCGGCGCGGCCGACCATCTGCTCTGAGCCGCCGGATACCTGCGCTGTGTAGTCGCCCACCGGCCCGTCCGACGCCGACCTGGACGTGACCTGCATCTCCGGCGACACAACTGAGCAGCACACATAACGGAACGTAACCGGACATCGCCGGGAGGGGCTTGGCCGACACCTTACGGAGCCTTAACCTACGGTCTCGTAACCTACGAATCCGTAGGTATGCCCGTATGCCCTTCTCCGTCCCCAGGAGTCCCCGTGACGCTCACCTCTCCCCACCTCGGCAGCTCTGCGGAGTGGACCGACGCGCGCCTGCTCTACGCGCTGGAAGAGGTCGTGGAGAAGGAGCTCAACCGGCACCTCAAGGTGACCAAGGACTGGATGCCGCACGAGTACGTGCCATGGTCCGACGGCCGGAACTTCCCCGGCTTCTTCGAGGACGGAGAGGCCTGGGAGCCCTCGCAGTCCAAGGTCACGGAGATCGGCAAGATCGCCCTCGTGGTCAACCTGCTCACCGAGGACAACCTCCCCAGCTACCACCACGAGATCGCCGGCCTCTTCGGCCGCGACGGCGCCTGGGGCACCTGGGTGCACCGCTGGACCGCCGAGGAGGGCCGTCACGGCATCGTGATGCGCGACTACCTGCTCGCCTCGCGCGCCGTCGATCCGGACAAGCTGGAGCAGTTCCGGATGGCACACATGAGCGAGGGCTTCGAGTCCGACAACCGGCACTCGATGCTGCACTCCGTGGCGTACGTCGCCTTCCAGGAGCTCGCGACCCGCATCTCGCACCGCAACACCGGCCACCAGTCCGGTGACCCGGTCTGCGACCGGATGCTCTCGCGCATCGCCACCGACGAGAACCTGCACATGGTCTTCTACCGCAACCTGCTGGGCGCGGCCTTCGAGATCGCCCCCGACCTGACGATGCAGGCCGTACGTGACGTCGTGGTCAACTTCCGGATGCCCGGACACGGCATGCCGGGCTTCGAGCGGGCGGCGGCGCAGATGGCGATCGGCGAGATCTACAACATGCGCATCCACCACGACGACGTGCTCCAGCCCGTCCTGCGCTTCCTCAAGGTCCTCCAGATCGACGGCCTCGGCCCGGAGGGCCTGCGCGCCCAGGAGGAGCTGGGCCTGTACATGAACGGTCTGGACTCCGAGGCGAGCAAGTTCGACGAGAAGCTCGCGGCCCGCAAGGCCCGGATGGCCGCGCGCGCGGCCGGCTGAGCGGGCGCCCCGGGGGTGGCTCAGCGGCTCTGCCGCTTGAGCCGCCCCCGCTCCTTCTCCGAGAGCCCGCCCCACACACCGAACCTCTCGTCGTGCGTCAGCGCGTACTCCAGGCACGCGAGGCGCCCTTCGCACGCCCCGCACAGCTGCTTCGCCTCGCGCGTCGAGGAACCCGGCGCGGGAAAGAAGAACTCCGGCCCGGCCTGGGCGCACAGAGCGGTCTCCTGCCAGGACATGTCGGGCACCGGCGCGGTCAGTACGGTCGTGTAGGTCTGCATGCGGTACACGCTGCCGCAGGGTCGTAAACGAGCCATCAACGTTCGATCAATGCGGCGCGCCGAAAGGTTTGTCACGCCGTTGGAGATCGGCGTGCGTCACCGCTCGACGACCACAGGCCGCAGCCCGCAATCCGCGGGCCGAGTGCGCCGACCCCGGCCTCAGCGGCTGACGCCCAGCGCCGGCAGGACCGTTTCCGCCACTCGGTAGGCCTCCTCAAGGAGGGGGTTGCCGGACAGGATGAAGGTGTCCACGCCCAGGTCCTGGTACTCCTGGAGCCGTTCCACCACCTGGGCCGTGGAGCCGACGACCGCCGTTCCCGGGCCGGGGCGGAACAGGCTCATGCCGGGCCACAGGTTCGGGTGGGTCTCCAGTTCGCGGGCCCTGGCCGGCACCTTTCCGCCGTGCTGGCGGAACTGGCGCTGCCAGCCCACCCCGTCCTCGCCCGTACGCCCGCCGAGCTGCCGGGCGTACGTCGCCTCGCTGGTGACATCCAGGAGGCGGTCGGCGGCGGCCCAGGCCTCGTCCTCGGTGTCGCGGACGATGAGGTGCAGGCGCAGACCGATGCGGAGGGTGCGGCCGTGCGCGGCGGCCCGCGCCCGTACGTGGTCGAGCTTCTCCTTCAGCAGCTCCGGGGGCTCGCCCCAGGTGAGGTAGACGTCGACGTGCTCGGCGGCCATCTCGATGCCGGGCGCCGAGGAACCCCCGAACCAGAGCGGTACGTGCGGTTCCTGGACCGGCCGCAGATCGCGGAACGACGCGCCCGCGTCCTTGAGTTCGTAGAAGCGCCCCTTGTGGTCGAAGACCTCACCGGCCGTGAGCCGCTTCACGATCGACCAGTACTCGGCGCTCAGTTCGTACCGCTCGTCGTGCTCGACGTGCAGCCCGTACTCCCGCAGCGCCGTGGTGGATCCGTTGACCACGTTGAAGCGGAGCCTCCCCCCGAAGAGGTTGTCGAAGCTCAGCGCCATCTTCGCCAGCAGGGTCGGCGCGATCAGGCCCGGGTGCACGGCGAGCAGCGGCTTGAAGCGGGTGCTGGTGGAGGCGGCGAGCGCCGAGCCGAGCGGCCACACGTCGTACAGGTCGGTGGCGAGCAGCGCACCGGTGTAGCCGAGGCGTTCGACCGTTCCGGCGAGCTGGGACAGATAGCCGAGGTCGACCGGGCGGCGTCCGGCCGGCTCCCACGGGTAGGCGCCTTCGCGCGGGATGATGTACCAGAGGACTTCGGGGGGCGTGGAGGCCATGGGGATCAGGCCTTCCGGGGCAGGGCGTCGGCCACGGTCACCGCGCGGTCGATGAATCCGGTGCGGTGGAAGATGTCGGCCGCCTCCTGCTGCTCGGCGACGAACTCCTCGGTCACCGCCTCGATCGTCCACGGCAGCGCGCGCAGCGCGGTCTCCCAGTCGTCGACCGTCCCGCCCTGGTCGGCGGCGGCGATCCCGGCCGCCTCGCGGGGGTGCGCGGCGGCCCAGTCGTCGGCCCGCCGCAGCGCCCGGGTGAGCGCCTCGACCACCTCGGGCCGCCCCTCTGCCAGGTCGCGGCGGGTGAAGAAGACGGACCGGTCGGTGATGACCTCCCCGGTACGGACCAGGGTGCGCAGCCCGCCGGCGCGACGGGCGGCGGCGAGTTCGGCGCCCTGCGCGACCCAGGCGGTGATCGCCCCGGAGCGGAGCTTCTCCTCGCTGTCGGCGTCGGCGCTTACGGGGGTGATGTCCGTGGCGTACGAGAGGCCCGCGTCGTCCAGGGCCTTGGCGACGAGATGGGTCTGCCAGGAGCCGACGGCCAGGTGGACGGTGCCGCCCTGGAGGTCGGCGACGGTGCGGACCGGGCTGTCCTCGGGGACGAGCAGGGCGCCGTGGTCGGGGCGGGGCGCCGAGACGGCGGTGTAGACGATGTCGTGGCCGGCGGCCTGAGCGGTGACCGGCGGGGTGGAGCCGGTGCCGCCGAAGTCGATGGTCCCGTCGGCGAGGTGGGCACCGGTGCGGACACCGTCGGTGTACGGGTGCCAGGTCACGGTCTCGCCGAGCGCGGCGAGCTCCACCTCCGCGTAGCCGAGGCGGGAGAGGTGGTAGAGGGAGGGGTTGCTGCGGTGGACACCGATGACGACGGTCATGCGGACACTCCTTCGAGGGGGAGGGATACGGGGGCGGGGGTGGGGGCGCTCGTGGGTGCCTCTTCGGGCGGGTGGACGCCGAGGTCGGCGAGGAGTCGGCGGCGCAGGGCCACGAAGGCCGGGTCGCCGGGGTCGCGGGGGCGGGCCACGGTGACGGGCTCGTCGGTGACGAGCCGGCCGTCGCGCAGTACGGCCACCCGGTCGGCAAGGCGTACCGCCTCGTCGACGTCGTGGGTGACGAGCAGGACGGCGGGCCGGTGGATCCGGCGCAGCTCGCCCACCAGGTCCTGCATACGGAGCCGGGTCAGCGCGTCGAGTGCGGCGAACGGCTCGTCCAGGAGCAGGAGTTCGGGCTCCCTGACCAGCGCCCGGGCCAGCGCCACGCGCTGCGCCTCGCCTCCCGAGAGGGTGGCGGGCCAGGCGTCGGCGTGACGTTCGAGGCCGACCTCGGCGAGGGCCCGCAGGCCGGTCGCCCTGGTGGCGGCGCCGCGCGGCAGCCCGACCGTCACATTGGCGAGGACCTGCTTGGAGGGGATGAGACGCGGTTCCTGGAAGACGATCGTGCGGGCGGCGGGAACGAGGGCCTCTCCCCCGTCGGCGCCGTCGAGCGCGCCGAGGATGCGGAGGAGGGTGGTCTTGCCGCTTCCGCTCGCGCCGAGGAGGGCGAGGAACTCGCCGCGCGCCAGGGTGAGGTCCAGGCCGTCGAGCACGGGGCGGGCGCCGAAGACCCGGCGCAGACCGCGTACCCGTACGGCGGTGGAGGGCGTCGAGGGTATGGAGGCCGTGGAATCGGCGGATGCGGTGGACTCGGCGGTGGTCGCGGTCATCGGGGCCCTCCCCCGGGGCCGGCCGTGCGCCACGGCATGAGGACCCGTTCCAGGCCACGGACGAGGATGTCGGCGGTGAGGCCGAGCAGACCGTAGACGAGGATGCAGACAGCGAGGATGTCGGTGCGGGCGTAGCTCTGGGCCTGGGACATCAGGTAGCCGATGCCCTCGGTGGCGTTGATCTCCTCGGCGGCGATGAGGGCGATGACGCTCAGCGTCATGGAGAGCCGGAGACCGGCCAGGAGCGAGGGCAGGGCGCCGGGCAGGACGACCTGGCGGACGATGGCGATCCTGCCGAGACCGAAGCTGCGCACGGCCTCGACCAGCTTGCGGTCGGTGTTCCGGACGCCGCCGGTGGTGGAGACGTACATCGGGAAGGTGGTGGCGACCGCGATGAGCAGGATCTTCGCGGTCTCGTTGATCCCGAACCAGACCATGAAGAGGGGGACGAGGGAGAGGAAGGGGATGGTGCGGAGTGTCTGGAGCGAGGAGTCGAGGAGTTCGTCGCCGAGCCGGGTGAACCCGGTGGTGATGCCGAGGGTGAGACCGGCGACGAGCCCGATGACGAGCCCGGTCCCGGAACGGGTCAGGGAGGTGGCGAGCGCGTCGGGCAGCTGGCCGTTCCCCCACAGCTCCCTCACCGCATCGATGACTTGAGTGGGTGAGGCGAGTACGTCGGGGGTCAGGAGGCCGGTGGCGGAGGAGCCCCACCAGAGCGCGAGGAGGGCGACGGGGCCGAGCGCCCGGACGGTGAGCGCGTACGCGCGGGGGCGGGGGCGGCTGACCTGGGGGCGCGGCCTGACGAGTCCGGCGGTGCCGTCCTCGGCCGGTGTCCCCTTCGCGAGTGCGGCGGACGCGGCGGTGGTCGTCGTCGTCATGACAGCTTCTCGATGTCGAGGAGGTGGCCGGCGATGTCGACCTTGTCCGGCGTGACCTTCTGGTCGGCGTAGAACCCGGCGACGGTCTCGAAGCGCCTGATGTCCTCGGGGTCGATCGGGTCGACGGTGCCGCCCTTGCCGGTGAAGGAGATCTGCACCTCCTTGGCCTTGCCGTTGACGGCGGTGGGTCCCGCGTCGGTGAAGACGTTGAGGTAGGCGGCCGGATCCTTCTTCTCCTTGGCGCTGTTGTCGTGGAGATAGGTGTAGAGCGCCCTGACGATCTCCGGGTGGTCCTTCGCGAAGCCCGAACGGACGGCGTTCAGGCTGTAGTTGTCCGATCCGATCGCGGCTCCGTCCGCGAGGAAGTGGGCCTTGCCCGCACCGATCTCGGCGACGGCGTAGGTCGACCAGACGGCCCAGGCGTCGACCTGCCCGGCGTTGAACACGGCGGCCGTCTGGTCGGGCCGCAGATAGACCCGCTCGACCTTGTCGGCCGGGACGCCGGCCTCGGCGAGGGCCTTCAGGAGCAGGTACTCGCCGGTGCCGCCCTTGTTGACGGCGACCTTGCGGCCGACGAGGTCCCGGACGGAGGCGATGTCCGAGCCCTCGCGGACGAGGATGCCCTCGCCGACGGGGTCCGGGTCCGTGGCGGTGAAGAAGGCGAAGCCGGGGCTCTGGGAGAGGGAGGTGATGCCGGAGGTGATCGAGCCGGTGGCGATGTCGAGTTTGTCGGCGTTCATCGCCTGGGCGGCGGGCGCGAAGGGACCGGCGCTGCCGGTCCACGCCACCTTGGCGCCGACGGCGGCGAGCGCCTTGTCGAGGCTGCCGTCCTTCTTGCCACGCGCGAGGACTCCGGCGTTGCCGGGGTCCGGGATGCGGATGGTGACCGTTCCCTTGCCGCCGTTCGCCCCGCCGCCCTGAGCGGCGGCCGGGCCGCCTCCGCAGGCGGTGAGGGTGGAGAGTGCGACGAGAGCCGCGAGGGCCGCCGGGGCGGCGAGCGGGGTGGTGGGGCGCATGGCGGGTGTCCTTCGGAAGCGGAGGGGAGGGCGGGGTGACGGGGCGGGCGGGGTGACGGGGCGGGCGGGAGGGGCGGGCTTGCGCAGGGGTGCGGTGCGAGCGGCGGGCGGGTCTGGTCCGCTGGTCCGCGGCCTGGCCGACGGGGCTGGGTTGCGGCGCGGGCCGGAGTGCCCGGTGCGGCTGGGTTTGCCGCGCGGGCCGGAGTGCCCGGTGCGGCTGGGTTTCGTTCGCGGTTACGGGACCGGGGTCGGCGATGGCTCCCGCTGGGCGGTGGATACCAGTCGGCGGGCCTCTCGGAGCGGGTCCGGGGCGGCCCAGGCGCGTACGTCCACCGCCTCGGGCAGGAAGCCGTGCGCACGCAGGGCCGCCCCCTGCCGGGCGAGCAGGTCGAGCCTGGTGTCCGACAGGTCCGGGTGCAGGGTGCGGTGCGTACCGGGCCCGTAGGCACCCGCGACCCCCTCGGCCCCGGCGCCCGTCTCGGCGCCGAGGATCCTGGCGACCTCGGCCGGCTCGTCGGCCGCCCAGTCGGCGGCGCGCAGCAGTACGGCGAGGAAGCGGGCGACCAGCTCGGGGTGCTCGTCCAGGAGGTCCTGATGGACCGTGAGGGGGCGCGGGGTCCCGTTGTTGACGCGGTGCGCGGGGTCGGGGAGTTCGTCGAGCTCCACCGCCACCTCCGCCCCCGCGCGCCGGGCCGCCTCGACGGCCAGGGCGCCCTTCACGTACACCGCGTCGACCTCGCCCCGGCGCAGCGCGTCCAGTTCCGCGGCCCACTGTCCCTGACGGCCGTCGGCGGGTACGTCGACGAGGACGGCGTCGTCGAGCCCGTACCCCGCCGAGGCGAGGACGCCCTCGAAGCCGCGCAGGGCCATGGCCCGCCAGAAGTCGATGGCCACGGAGTGCCTGGGCAGGGCGAGCCGGAGACCCCGCAGGGCGGCGGCGCCGCGTACCGGGGAGCCGGGGGCGACGAGCACGACCTGTCGCTCCTCGATCCAGGTGAGGCCGACGAGCCGGGTGCGCTCGCCACGCGAACGGGCCCACAGGGCCGGCACGTTGCCTCCCTCCCGGAAGAGCCCGGGGAGTGCGTGGGTGAAGTGGGTGGCGCGGTCGGCGCCTGGCTCGGCGTCCTGGAGCGAGCGGACGGCGATGCCGTCGGGTGCGAACTCCCCGGCCAGCCAGCCACGGTCGGCGGCGACGCCGGTCGCGGTGGGGACGGGGCAACGGGTGAACCAGAGCGTGTCGGGAACGCGGGCATGCGTCATGGAGGACTTCCCGGGGTGGGGTGGCGAGAGGGGGATGGGGTGGGACGGCGACCGGAGGCGGACGCGACCGGAACTCGGGAGATCCGGGCGTCGGAAAGGCCTCCGAGGCTGCTCGGTACGAACAGCGCGGAGACGCAACGGAGTCAGCCGACATCGAAGAGGAGAGCGGTGGCGTGAAGGCGCCCATGGCAGGTGCACCACGGCAGAACCGCGTCGATCACGAACGGCGTCAGTGCCCCGCGCCGTCAGCGACCCGCGACCTCGGTGGAGACCCGAGGCGGCAACGCCCGGCGTCCCGTCGCGTCAGCGACAGCCGGCGCCCGCGACCCGCGCCAGGTCGATGTGGCGGCGCCGGGTGAGCCCGAGCGGCGCGGGAGTGGCGGTGGGCGTACAGCGTGCGGTGTGTCGTCCGTTCATGGCTGGCCCTGCTCCCTCCGGCTCGGTGTCGCTGTGGTGGCTTGGCCGGAACCCTGCCATGGAAGGTCCACCGCCGACAACTCGGCTCCCACGATGTGGGATTGCGTATGAACGGAGTGTTTCCGACCTCGCCGGACCCCCGATTCGGCTCCCGCCATGTGGGAGCGTGGGAGCCCGATCACCCACGGGGAGCGAACCCTATGACGACCGAGGCCGGCATCGCCCGACCCCCGGCGGGCGCCCAGGCGGTCCGCCGCGCACTCGACGTACTGCACTGTTTCCACGACAACGGCCCCGACCTGAGCGCCTCCGACCTCGCACGCCGGCTCGGGCTCGCCACCTCCACCGCACACCGGCTCGCCCGGACCCTGCTGGATGCGGGCTTCCTGGAGCAGGACGGCCGGACGGCCCGCTACCGGCTGGGCCCGGCGATGACGGAACTGGGCCGCCTCTCGTACCACCGGAGGGGGCTGCACCTGGCCGCGCCCGAGCTGTCCGATCTGGCCGAACGGACCGGTGCCATTGCCGACTTGGCACTCCGCAGCGGCCCGCACGTGGTCATCGTGGCGGGCGGTTCGGTGACCCCGAAGGTGGGCCTGCGCCGCCCCGTTGCACTCGACGGCGCTGGGGAAGGTGCTGCTCGCATGGCCCAGGGCGGGCGAGGCAGGTCCGCGCTCGCTGCCCCCGCTGTACGCGTTCACCGAGCGCACGATCGTCGAACCCCCGGCTCTGGCTGCCGAGTTGGCACGCGTACGGGAGGCGGGGTACGCGCTCAACGACGGCGAGTCGGCCCTCGGGGTGCGGACGGTGGCCGTGCCCGTACTGGAGCGGACGGGGCAGGCGCGGTTCGCGCTCGCGGTCCGCGCGACCCCCGAGCTGATCACCGACGCGGGGCTCGACTGGTACCTGACTCAGGCGCGGGCCTGCGCCCGCGCCCTTGAGGTCCTGCTGCTCGCCCCGGCGGAGCGGCGGGACCCGGGCGAACGGGCGGGGTAGGTACGGGCGCCGGGCGAGGCCCGGACCGCCACGGCAGCGCACGACCAGCAGACACGGCGCCCGCCCGGAGATTTCCGCACGGTCGTGCGTTCAGTACCATGGAGGGATGAGCGGCAGCACCGGAAGCGGCACCGGAACCAAGACGGACGGGCGGGTCGAGCGCGGGAACCAGACCCGGCGCCTCGTGCTCGGCCGGACCATGGACATCGCCTCCGTCGAGGGCCTCGAAGGGCTGTCCCTGGGACGGATCGCGACCGAACTCCAGCTGAGCAAGAGCGGCGTCTTCGCCCTCTTCGGCTCGAAGGAGGGACTCCAGCTCGCGACGGTCCGGGCGGCCGTCGCCGTCTTCGTGGACCGTGTCGTCACCCCCCTGAAGGACGTGCCGCCGGGCGCGCTGCGGGTGCGCGAGCTGTGCCGGAACTGGCTGGCGTACTCCTCGGAGCGGGTCTTCTCGGGCGGCTGCTTCTTCTACGCCGCCTCCGCGGAGTTCGACGCCCGCACGGGGCCCGTCCACGACGCCGTCGCCCAGACGCGACGCGACTGGACCGCCTACATGGAGGGCGCCCTGAACGAGGCCCGGGCCGTGGGTGACTTCGCCGGGGACCTGGACGTGGAGCAGGTGGCCTTCGAGGTGATCGCCCTGATGGAGGCGGCCAACGCGCAGTCCGTCCTGTTCGGCGACCCCGGGGTGTACGCCCGCGCCGAGGGCGGAATCACTGCCCGGCTGCACAGCGCGGCCACGGACCGGGGCCGGTCCGCGCTCGCCGCACTCGGCAATCCCGTCGCCCCCGCCGCTCAGCGGTAGGGCTCCTCAGCCCGCCGTCACGCCCTCCCCCGCGCGTTCGCCGACCGGTGCCGTCAGGAACTCCACCGCCTCGGCCACGACCTCCGCGTCCGTCAGGAGGCGCCGGTGGCCGAGCGACTTCGTGACGACGAGCCGGGCCCGGTCGCCGTGGGCCCGCGCGAGCCTGCGCGCCTGGGCGAGGGGCACCATGTCGTCGCCCTCGTCGTGGAACAGCAGGACGGGCGCGCCGAGCGCGCCGGGGTCGCGGTCCGCGTCGAAGCGGTCCCAGATGCCGCGTTCACCGGGCGCCAGGCGCCCTTCGACGTACGCCCGCATGCACCGGATCACCCGCTCGTCCAGCCCGAATCCGGCCCGGAAGCTCTCGGCGAGCATCTCGAAGGAGCCGACGCCGCCGAGTCCGACGAAGCGGCTCGTACGGATGCCGTCGCGGAGGGCGAAGAGGGCGGCGAGGACGCCGAAGCTGTGGGCGACGACGGCTTCGAAGTCACCGTGTCGCGCGTGCAACCCCCGGACGATCTCCCGGTATTCGAGGATGTTGCTGGCCCGCCCCGGAGACTCTCCGTGTCCGGGCGCGTCGAAGGCGACGACGCTGTGGCCGCGCGCGAGCAGGGCCTCGGCGAAGGCGGTGAGCCGCGAGGCGCGCGAGGACCAGCCGTGGACGAGGAGGACGGGGCGAGGGCCGTCTCCCCAGGCGTAGGTGACGACGTCCTTGCCCCGGACACGGAGGTGTCCGGTGCGCGCGGCGGCGAGGAGCGCCTGCTCCCCCGGCTTGACCTTCGCCCGGCCGAGGGGACGGACGAAGAGGTGGAAGGCCAGCCGGCCGGCCGCTCCGGGGGCGACGCGGGCGGCGGTGTTCAGGGCGGGGCGGATGAGCGGAGCCATCGGGTACATGCCGGAATCTCCTCGGTCGTCCTGGGATGGAAAAATGTTAGCACGACCGTTCGTGTTGTTTTAGAGTGGAGAAAGAGGCGGGCCGGCGCCCACCCGGGGACACCGGCCCGCCCCCTCACCACGGTCGACAGGCCAGGCGATCAGCCGCTCACTCGGCCTCGTCCGCCGCTTCCTTCTTCGCCCTGCTCGGCTGCACCCGCTTCGGCTCGCCCGGCATCTTCGGGTACTCCGGCGGATACGGCAGGTCCCCGAGGTCGTGTTCCGCCTCGTCCCGCCGGGCCAGCTCCAGCAGGGACTCCAGCCCGAAGCGCTCGTCGTCCATGTCGGCGTGGACGTCCCCGACCTCGGCGTACCGGACCGGCATGGTCCTGATGTCGAAGTCCCGCGGCACGGCGTCGTCGATCTCCTCCCACCGCAGCGGGGCCGACACCGGCGCGTGCGGGCGGGGGCGTACGGAGTAGGCGGAGGCGATCGTGCGGTCCCGGGCGGTCTGGTTGTAGTCGACGAAGATCCGCTCGCCGCGCTCCTCCTTCCACCACTTGATGGTGACCCGCTCCGGCATCCGCCGCTCCAGCTCCCTGCCGCAGGCGATGGCCGCCCGCCTGACCTGCGTGAAGGTCCAGTCGGGCGTGATCGGCACGAAGACGTGGAGCCCCCGTCCGCCGGAGGTCTTCGGCCAGCCGCGCAGCCCGTGCTCGCCGAGGACGGCGCGCAGTTCGTGGGCGGCGCGGACCGCGTCCGAGTAGTCGGTGCCGGGCTGCGGGTCGAGGTCGATGCGCAGCTCGTCGGGGTGGTCGGTGTCGTCCCGCCGCACCGGCCAGGGATGGAAGGTGACGGCGCCGAGATTGGCGGCCCAGAGCACGGCCGCGGGTTCGGTCGGGCACATCTCGTCGGCCGACCGGCCGCTGGGGAAGGTGATGTGGGCGGTCGGGATCCAGTCGGGCAGGTACTTGGGGGCCCGCTTCTGGAAGAAGGACTCGCCGGTCACCCCGTCGGGGTAACGCTCCAGGGTGGTGGGGCGGTTCCGCAGGGCGCGGGTGATCCCGTCCCCCACGGCCAGGTAGTAGCTGACCATGTCGAGCTTGGTGTAGCCGGGTTCGGGGAAGTACACCTTGTCCGGGTTGGACACGCGTACGGTCCGGTCGCCGACTTCCAGTTCCACCGCTGCCGCCTTGCCTGCCATGCGGGTCAGCCTAGGGCTCGCCGACAACTCCCGCATACCGGACAATCGCCTCATGGATCTGCCGGTGATGCCGCCCGTGAAACCGATGCTCGCCAAGTCCGTGAAACGCATCCCGCCCGGCATGCAGTACGAGGCGAAGTGGGACGGCTTCCGCGCGATCGTGCACAGGGACGGACCCGAGCTGGTCATCGGCAGCCGTACCGGCAAGCCCCTGACCCGCTACTTCCCCGAACTGGTCGAGGCGCTCGCGGCCCGGCTGCCGGAGCGCTGCGTGGTCGACGGCGAGATCGTCATCGAGCACGACGGCCATCTCGACTTCGACCGGCTCAGCGAGCGGATCCACCCGGCCGACTCCCGGGTCCGGATGCTGGCCGAGACCACCCCGGCCCGGTTCATCGCCTTCGACCTGCTGGCGCTCGGCGACGCGTCGCTCCTCGACACCCCGCTGAGCGAACGCCGGGAGGCCCTGGAGACGATGCTCGCCGGGGTCGACACGCCCGTGCACCTCGCCCCCGCGACCCGTGACGCCGAAATCGCCGCCCGTTGGTTCGAGCAGTACGAGGGAGCGGGGCTCGACGGCGTGATCGCCAAGCCGCTCGACCTGCCGTACCGGCCCGACGCCCGGCTGATGTACAAGATCAAGCACGAGCGGACGGCCGATGTCGTCGTGGCGGGCTACCGCTTCCACAAGAGCGGACCCGTGGTCGGCTCGCTCCTGCTCGGTCTGTACGACGAAGGCGGCGCCCTCCAGCACGTCGGCGTGTGCGCGGCCTTCACGGCCGTCCGGCGCGCCGAGCTGATCGAGGAGTTGGAGCCCCTGCGGATGGACCCGCCGGACGGACACCCGTGGGCGGCGTGGGCGAACGAGGCCGCGCACGAGGGGGCGCGGCTCCCGGGAGCACCGAGCCGCTGGTCGGGCAAGAAGGACCTGTCGTGGGTGGCGTTGCGGCCCGAGCGGGTCTGCGAGGTCGGATACGACCACATGGAGGGCGACCGCTTCCGGCACACCGCCCAGTTCAAGCGCTGGCGCCCGGACCGTACGCCGGAGTCCTGCGGGTACGGGCAGCTGGACGAGCCGGTGTCGTACGACCTGTCGGAGATCCTGACGTGAGTCCGGGCCGCAGGCCGTGACGCCGGCCCGACGGTGACGCCGACCGCGACGCCGGCCCGACGCCGATTCCGGCAGCGGCGCCGACCGTGGCACAGGCCCGACCGGTCAACCTGACCACACTGGCCACCCCGACCGCGCCAGCCATCCTGACCACACCAGCCACCCGGTTCACACCGCCCCCTCTGGCCACCCCAGCCGTCCCCACCCCCATCGATCCACCGAGTGAGATGCTTCACATTCTTCGGTCGAACCGTTTGCCCCAACCAGCCCAAACCGACAGCCCGTTCGACGAACGTATGGTCGACACACAGGGACGGTATGCAATTCCGTCGCGGCCACCCGCCCCCGTACCTGCGAGAACGTTCCCAGCCGCCCAGGGCTCCCGTACCCGCTCCCCCGGCCAGGACCCCCGACTGCCCGCCCGAGGGGCGCCCCGTCGTTGCCCCACCGGGACATCGCCGGGCCGGAACCCGTACGGCGATCCGGTACGTATGGAGTGGAGACCCTTCCGTACCCTCCCCGGACCGACTAGGACTGACCCGTGATCACCTCGCCCTCGCGCCTCGTTCCCGTCCCGATCCCCGACCACGTGGCCGCGCTGATCGGCTCCTGCCTGCCGCTGCACGTCCTCCAGGCGGAAGTCGACGCGGACTGCGCGGCCCGCGAGGTCTACCGGTTCCGTGGGCCGCTCTGCGCGGAGGACCGTGCGGACCGCGAGCACGCGCTCGCCGCTCTCGCCCGCGCCAACAAGATCCTCGCGAAGCACCACCCCCACCTGCCGGTCATGCCCTGACCGGCCCTACCCGCGCGGCCCCGGGCAGATCCTGACGGGCCCTCTCCCCGCGCTCCGGGCGCCCCCGGAGGACCGCCCCTCCGGCTCCGCCCGTTCGGCCGTCCCCCGCATGCACGCGGCCGGGGCCGGTGTGACGCTGCGAGAGTGACCACGACCAGCGACGCAGCGCCCGCGCCCCCGGCCGCCACCGAGCCACCCGTGCTCGACAGCCGCCGCCGCAACATCGTCTTCGGCACGATCATGCTGGGTGTCCTCCTCGCCGCCCTGGACCAGACGATCGTCGGCACCGCGCTGCCCACGATCGTCTCGGACCTCGGCGGCGCCGCCCACATGTCGTGGGTGGTCACCGCCTACCTGCTCGCCGAGACGGTCGCGACCGTCCTCGTCGGCAAGTTCGGCGACCTCTTCGGCCGCAAGGTGATCTTCCAGATCTCTGCGATCGTCTTCATCACGGGCTCGTTCCTCTGCGGACTCGCCACGAACATGACGCTGCTGATCGTCTGGCGCGGCCTCCAGGGCATCGGCGCCGGCGGTCTCATGGTCACCTCGATGGCCCTCATCGCCGATGTGATCCCGCTGCGCGAACGCGGCAAGTACCAGGGCGCGATCGGCGCCGTGTTCGGCGTCTCGACGGTCATCGGCCCGCTCCTCGGCGGGCTGTTCACCGACCACCTCACCTGGCGCTGGGCGTTCTACGTCAACGTGCCCATCGCGATCCTGGTCGTCATCGCCGCCGCCCGCACGATCCCCTCCGTACGCTCGGCGAGCCGCCCCGTCATCGACTACGCCGGCATCGCGCTGGTCGCCGTCGGCGCCAGCGCTCTGATCCTGGCCACCAGTTGGGGCGGCAACGAGTACGCCTGGACCTCCGGTGCCATCCTCGGTCTCTTCGCCCTCGGGACCATCTCCCTCGGCCTGTTCTGCTGGGTGGAGACCCGCGCGGCGGAACCCATGCTGCCGATGCGGCTGTTCCGCAACCCGGTCTTCACCGTCTGCTCCGTGCTGAGCTTCGTCGTCGGCTTCGCCATGCTCGGCGCGATGACCTTCCTGCCGACGTACCTCCAGTACGTCGACGGGGACTCGGCGACCGTCTCCGGCATCCGCACCCTGCCCATGGTCGTCGGTCTGCTGATCGCCTCCATCTTCAGCGGCAACATCGTCAGCAAGACCGGCCACTACCGGAGCTTCCCGATCATCGGCTGTCTCGTCATGGGCCTCGGGCTCTATCTGCTCTCCCTCATGAACCCGGACACCAGCACCTGGCTGGCTTCGCTGTACATGTTCGTGCTGGGCGTCGGCATCGGCCTGTGCATGCAGGTCCTCACCATCGCCGTGCAGAACACCGTCGACTACGCCGACCTCGGCACCGCCACCTCGGGCGTCACCTTCTTCCGTACGCTCGGCAGCGCCTTCGGCACCGCCGTCTTCGGCACGATCTACGCCAACTCCCTCAAGCCCAACCTGACGGCCGGGGTCGGCGAGGCCTCGGCCGTCGCCGAGAGCCTCGGCGTGGACCCGTCCGGCATCGCGCAGGCCGCGCAGAGCCCCGCCGGCGTCCACGGCCTGCCCGAACAGATCGCGCGGCCGATCGTCGACGCCTACGCCGACACCCTCCACACCGTCTTCCTCTGGACGGTGCCGGTGGCCGCCGTCGGCTTCGTCGTCGCGCTCTTCCTGAAGCAGGTGACGCTCCGCGACTCCGCGCGCGCCGCAGCTCCCGACATGGGCGAGGGCTTCGGCTCCCCCACCACCTCCGGCGACTCGGCGAGACTCCTCGAACTGTCCGTCGGCCGCCTCCTGCGCCGTATCGACCTCGACACGGCCCGGCGGATCGTCGCCGCGTCCGACACCCGGCTCGACACGGCCGGGGCCTGGGCGGTGATGCAGGTCGAGCTGTTCACACGGACGGTCGGGCACGCGAGCCTCGGCCTGATCTCGGCGGGGCGGCGGGTGCCGCCCGAGGTGCTCCTGCCGGTCTTCGAGCGGATGGTCGACGAGGGGTATCTGACCCGCGACGGCAATCTGCTCTCGCACACCCCGGCGGGCGAGCGCGAGGCGAACGTGATCACACGGGCGTGGGGCGACTGGCTGTCCGAGCGGGTCGAGCGGGAACAGGGCCGGCCCAGCGGGCCCGAACTGCGGGTGGCGACGGACGCCATCGCCAAGAAGGTCGTCGCCGAGGACCTCGCGACGGGCATCCCGGTCGGCCGGACGACGGTATCGGCGGGGGTCCGCTGATCCTGCCCCGGCGCCCCGCTACTCGCCGATCTCGCCGTCCACGTACACCCAGGCGCCCTCGTGGCGCGCGAAGCGGCTCCGCTCGTTCAGCGCGCCCGGTTCGCCGCCGTGGACGTACCGCGCCGTGAAGGTGACGGTGCCGTGCTGGTGGAAGGCCGTGCCCTCGGTGGCGCCCTCGATCTCCAGACCTGTCCAGCGGAGCCCCGGGTCGAAGTCGACCTCCCCCGGCCGCGTCGCCGGAGCCCAGGTCCGCAGCAGATACGCCTCGTCGCGGACCACGAAGGCGCTGTAGCGGGAGCGCATCAGCAGTTCGGCCGTGGGCGCCGTGCCGCCCGTCCCCGTGTGGAAACGGCCGCAGCAGGCGCCGTAGACGGCGTCGAGCCCGCAGGGACAGGGCGAGTCCGCGGTCACGGCGGGCGCGGTGCGGCTCACGGCCGCGCCGGCGGAGGAGGTACGGGGGCGGGTCTTGCGTCGGGACATGCCGTCATTCTCCCCCACCGGCGGCGCGCGCCGGCGCCCGGCATGTGGACGGTCCCGTGGACTCCGGGCCGTCCTCCCGCTGCCCGGAGGGTGCTCCCGAGTAGCGTACGAGCATGAAACTGACGATTCTCGGAGGCGGCGGATTCCGGGTGCCACTGGTGTACGGCGCCCTCCTCGGGGACCACGCCGACGGGCGGGTCACCCGGGTCACCCTGTACGACCTCGACGCGGGGCGGCTCTCGGCCATCGCCAGGGTCCTCGCCGAGCAGGGCGAGGGCGTGCCGGACGCGCCGGAGGTCACGGCGACCACGGATCTCGACGAGGCCCTGCGCGGGGCGGACTTCGTCTTCTCGGCGATCCGGGTGGGCGGTCTGGAGGGCAGGGCGGCCGACGAACGGATCGCGCTCGCCGAGGGCGTGCTCGGGCAGGAGACCGTGGGGGCGGGCGGCATCGCGTACGGGCTGCGGACGGTCCCCGTCGCGGTCCACATCGCCCGGAGGGTCGCCGCCCTCGCCCCGGACGCCTGGGTCATCAACTTCACCAACCCCGCCGGTCTGGTGACGGAGGCGATGTCCCGGATCCTGGGCGATCGGGTCGTCGGCATCTGCGACTCCCCCGTCGGTCTGGGCCGCCGGGTCGCCCGGGTGCTCGCCGCCGACCCGGACGAGGCCTGGATCGACTACGTGGGCCTCAACCACCTCGGCTGGCTGCGGGGGTTGAAGGTCGGCGGCCGGGACGTACTGCCCCGGCTGCTCGCCGACGAGGAGGCGCTCGGCTCCTTCGAGGAGGGCCGGCTCTTCGGCCCGGAGTGGCTGCGCTCCCTCGGCGCGATCCCCAACGAGTACCTGCACTACTACTACTTCAACCGGGAGGCCGTACAGGCCTACCGGACGGCGGAGCGCACGCGCGGCGCCTACCTCCGCGACCAACAGGCCTGTTTCTACGAGGAGATGGGAAAGCCCGACACTCCGGCACTGGCCGCCTGGCACCGTACGCTCGCCGACCGGGAGGCCACCTACATGGCGGCGAACCGGGAGTCCGCCGGGATCGGGGAGCGTGACGAGGAGGACCTGGAGTCCGGCGGCTACGAGAAGGTGGCGCTCGCCCTCATGCGGGCGATCGCCCGGGGCGAGCGGGCCACCCTGATCCTCAACGTCCGCAACGGCAGCACGCTCGCGGCGCTCGACGCGGACGCGGTGATCGAGGTGCCCTGTTTCGTCGACGCGAACGGCGCGCACCCGGTGTCGGTGTCCCCGCTGCCGTTCCACGCGGTCGGTCTGGTGACGGCGGTGAAGGCGGTGGAGCGGGAGGTCCTCGCGGCGGCGGAGAGCGGCTCGCGGGCGACCGCGGTGAAGGCCTTCGCGCTCCATCCGCTGGTCGACTCGGTGGCGGTGGCCCGCCGCCTCCTGGAGGGGTACGCGGCGGAGCACGCGGGCCTGGCGTACCTACGGCACTGAGCCGTCGCCCGGTCGTACATCCGACGAACATCTTTACGGGGTCGGGGGCGCGTCCTAGGCTCGCGCCCCATGACCTCACAGCGCAGTGGAGTTCGACGAGAGGTGGCCCGCGTCATCGCGGTCTGCCTGCTGGCCGCCGGCCTGGTGGGAGCCGTACCGGCGGCAGCCGAGACACCGACGGGTGGCGGCCCGGTCGTCGTCCCCGTACAGACCACCGGCCCGGCCGACCGGCGGTTCAACCTGGTGTTCCTGGGCGACGGATACACCGCCGCCGAGATGCCGGCCTTCCGGGCCGATCTGGAACGGCACCTGAACACGCTGTGGAGCATCGAGCCCTTCGCCTCCTACCGCTCGTACATCAACGTCTGGGCGGTGGAGTCCCCTTCGGCCGAGTCCGGAGTCGACTGCGACCCGGGGCTCGACGCCCCCGCCCGCGACACCGCGCTCGACATGGGCTTCTGGGGCGGCTGCAATCCGGGCAGTGTGCAGCGACTGCTGACCGTCGACGGCCGGAAGGCCGCCGCGCTCGCCGATCTCGTCCCCGGCGCCAAGGGCGCCAACCGGCAGATCGTCGCCCTCGCGCACAGTTCCACCTACGGTGGCGCGGGCGGCGGTTACGCCACCGCGTCCGGCGGGAACGCACTGTCCTCCCTCATCACCCCGCACGAGATAGGCCACTCGCTCGGCGGCCTCCAGGACGAGTACGACTACTACGGGCGGGGCGTACCGGGCGGGACGTACTCCGGCCCCGAGCCCTCCTCCGCCCACCACACCCTCCTGACGGAGCGGCAGATGCTGGACCAGCGGGCCAAGTGGTGGCGCTGGCTGGGCGAGCGGAGCGAGGCGGGCGGGGTGATCGGCCGCTTCGAGGGCGGTCTGTACAACACGAAGGGCGTCTGGCGCCCGAGCCGCCACTCCCTCATGAAGACCCTCGGCTACGCCTTCGACCAGGTGGAGCGCGAGGTGATGGTCCGGGCGATCTCCGCGAAGGTGAACCTGGTCCAGGACCACACCCCGAACGAGGCACCGGTCGGGGCGGACCGGACGGTGTGGGTCGACACCCTGCACCCGGTCGGCGGCGCGCTCTCCGTGACCTGGCGGCTGGACGGCCGGACGCTCCCCACGGGCGGGGCCCGCACGGTCGACGTGCGGAGGCTGCGGCTCGCGCCCGGCCCGCACACGCTGACGGCCACGGTCACCGACCCGACGCCGTTCGTCCGTGACCCGGCGGTCCGCGCCTCCCCCGCGCTCACCCGGACCGTGAGCTGGACGGTGGACCCGTCGCTCATCACCGCCCGGGACGACACCCCGGCCGGGTTCACCGGCCACACCCCCACCGGCTCCCCGGTCGGCGCCAGGACCGTCGTCCACGCGGACACCACCCACCCGGTGGACCGCACCCCCGTCGTCCGCTGGCGCCTCGACGGTCGTCCGGTCGCCACCGGCGCCAACGACCGTGATCTGGACCTGCGTTCGCTCCGGATGGCTCCGGGCACCCACACCCTGACGGCTCGTCTCCCCGGCACCGCCGAGACGTTGACCTGGACGGTGGACGCCCGTCCGGCCACCGCCGCGTACGAACTGTCGGAACCGCTGCGTACGGTACGACGCCCCGGGCGTCCCGTGGAGTACGTGTACGACGGCCCCTTCACGATGCGGCTCACCGCACGGGACGACCAGGAGGGCGCCGCGGTCGGCCAGTTCCGGGTGGACGGCGACGGCTGGTACACGTACTACGGCTGGCCCACGGACGCGGACGCGCCGTTCCGCTTCACCCCGGGCGGCACGGTGATCGACGACCTCGTGTACGGGAAGCTCGGCCGGAGCAGGGCCGTGCCGTGGGACGACGCGACGCCCGACTACGGCACGCACACCGTCGAGTACCGCACGGTCGACGCGGCCGGCAATGTGAGCGGGGCGCGGAGCTTCCTGGTGACCCTGAACCCGCCGGGCCGCTGACGGACGGCGGGACGGGCGCACGAGAAGGCCCGTGGACCGTCCGGTCCACGGGCCTTCGTCCGCGCTGTTCCTGTCGGTCAGAGCTTGCGGGCCACCCCGGCCCACCCCGGGATCGGGTCGTCGCCCTGGACCGGGACCGGCTCGCCCAGCTCCGGGTGCCACTCGGCGGTGAGCGCCACGCCCGGCTCGACGAACTCCATGCCGTCGAAGAACGCGGCCAGTTCGTCCCGCGAGCGGGGCCGCAGGGTCAGCCCGCGCGCCTTGTACATGGCGGTGGCCTGCGCCGCGCCCTCGGGGTTGAAGTCCCCGGTGACATGGGAGAGGACCAGGTAGCTGCCCGGTGCGAGCTGGTCCACGAGCTTGCGGACCAGCTCGTACGCGCCGTCCTCGTCCCCGACGAAGTGCAGCAGGGCGAGCATCGACAGCGCGATGGGCTGATCGAAGTCAAGGACCTTCCCGGCCCTTTCGAGGATGACCTCGGGGTCGCGGGCGTCCGCCTGGATGTACTCGGTGGCCCCCTGCGGGGTCGAGCGCAGCAGGGCGGCCGCGTGCGCGAGCACGATCGGGTCGTTGTCGCAGTAGACGATGCGGGAGTCCGGCGCGGCCTGCTGCGCGATCTGGTGCAGGTTGGGCTCGGTCGGGATGCCCGTGCCGACGTCCAGGTACTGGCGGACGCCGTGGGCGCTGAGCCAGCGGATGGCCCGATGCATGAAGGCCCGGTTGACGCGGGCCATGTCCCGGCCGCGGGCGTCGACGGTCAGCAGCTGGCGCGCCATCGCCTCGTCGACGGGGTAGTTGTCCTTGCCGCCCAGGAACCAGTCGTACATACGCGCCGGATGAGGCGTGCTGGTGTCGATGTGAATTCCGCCGTGTGGGGCTGCGGGGTCCTGGGTCATCGGCTCTCCTGGTCGGGATGAACGAGTGGCGCTACAACAAGAGTTACGCGACGCTACGGGCGGGGCGGAAGGGGTCAGGTGAGGAGAAAGTCAGCCTGACCGGATTTGGCCCCCTGGATGAAGGCGGCGATCTCCCCGTGGGTGTAGATGAGCGCGGGTCCTTCAGGGTCTGCGGACTGTCGCACGGCGACCCTGCCGTCGGCCAGCTTCATGGCCTCCACGCAGTTGCCCCCGTTCCCGCCGCTCCAGGGCTTGTGCCAGCCCTCGGCACCTAGCTCAGCGGCGGGCATGCCGTTGTATACGCGATCCATTCACAGCTCCTTGCGGAGACTCCGGAGAATCTCCTTCGTGCGTTGTGCAGTCGCGGCCTGAGCCGCCATGCGGTCCATGACCTCCAGGTGGGACGCCACCTCGGGGCGCGCGTCGAGATAGACGGCGCCGGTCAGGTACTCGCTGTAGACCATGTCCGGCAGTTCGGGCATGGCGAAGCGGAAGAGGACGAACGGTCCGTACGTCCCCGGGTGGTGGCCGGAGGCGAACTCCGCGATCTGCAGGGTGACGTTCGGCAGCTCGGCCGCTTCGAGCAGCCGGTCGAGCTGGTCGCGCATCACTTCGGGCCCGGCACCGACCGGTCGGCGGAACACCGTCTCGTCCATGATCACCCAGAACTTGGGGGCGTCCTCCCTGGTCAGCAGGGACTGACGCTCCATCCGTAGGGCTACATGGCGTTCGGTGTCCTCGTCCTTGTCGGCATCGCTGCCGCCACCGACCGCCCCGCTGCGCAGAATGGCACGGGCGTACTCATCGGTCTGGAGCAGACCGGGGATGAACTGCGGTTCGTAGGCGCGGATGAGGCTGGCGGCCCCTTCCAGGCTCACGTACATGGAGAACCAGCCGGGCAGCACGTCGTGGAACCGCTGCCACCAGCCAGGGAGGTTGGCCTCCTCCGTGAGGGCGACGAAGCCCTCCGCCTCGGAGTCGGTGATCCCGTACTCCTTCAACAGGAGCTGCACATACGGGACCTTCAGGGCGACCTCGGCGGTCTCCATGCGCCGGACCGTGGCAGGGGCCACCCGGAGGACCTTCGCGGCCTCTTCCCTCTTCAGGCCGGCACGCTCCCGCAGATCCTGCAGGCGCCTGCCGAGAACGACCTGTCCCACCGTGGGGGCGGACCGCGGCTCGCTCACTCTCAGACCTCCCCGACGCACTGTTTCGACGAGTGTGACACGAAGCAGGCCAAGAGAGAACACGGCACTCTGCAATTTTCAGAGTGCCACTTGCCAAGTGTCCGAGTCAGGAGGACAGTGTTCCGGTGAACCAGTACACGCTGCCGCCGTGCGCCACCGCGCCACGGTGACAGCGCCGTACGGCAGTCCTGCCCACTGTTGTGAGGAACCGGTCGTGGCTTCTGGTAACGCGCAGCCCTCAGGTCTCATGAGCCCTCGAGCCCCCCGGGTCATGGCCCAGCGCCCACAGCAGCACACCGATCCCGTCCGCCGCTTCGCCTTCGAGCTGCCGGCCCTCACCGCGTCGGTGGCGCGGGCCCGCAGACTCGCGGAGGAGCGGCTGATCCTCTGGGGCTGCGGCCCCGACATACGTGACACGGTCGCCCTGGTCGTCTCCGAACTCGTCACCAACGCCGTGGTGCACACCGCCAGCGGCCGGGTCATATGCGAGATCCGCGAGGGCGAGGAGACGCTGCGCATAGCCGTACGCGACGAGGGCGGACCGGCGGGACCGCGGATACGCGACTGCGGCGAGGACGAGCGGGGCCGCGGCCTCCTCATCGTCGACGCACTCTGCACCGCCTGGGGCGCCGACCGCACCGGACACGGCACCGCGCAGGTCGTCTGGGCGGAACTGGCCCATGGCATGGGGGAACCGTGCTGAGGTCGATGGCCACCCGCATGATCCCGCTGCTCCCCGGAGCCCGCAGGGCACACGGCGACCGTGTGCCGGAGCAGTCCCGCCGCCCCCCCGGACTCACCGGTGGCCGGGCCCGCCCCCGTGACCTGGGCGCCACCCGCCTCACCGTCCCCGTAGGCCTGCACACCGGCCTCGGCTGCGATGCCGTCGGCGTCCCGGCCCGCTTCGGCTTCAAGATCCTCTCCCGCCTCCCCGCCAAGGGCTGCGTCTACGCCGACTCCGACTGGTGGTGGTGGCTGGTCCCGGCCGGCTCCGACCTGGACCTCACCTGGCCGCTGCCCGCCTGCTACGCCCCCGGCGCGGAGATCCCGGACCGCCGCCCCCGGCTCATCCACCACCCCGACGGCACCTCCCCCTACACGCCGCCGATCCCGCTGTACCTGCTGGTCTGCCAGCTGACGGGGATCGCGCCGTCCTGGGCGGCGCCCCCGGTGCGCAGCACGCTCTGACGCGTACGTCCCGCGACGGCATAGGGTCGGGGACATGTTCACCCCGCAGGGTCCGACCCTCCGCGAACTGACCGTCCAGGCGCTCTCCTCGGTCGAGCGCGGCTACGACCTGCTCGCGGAGAAGTTCGACGCGACCCCGTTCCGCACCTCCGACCGGCTCCTGACCTCGGTCACCGAGTCCCTGGAGGCCCTCGGCCCCTTCACGTCGGGGCTCGACGTCTGCTGCGGTACGGGAGCCGGGCTCGGCGTCCTCCGCTCGGTCTGCGCGGGCCGGGTCACCGGAGTCGACTTCAGCACGGGAATGCTGGACGGGGCCCGCCTCGCCCACCCGGGCGCCACCCTGGTCCGCGCCGACGCGCTGGCGCTGCCCTTCGGCCCGGTCTTCGACCTGGCGGTCAGCTTCGGCGCCTTCGGCCACTTCCTGCCGGACGCCCAGCGCACCCTGTTCGCACAGGTCCACGCCTCCCTGCGGCCCGGCGGCACCTTCGCGTTCCCGCTGCCGGCCCCGCCGCCGGTGGGCTCGCGCCTCTACTGGGCGCTGTGGGGCTTCGACGCCACGATGCGCGTCCGCAACGCCGTCCTGCGCCCGCCGTTCGTCATGTACTACCGGACCTTCCGCCTCGCGGACGTCCGCACCCGCCTGACGGACGCGGGCTTCGAGGTCACCCTCACCCCGATGGAATCCCTGGGCCGCAGGGAGGACGGCAGCCCGCGTTGCCGGCTGGTGGTGGCGCGGAAGGCGTGAGCGGGCCCCGCGGGGTTCAGGCCTTCTTGACCACGCTGGACTTGAGCTGCATGGCGCCGAAGCCGTCGATCCTGCAGTCGATGTCGTGACCGTCGACCCCGTCGACCAGGCGGATGTTGCGCACCTTCGTGCCCGCCTTGATCCCGGAGGGGTTGCCCTTCACTTTGAGGGCCTTGACGACGGTCACGGTGTCGCCGTCGCTCAGCACGTTGCCGACGGCGTCCTTGATCACCCGCTCCCCGTCGGCCTCGGCCGCGGCCTCGGCGCCCGGCACCCACTCGTGGCCGCACTCGGGGCACACGACCAGGTTGTTCATCTCGTAGCTGTACTCGCTGGAGCACTGGGGGCACGGGGGAAGGTTCTCGATCACGGTTCCAGGATAAGTGCTGGCCACGTGCCCGGCTCCGGCCGATCGACCCGGTTCGGAGAAACGAGAAGTGCCGGTCGATTCGAGATCGACCGGCACTCTTCCTGCGGTGTCCGAGGGGGGACTTGAACCCCCACGCCCGATAAAGGGCACTAGCACCTCAAGCTAGCGCGTCTGCCATTCCGCCACCCGGACCAGGTGTGTGTCGTTTCGGGGTTTCCCCCGCGGCGACAGATGTAACTCTACCAGGGGTTTGAGGTGCCCTTCACCAGCATTTCCCGTGGTCAGTGCGGCGCGGCGGCCTCGTGGGCCCTTGATCCACTCACCGGGACCCGGCGTATGCACCGAGTGTCGTCGGACGGCTGCGCCGGGTGCCGCGGGAGTGGTGGGAGCCAGGCGCCCCCCGACGCCGGCTCCGTGGGAGCCACCCTGGCGAGAGCCTCGCGGTCCGGGCCAATCCGCCGGCCTGAGTCCGTCAGGTCAGCGGACCTCGGTCAGGCGGGCGGAGACCACGACGTTCCCCTCGTAGCCGTTCCGCTCGGTGAACGTGCCGCCGCAGGTGATCAGGCGCAGCTCGGGGACGCCCGCGTCTGCGTAGACCCGTTTCGCCGGGAAGGCGTCCTTGGGGACGACCTCGACGCCGTACACCGTGAACACGGCGGTCCGTCCGTCGCGGCGGGCGATCTCCACCCGGTGCCCCTTGCCGACGGCGCCGAGGTCGTAGAAGACGGCGCGGCCGTTCGGGGTGTCGACATGGCCGACGACCACGGCGGTGCCGCGTTCCCCGGGGGTGACCGCTCCGTCGAACCAGCCCGCGAGCCGGTCGTCCTCGGGCGGCGGCGCCTCGATCCAGCCCTCGGCGTCGAGGCCGACCTCGGTGACCGGTGCGTCGATGCGGACGGCCGGGACGCGGACCCGGACCGGCGTCGACGCGGGCAGCGGACCGGGGGCGGAGACGGGGAGGCTCATCACCGCGGCCCTGGCGCCGTCGGGCGCCGCCGCGGCGAGGGGCTGCGGGGGGCCTTCGGCCCGGATCTCCTCCGTACCGCCGCGGACGAGGTGGACGCCGACCAGCAGGACGACCGCGATGACACCCCAGGCGCCGCGCCGGGACAATCCGTCCGGCCGGCCCGCGCCGCTCGGCGCCGCCGTGTGCGTCGACCCGGCCGCGCCGTCGTCCGACCACCCCACGTCCGTCGCCCTTCTCGTCGTCCTGCCCGCGCCGCCGCCCCGTGCGCGGGGTGGCGCCCCTCCGTCCCGGACCTCGTCACACCGGGGCGGAGGGGCCGTTTCAGGTCCCCCTGGTGCGAGCCGTCAGGGACGGCCGTGGGCGGCCCGGCGTCGGGTCAGTACGACGGCGGCACCGAGCGCCCCGGCGATGAGCAGCGCACCGGTGACGACCTCGGTGGCTCCCAGGCCCTCGGGGGTCGATCCGGAGGCCGCGGTGGTGCCGTAGCCGGCCTTCACGCCCTTGTGCGCGCCGGGGGACACGCCGTTGTCGTGCTCGGGCCGGTTCCCGCCCTGGTCGCCCTGGGCGATGGTGAGTTTGGTGGTGCCGCGCTCACCTTTGCAGTCGAAGGTGATCTCGTACTGGGTTCCCGCCTTGGCGTCGAAGTCGACGGTGGCGGTGCCCGCCCGGCCCTCGGCGAGGGTGACCGTTTCGAAGACCCCGGAGGTGACCGTCACCGAAGGGACCTCGCAGCCGTCCGAGGTGAGGGTGACGGTGCCGCCGGGGGCGACCGTCGCGGGGCTGACGGAGAAGCCGAACGACGTGACGTCGTGGTTGCCCTCGTCCGCCAGGGCCGTCGGCGCGACCGCGACCACGGCGGCGGCGCCCAGCAGGGCGGCGGAAGCGGCACGTATCGCGCGCATGGCGGTCCTCCAGATCACGCGAGGGCTCGGCCGCGGAGCGATTCCGGGGCCGGAAGGCGATGACCCTCACCGCGATCGAAGCTAGGTCCGCCCCCGGCGCGCCGCCACCGGGCTCCGCCGAACGGGGCATGCCCGTACCGGCTACGGAACGCGGACGACCTGTCCCGCGTACGAGAGGTTCCCGCCGAAGCCGAAGAGCAGGACCGGCGCTCCGGTGGGGAGTTCGCCGCGCTCGACGAGCTTGGCCAGGGCGAGCGGGATGGAGGCGGCCGAGGTGTTGCCGGAGTCGACGACATCGCGGGCGACGATCGCGTTCACGGCGCCGATCTTCGCGGCGAGCGGCTCGATGATCCGCAGGTTGGCCTGGTGCAGGACCACGCCCGCGAGTTCCTCGGGGGCGATGCCGGAGCGCTCGCAGGCCTTGCGGGCGAGGGCCGGGAGCTGCTGGGTGGCCCAGCGGTAGACGCTCTGGCCCTCCTGGGCGAAGCGGGGCGGGGTGCCCTCGATCCGGACGGCGTTGCCCATCTCCGGGACCGAGCCCCACAGCACCGGGCCGATGGCGGGCACGCTCTGCTCCTCGTCCACGGCCTCGACGATCGCGGCGCCCGCGCCGTCGCCGACGAGGACGCAGGTGGTGCGGTCCGTCCAGTCGGCCACGTCGGACATCTTGTCGGCGCCGATCACCAGGACGCGGCGCGCGCCGCCCGCCCGTACCGCGTGGTCGGCGGTGGCCAGGGCGTGGGTGAAACCGGCGCAGACCACGTTGAGGTCCATGGTCGCGGGCGAGATCATGCCGAGGCGGGCGGCGACCCGGGCGGCCGTGTTGGGCGAGCGGTCGATGGCCGTGGAGGTGGCCACGAGGACGAGGTCGATGTCGTCCGGGCTGAGCCCCGCGGTGGCCAGGGCCTTGCCCGCCGCGTGGGCGGCGAGCTCGTCGACGGGTTCGTCGGGCCCGGCGATGTGCCGGGTGCGGATGCCGACCCGGCTCGTGATCCACGCGTCGTCGGTGTCGACCAACTCCGCGAGATCCTGGTTGGTCAGCACCTTGGCGGGCTGGTAGTGCCCGAGCGCGGCAATGCGAGTGCCCGTCATACTCGGGACCCCCTAGGTGGTTCGATCGTCCGGCAGGATCCCCCAGTCTTGCCAGCGACTCATGGGTAACCGGTGACGTAAACCACCAAGATTCCCCCGTACCGCTTGGCCGACCGTGACAAGGACCCCTGTGGGGCACGGCCCCCGCCGCCCCTGGCCGGAGCCGCGACGGGGTCAGTTCTTCGGCGGGTCGATCATCTGGAGCGCGAGGGTGGCCGGGGGCGGGGCGAGGCCGGGGCCGCCGGCCCCGGTCCAGGCGAGGATGTCGTCGAGGGCGTCCTCGTCGAGGGTGAAGGCGATCCAGGCGGCCTTTCCGCCGCGCCGCCGGCCCTCGGTGGAGGGCTGGACGACGACGATGTTCGCCTGTGCGCAGGGGCCGAGGCAGTCGCTGGTACGGACGGCGAGCCGGCCGCCGGAGGCCGCGGCGGCGGCCCGGAGGCGGGCGAGCTGGCCGGTGTGGTCGGTGCCGGGGTTCTTGCGGGCGTCGCCGCAGCAGCAGCCCCGGCAGACGACCAGGGAGCAGGGGCGGGCCCCGTACCGTATCGGGACCGGGGTCACTCGGGGCCGTCCAGGGTGATCGCGGAGACCGGGGCGACCGTGCCGAGGCGGGGGAAGTCGAGGCCGACGGAGGCGTGGTGCTCCTCGGCGGTGAGCGCGGTCATGGCGTCCTCGGCGAAGACCAGGTCGTAGCCGAGGTCGCAGGCGGCGCGGGCGGTGGACTCGACGCCGAGGTTGGTGGCGATGCCGCCGAGGACGAGGGTGGTGGCGCCGAACCCTGACAGCAGTTCATGGAGTCCGGTGTCGTGGAAGCCGCCGATGGTGCCCTTCACCACGACGGGTTCGCCGTCGCGGACGAGGTCGGGGACCAGCTCGCTGCCGGGCGGCTGGGCCTCGACGTTCGGCCGCTCGACGCGGATGTGGACGACGGGGGCGCCGGCCGCCCGGAAGGTGTCGGCGAGCCGGGCGGCTGCGGCGAGGACGTCGGTGCCGGGGCGGGGCGCGAGGGGCAGCGCGACGATGCGTTCCATGAGGTCGACGAGGACGAGCGCGGTGCGACCGGAATCGAGTGCGGGCATGGGAGCACCGTAGCGGCCCCGTTGATCATCTCGGGGCGGCCGTGGGTGTGATCCGGCCTACGGGGGCCGGGGCGGGCGCCGGCGCGGCCTCCGCACGCTCCGGCGGGGTCTCCCCCGGCTCCGGCAGGGCCTCCCCGAGTTCCGGCGGGGTCTCCCCCGGCTCCGGGTCGCGCGCGCGGCGCTTCGCGAGGACCGCGCAGACCATCAGCTGCATCTGGTGGAAGAGCATCAGCGGGAGCACGGCGAGGGCGGCCTCGGGGCCGAAGAGGACGCTGGCCATCGGCAGTCCGGCCGCCAGGCTCTTCTTCGAGCCGGCGAACTGGATCGCGATCCGGTCGGCCCGGCCGAAGCCGAGGCGCCCGGCCCCGTACCAGGTCAGGGCCAGCATCGCGGCGAGCAGCGCGGCCTCGACGGCGACCAGCAGACCGAGCCGGGCCGGGGTGACGAGGTGCCAGATGCCGGCGACCATGCCCTGGCTGAACGCGGTGTAGACGACGAGGAGGATCGATCCCCGGTCGACGTACCCCAGGACCTTCTTGTGGCGTACCAGGAAGCCGCCGACCCAGCGGCGCAGGAACTGTCCGGCGAGGAACGGAACGAGCAGCTGGAGCACGATCTTGAGCAGCGCGTCGGCGGAGAGGCCGCCGGCGCTGCTGCCGAGGAGCAGGGCCGCGAGCAGCGGGGTGAGGAGAATGCCGGCGAGCGAGGAGAAGGAGCCGGCGCAGATCGCGGCGGGCACGTTGCCGCGCGCGATCGAGGTGAAGGCGATGGACGACTGGATGGTGGACGGCACCAGGCAGAGGAAGAGGAGACCGCTGTAGAGCTGGGGCGTGAGGACGGTGGGGACGAGGCCGCGCGCGGCGAGGCCGAGGAGCGGGAAGAGCAGGAAGGTGCTGCCGAGGACGGTGAGGTGGAGCCGCCAGTGCTTGAGGCCGTCGAGGGCTTCGCGGGTGGAGAGCCGGGCGCCGTAGAGGAAGAAGAGGAGGGCGACGGCTCCGGTGGTCGTGCCTTCCGCGACGTCGGCGGCGGCGCCCGAGGCGGGCAGCAGCGCGGCGAGGCCGACCGTACCGAGCAGGGCGAGGACGTAACCGTCGACGGGCAGCCGGGACGGCGGGCGGAGGACACGGCGTGGGGTGCGGGCGGGCGTACGGACGGTCATGGGCTCCACGGCTTCGTGCACTACGGGGGCTGGTCGCGCCTTCCCATCCTGCTCCACGGGCCGGTGATCGGGAATCCCGTACAGCGCTCTGACTGTCATCACGAATCGCGATGAGCGGGTACGGTCGTCCCGTGTACGAGCCCACCCGGTTGCGCACCTTCCTCGCCGTCGCCCAGACCCTGAGCTTCACCAGGGCCGCCGACCGGCTGGGGCTGCGGCAGTCGACCGTCAGCCAGCATGTGCGGCGCCTGGAGGAGGCCACCGGCCGGCCGCTCTTCACCCGGGACACCCACCGGGTGGCGCTGACGGAGGACGGCGAGGCGATGCTCGGATTCGCGCGCACGATCCTCCAGGCGCACGAGCGGGCGGCGGCGTTCTTCGGCGGGACCCGGCTGCGCGGACGGCTGCGGTTCGGAGCGTCGGAGGACTTCGTGACGACCCGGCTGCCGGAGATCCTGGAGTCGTTCCGGCGCGAGCACCCCGAGGTCGACCTGGAGCTGACGGTCGAGCTGTCCGGGACGCTCCAGGCCCGGCTGGCCGCCGGG
Organism: Streptomyces sp. NPDC001728; assembly: GCF_040297565.1. Lineage (NCBI taxonomy): Bacteria > Bacillati > Actinomycetota > Actinomycetes > Kitasatosporales > Streptomycetaceae > Streptomyces > Streptomyces sp. NPDC001728. The sequence goes on from NZ_JBEOZK010000010.1 coordinate 167,072, forward strand.
CGGCTCGATCTGATCCTGGCGAAACGGCGCGGCGCTGAGAGCGAGGGCCGGCTCGTGTGGGAGGACACGCTGATCTGGATCGGCGCGCCGGGGCTGCGGCTCGATCCGGACCGTCCGGTCCCGCTGATCCTGTACCCGCCGCCGGGGATCACCCGGGCGCGGGCACTCGAGGCTCTGGAGGCGCAGGGCCGGGCGTGGCGGATCGCGTGTACGAGTTCCAGCCTGAGTGCGAACGTGGCGGCGGCCCGCGCGGGGCTCGGGGTGATGGCGCACACCCGGGGCATGGTGCCACCTGGTCTCGTGCCGCTGCCGGCCCGTGCGGGGCTTCCGGAGCTGGGTGACGTGGGCTTCGTGCTGCGCGCGGGGCGGCGGGGCGGGGCCGTGCAGGAGGCGGCGGACGCGTTGGCGGAGGCGATCCTGGCGGGCGGGGACCGGCTGCACCGGCCGGGCTGAGGGGTACGGGGGCGGGCGGTCGGCGCCAGGGCCGGGCGGACGGCCGGTGGGCGGATGCGGGCCTGCGGCGCGCTTCCCCACCGGTCGGACGCCCCTCAGCGACCGCACAGTCCCGGCCCCACGGCGCTCCGGTGAGCGGTCCGTACAGATTCCGTGGAGATTCGACCCCGGTGGGCGTACCGCGCGGTCGGTAACGGCCCCGCCGGACCCGTGACTTGGCTCCCCCACCCATCCTGACCTGTGCGAACACGGAATGTCCCGGCTTGGTGAAGGCCCTCCCGCCGGGCAGTCGGGTGGGATACGGTCACCCCGCCGTACGGAGCGCGACAACGGGCTTTTCCAGCCACCGAGCCGTCGAGGAGCAGGTCAGTGCGCGAGTTCACCGTGCCGCCCGTCGAGGCGGCGCCTCAGGTCGGCGGTCTGGCGGACGCCGTGTTCGACCGTGCCCTGGCCGAGCCGGACCGGGTGTCCTTCGGCCGGAAGGATCCCGACGGGGAGTGGCGGGAGGTGTCGGCGGCGCGGTTCAGGGACGAGGTCCTCGGCCTCGCGAAGGGCCTGATCGCGGAGGGCGTGCGGTTCGGCGACCGGGTCGCGATCATGGCCCGTACCCGCTACGAGTGGACGCTGTTCGACTTCGCCCTGTGGACGGTGGGTGCGCAGCCCGTGCCCGTGTACCCGACCTCCTCCGCCGAGCAGGTCTTCTGGATGCTGTACGACTCCGAGGTCACGGCGTGCGTGGTGGAGCACGAGGACCACGCGATGACGATCGGCTCGGTGATCGACCGGCTGCCCCGGCTCCAGCGCCTGTGGCAGCTGGACGCGGGCGCGGTGGACGAGCTGACGGCGGCGGGGTCCGACATCGACGAGGACGTCGTGCACCGGCACCGCAGGGCGGTGACCCCGGAGACGGTGGCGACGGTCATCTACACCTCGGGGACGACCGGCCGCCCGAAGGGCTGTGTGATCACCCACGCCAACTTCATGTTCGAGACGGACATGCTGGTGGGCCGCTGGGAGCCGGTGTTCCGTTCCCGGCCGGGCGAGCAGGCCTCGACGCTGCTGTTCCTGCCGCTCGCGCACGTCTTCGGGCGGATGGTGGAGGTCGCGGCGGTCCGCAGCGGGGTGAAGCTGGGGCACCAGCCGGTGATGGCGGCGGGCGAGCTGCTGCCGGACCTCGCGGCGTTCCGGCCGAGCTTCGTCCTGGCGGTGCCGTACGTCTTCGAGAAGGTCTTCCACGCGGCCCGGCGCAAGGCGGAGCGGGACGGTAAGGCCGGCCCGTTCGACAAGGCCGTGGAGGTGGCGGTCTCGTACGCGGAGGCGCTGGAGCAGAAGGCGTTCGGGACCGGCCCCGGGCCCTCGGCGGCGCTGCGCGTGCAGCACCAGTTCTTCGAGAAGACGGTGTACGTGAAGGTCCGCGCCGCCCTGGGCGGGCGGCTGCGGCACGCGATGTCGGGCGGTTCCGCGATGGACCGCCGGCAGGGGCTGTTCTTCGCGGGCGCGGGGATCACGGTGTACGAGGGGTACGGGCTGACGGAGTCGTCCGCCGCCGCCACCGCGAACCCGCCGGAGCGGACGAAGTACGGCACGGTCGGGCAGCCGGTGCCGGGGACGACGGTGCACATCGCGGAGGACGGCGAGGTCTGGCTGTACGGCGGCCAGGTCTTCTCCGGCTATCTCAACGCCCCCGAGGCGACGGCCGCCGTGCTCAACGACGGCTGGCTGGCCACCGGGGACCTGGGCGCCCTCGACGAGGACGGCTATCTGACGATCACCGGGCGCAAGAAGGAGATCCTGGTGACCTCGGGCGGCAAGAGCGTCGCGCCGACGGGTCTTGAGGAGCGGGTCCGGGCGCATCCGCTGATATCCCAGTGCATCGTCGTCGGCAACGACCGGCCCTATGTCGCCGCGCTGGTGACGCTCGACCAGGAGGCGGTGGAGCACTGGCTCGCGATGCAGGGGCGCCCGCCGCTCGCGCCGTCGGAGCTGGTGCGCGATCCGTCCCTGGAGACCGAGATCCGGCGGGGGGTGGTGGCCGCGAACACGCTCGTCTCGCAGGCCGAGTCGATCCGCACCTTCCGCATCCTGGCGCATCCGTTCAGCGAGGAGCACGGGCTGCTCACCCCGTCGCTGAAGCTCAAGCGGAAGGCGATCGAGCGGGCGTACGCGGCGGAGGTCGCGGCGCTGTACGGCTGAGCGGGCGCGTCACGCCGGGACCGGCCGGGGGGCTCCGGGGCGGGCCAGGGGCCGGGGCGCGGAATGCGGGAGGCCCCGTGATCGTTGACGGTGGGGACGCCCCCGTACGAGCTGGAGCGGGTGCGCGACCGTCACGAACCGCGACAAGTAAGGACCCCTCCCACGTGAGCACGGACAGCAAGGTTCCCTCCGTCACCCTGAACAACGGCGTCCGGATGCCGCAGCTGGGCTTCGGTGTCTGGCAGGTGCCGGACGACGAGGCCGCGGACGCCGTGGCGACGGCTCTGGAGGCCGGCTACCGCTCGATCGACACCGCCGCGATCTACGGGAACGAGGAGGGCACCGGCCGTGCTCTCGCCGCCTCCGGGATCGCCCGCGAGGACCTCTTCGTCACCACCAAGCTGTGGAACAGCGAGCAGGGCTACGACTCGACCCTCAAGGCCTTCGACGACTCGCTCGACAAGCTCGGCCTCGACCACGTCGACCTGTACCTGATCCACTGGCCGGTCCCGGCGAAGGACGCGTACGTCGACACGTACCGGGCGTTCGAGAAGATCTACGCGGACGGGCGCGCCAAGGCGATCGGCGTCTCGAACTTCCTCCCGGAGCACCTGGAGCGGCTGATCGGCGAGACCTCCGTCGTCCCCGCCGTCAACCAGATCGAGCTGCACCCCCAGCTCACCCAGGCGGCCTCGCGCGAGGCGCACGCCCGGCACGGGATCGCGACCGAGGCCTGGTCGCCGCTCGGCTCGGGCAAGGGCCTCCTGGACGTCCCGGCGATCGTCGCGATCGGCCGCAAGCACGGACGCACCCCGGCCCAGGTCGTGCTGCGCTGGCACCTCCAGCTGGGGAACGTGGTCATCCCGAAGTCCGTCACCCCCTCCCGTATCCGGGAGAACATCGAGGTCTTCGACTTCGAGCTGGACGCCGAGGACCTGGCCGCCATCGCGGCGCTCGACGAGAGCCGCCGTCTCGGCCCGGACCCGGCGGAGTTCAACGTCGGCGCCTGAAGGCGCGGAACCCTCCGGCGCCGCGCCGTCTCGGCGGTGCGGCGCCGGCTGCGCGCCCGGCCTCAGTAGCCGTACACGCCGAGTTCGGTGACGGAAGCGAAGAGGTGCTCCCAGATCCCGGCGCCGGGCGCCCCCTCGGCCAGCGCTCCGGCGTCGACGGCGTCCATCGCGCGGAGGAAGGCCGACACGCCCGCCTCCCCCGGGTACGGGTCCCAGCAGGCGCCCATGTGGCGGCGTACGCCCTCCAGGAGGCGGACGAAGGCGTCCAGGTCGCGGGCGAGCGGGAAGACGGCGTCGCCGCCCGGGCCGTGGCTGCCGTCGGGCTGCCGCATGCCGACCGCTCCCGTCGTCGGATCGACGAACACCTCGCCCGGGTCGCAGTACCCGAGGTCGAAGGCGCCGACGCGCAGCAGCCCCTCGGGACCGGGGCCCAGCGGCTGCGCGTCCACGGCGGGGTCGTCGAACAGGGCGGCGTCGTCGCGTGCGTCGATGTCGTCGCGCGGGGCGGGGGGGGGTGGGTTCGTGTGCGGTCACCGGGTCATGGTGACAGCAGGCGCCTCCGACACCGGCCGGGCGGTCGTCGGCGGACGGCTGTGGGCAGCGCCTTCGCCGTACCCGCCGTTGTCGTACCCGGGACATAGTGTCGGGTCCAACAGCGGTGCGTGACGAAGGAGTCGATGCGTGAGTGGTTCTCCGGTGCCCGTCGAGGAGGGCCTCTACCGGGTGCGGAACGTGGCCAGCGGGCTGCTCCTGGAGGTGTACGAGGGGTCGGGCCGCAGCGGTGCCAACGTGCAGCAGGGCGCCGAGCGCGGAACTCCCGCGCAGCACTGGCACATCAGCTCGGTGCCCAACGGCGGCGGGCTCCACCACCTGGTCAACGCGGCCAGCGGCAAGCGGCTCGACGTCGCGGGCGCGTCCACGGAGAACGGCGCCAACGTCCAGCAGTGGAGGGCGAACAACTTCGGCGCGCAGGAGTGGATCATCGAGCAGGACCTGCAGTCGCCGGGGACGGTCGCGCTGGTGAGCTTCGTCAGCGGCCTGTTCCTGGAGGTCGCCGACGGTTCGAAGGACGACGGGGGCAACGTACGGCAGTGGGAGGACACCGACTCCCCGTTCCAGTGGTGGCGGCTGGAGCCGGTGTCCTGACGGTTCCGGGTGCGGTCCGTCAGCCCTTGCGGGCGGTGTGGACCGTGCGGGCCGTGAGGTAGTACAGGTCCGTGCGGTGGTGCAGGGACCGCTCGTCGGACGGGTCCAGGAGCCGGTCGAGGGTCGCGGCGTCGTCCGCGTCGAGACGGCCGCCCCAGCCCTCCTGGATCCGGGTGTAGTGGGCGATGACCAGCTCCCGCACCAGTGGGGACACCGGCGCGGGGAGGTCGGTGAGGAACGTCCTGGTGCCGGCCGGGGTGAGCCCGGCGGAGGCGAGGAGCGCCCGCCAGTCGTCCGGCTCGTCCTTGGAGCCGGGGAGTTCGGCGCGCATCTCGCCGAACCAGTCGGCGTGGGCGGCGTCGAGGCGGGCCTCGAAGCCGGGCCGGCCGATGCCGATGTGCCAGGGCAGATGACGGGTGGGCAGCCCGCCCTCGACGAGGGCCATCACACCGCCGGGGTTCAGCAGCCCGGCGAACTCGACGAGCGCGGCCCGCTGGTCGCCCATGTGGTGCATCGAGTTGCCGGCCCAGATCAGGTCGGCCGCACCCAGGCCCGCGATGCCCTCGGGGAGTTCGGCGTGCAGGGTGGAGACGCGGGCGCCGAGGCCTCGCGCCCGCGCACGGGCCTCGGCGCGGACGAGGAGTTCGGGGGTGCCGTCGACGGCGACCGTCTCGGCGGCCGGGAAGGCCTCCGCGAGCAGACCGGTGATGACACCGGGACCGCTGCCGATGTCGAGGACCCGGCGGACGCCCGGCACCGGGGCGAGCGTGCCGAGCCAGGCGGCGGCGTCCGCGTAGGCGGGGCTCGCGACCTCGGCCTGCCGCTCCAGGAGCGGAGCGATCTCGTTCCAGTCGAGGTGGGTGCTGTCGTGACCGTGCTTGTGACCGTGGCCGTGCTTGTGGGCCGGGGCTGCCGCGTGGCCGGCGGAGTGCTGGTGGCCGTGGCCCTCGCCGTGGGCGTGTCCGTCGTGGGACGCGATCTGCTGAGTCATGGTCCCAGCGTGCGGGGAGTCGACCGGGATCGCGAGAAGAGTTGCCGGTCCGGCAAGGAATCCGTGCCCGTCGTGGCACGGGTCACGCGCCGGGGCGGTGATCGTACGGCTCACGCCCTGGAGCGGTGTCCGTACGCGTCACGCCCCGGAACGGCGTCCGTACGGCTCACACCCCCGTGCGGTGTCCCTGCGGACTGACGCCCCTGACCCGCTTGAACGCCGCGCTCAGGGCGAAGGCCCCGCTGTAGCCGACCTGCCGGGCGACGGACTCGACGGTGGAGTCCGTCTCGCGCAGCAGGTCGGCGGCGAGCGCGAGCCGCCAGTCGGTGAGGTACGCCATCGGGGGCTCGCCGACGAGTTCGGTGAAGCGGCGGGCGAGCGACGCCCGTGACACGCCCGTCTTCGCGGCGAGCGACGCGACGGTCCACGGATGGGCGGGGTCGTCCTGGAGCAGCCGGAGCGCCCGGCCGACGACCGGGTCGCCCATGGCCCGGTACCAGGCGGGCGCCTCGGCGTCGGGCCGGGAGAACCAGGCACGGACGGCGGCGATGAGCAGCAGGTCGAGGACCCGGTCGAGGACGACGCTCTGGCCGGGTTCGTCGCGGGCGATCTCCTCGTCGAGGAAGGGCATGAGGGGGCACTTCCACACGTCCGCGGGCAGGTGCAGCAGGTCCGGCAGGGCGTCGAGCAGCCGGCGGCCGACCTCGCCGTCCATCAGATAGGTGCCGATGAGCACCGTGGTGCCGCCGTCCGGGGCGTTGCCCCAGGTGCGGACGCCGAGCCGCATGGTCTGGGCGAGCGGCTCCCCGGAGAGGGTGGAGCAGGCGCCGTCGGGTCCGATACGGGCACGGGGCGGCGCGTCGGGGGCGTCCGCGACGGTGTACGGCTCCGGGCCGCGGGCGATGGCGATGTCACCGGGCCGCAGCAGGACGGGGTCGCCGGTCCCGGGGACGATCCAGGCCTCGCCCGAGGTGACGCACATCAGACAGATCGGCGCACCGTCCTCGATGCGTACGGACCACGGCGGTTCCATGATCATGCGGAGCAGGAAGGCGCCCCTGGCGCGGGGGCCGTCGAGGAGTCCGGCGAGTACGTCCATGGGACCCAAGGGTAGGCGGCCGGGTGAGACGCAGACGCAGGGACGTGAGACTGCGGAGCATGGGCACGGGGGTCCGTGGGCGGGAGTCTTGACCCATGACGAACCAGACGAACAACTCGCAGGACACTCACACCACTCGGAACGCCCAGAACGCCCAGGGCGCTCAGGGCGGCGGGGCCGCGCCGACCGTGCTCGTCACGAGCGCCACCGGGAAGACCGGGCAGCGCGTGGCCGAGCGGCTCACGGCGCGCGGGGCGACGGTTCGCGCCGGGTCCCGTACCGGCGCGACCCCCTTCGACTGGGAGGCCCCGGACACCTGGGCTCCGGCGCTGCGCGGCGCCGACTCCGCGTACGTGGCCTACTACCCGGACCTCGCAGCCCCCGGCGCGGTCGAGGCGATGCGGACCTTCGGCCGCCTGGCCGTGGAGGCCGGGGTGGGGAGGCTCACCCTGCTGTCCGGGCGCGGGGAGCCGGAGGCGGTCGCGGCGGAGGAGGCCCTGCGGGAGGCGGCCGAAGGGGTGGAACTGACCGTCGTACGGGCCTCGTTCTTCGCGCAGAACTTCTCCGAGGGGCTGCTCGCCGAGGGCGTCGCGGCGGGCTCGGTCGTCTTCCCCGCGGGTGACACGGCGGAGCCGTTCATCGACGCCGACGACCTCGCGGACGTGGTCGTGGAGACCCTGACGGACGACCGCCACGCGGGCCGGACGCACGAGCTGACGGGGCCCCGGCCGGTGGGCTTCGCGGAGGTGGCGGCGGAGATCTCCCGCGCTTCGGGCCGTCCGGTGGTCTACGAGCCGGTGTCCGAGGCCGACTACGCCGGATTCCTCGCGGGCTTCGGGCTCCCGGCCCCGGAGGCCGCATGGCTGGCGAACCTCTTCGCGACGCTCCTCGACGGCCACAACGCCTCGGTGACGGACGGGGTGAAGCAGGTGCTGGGCCGCGACCCGCGCCCGTTCGCCGACTTCGCGACGGAGGCGTGGGACGGTCGGACGTCCGCGTCCTGAGACCGGCTCCGGGCGGCGCGCGAACGGCACCGGCGCACCGCCCGGCCGGGGTCCGTACGGCCGCCGGCTCAGACGTACCGCTCGGCGAGGGTCCGTACGGTCACCGCGATGCGGGCGCGGAGGTCCGGCGCGAGGACCTCCGCCTCCGCGCCGAGCCCGAGGAGCATGGCGTGGGCGTGGTCGGGCGATTCGACGGGGAGGGTGGCGCGGGTCCAGCCGTCGGGCTCCGGGGTGCCGGTGGCGGCGAGCGCGCGTGCGGCGGCCCCGGTGAGGCGGGCGGCTCCGCGTGCGGAGATGCGGACGGTCGCCTCGTCGCGGTGGAGCCGGGAGTGGAAGTCGGTCCGGCCGGTTACCTGGCGGACGCGCTGCCGTCGGGCACGACGGGGGTGGCCGCGTGACGCGTGGTTCGCTTCCTCGGCGGAGGGCCGGGACGGACGGGTGAGGACGTTCAGCCGCGCCTGACGAAGCACGCCAGCCGGTAGCGGGGGTCGTCGCGGGGGCGGTCCTGGTCCGGCAGCGCCGCCAGGGTGGCGGCGAGTTCCTCGGTCGTGGCCGGGTCGTCGCCGGGGAACCAGGAGGCGAAGTACCCGGCCCGCAGCTTCCGTACGGTGTCGCGCGGGGTGGCGCCCTGGCCGTGCCCCCTGAAACGGGTGCCGGGGGCGGGTTCGAGGCCGTGGGCCTCCGCGTGACGGGTGATCAGATCGGCGCGGTCGGAGGCGGCGGCGGCCGAGCGGTGGGGGCGCAGGATCGCGTCGATGTCGCTGCCGACGTCATGGGCGGTGTCCTTGTCGACGGTGACGACCAGGACACCGCCGGGGCGCAGGACGCGGGCCGCCTCGGCGACCACGTCCGGCGCGAACGGCACGAGGTGCAGCAGCCAGACGGCGCTGACCGCGTCCACGGCGGCTGCGGGGAGCGGCAGCCGACGGGCGTCGGCGCGTACGACCCGGCCCGGTGCGCGTCCGGCCGCGACCCGCAGCATGGCGTGGGCGGCGTCGGCGCCGTGGACGCGCAGTCCGGGCCTGACGAGTCGTTCGGTGACGAGACCGGTGCCGCAGGCCAGGTCGAGCAGGGTGCGGGCGCCGGGCGGGACGAGCCGGAGCACGGCCTCGGCCGCCGCCTCGGCCCGGGGCACCCCGCCCCGGGTCCGGTCGTAGTGCGCTGCCTCGGTCTCGTAGTCGAGCACGGTCTCCCCCATGCCCCCGATCCTACGAGGGGTGCGGTGACCGGTGGGGGTCAGCGGGCGCCGTGGCCGGGCGCGATCCCTTCGACGCGCTCGGCGAGTTCGAAGTCCTTCCCGGTGACGGCGCCGCCCGCGGAGTGGGTGTTCACGGACAGGGAGACGGTGTCGTACCCCAGGGTCAGGTCGGAGTGGTGGCCCAGCTCCTGCTGGATCCGGGCCACATGGACCACGAGCGCGGTGGCGGCGAAGTGGTCGTCGAGCCGGTAGGCGCGGGTCAGGCGGTCCTCTGCGACCGACCAGCCGGGAAGCTCCCGCAGTCGGTCCTCGATCTCCTTCTGCGACAGCGGCTGTGTGGGCACGGCGGTGCTCCCTCCGGACGGGTGGCGCGGGTGACGGACGGGGGTCCCCGGGGAAACGTACCCGGGGACCCCTCTGGGATACCGTCTGGCCATGACGACTGTCGTGAGCGACACGGGGGTGGGGCCGCTGCTGCGCGGCTGGCGCGAGCAGCGACGGCTGAGCCAGCTGGAGCTGGCGCTGCGCGCCGACTCCTCGGCGCGGCACATCTCGTTCGTGGAGACGGGGCGGTCGCGGCCGAGCGAGGACATGGTGCTGAGGCTGGCCGAGCACCTGGAGGTGCCGGTGCGCGAGCGGAACGCGCTGCTGCTCGCCGCCGGGTACGCGCCCCGGTACACGGAGTCGCCGATCGACGCCCCGCGCCTGGAGACGCTCCGGGAGGGCATCGAGCGGCTGCTCCAGGGGTACGAGCCGTATCCGGCGCTCGTGGTGGACGGCTCGTACACGGTGGTGGCGGCCAACCGGGGCATCGGGCTGCTGCTCGAAGGGCTGCCGGAGCATCTGCTGACCCCGCCGCTGAACACGATGCGGATCACCCTGCACCCGGAGGGCCTCGCGCCCCGGATCCGGAACCTGCGGGAGTGGCGGGGGCATCTGCTGGCGCAGATGGAGCGTCAGATCGGTCTGGCGCGATCGGAGTCGCTGCGCGCGCTGTACGCGGAGGTGGCGGCGTACCCGCTGCCGCCGGACGCGGACACCGACGCAGGTGGTACCGGTGCCGGTGCGTCGGACGAGGAGCCGTACCCCTACTTCGCGCTGCCGCTGCGGATCGAGCACGACGGGCGGGTGCTGTCGTTCGTGTCGTCGATCTCGACGTTCAACACGCCGCTGGACGTGACCGTCGCCGAGCTGGCCATCGAGACGTTCCTCCCGGCCGACCCGGAGACGGTCGCGTATCTGCGGTCACTGCCGCCGGTCAGCGGCTAGCGGCGACGGCCCGGAGGGCAGCCCACTGGAGTGCGGCGAAGCCGGCGACGGTGGCCGCCTGCATCGGGGTCCACACCAGGCCTGCGGTGGTCGGCTCCAGCCAGGCGATCAGGGCGACGACGCTCAGCACGGCCCAGAGGGCGTTGGCGTCGACGACGAGCTTCACGAGGAGCGCCGGGGGCTGCGGGCGGCTCGCGAGCCAGCCGACCCCGGCGGCGAACAGGGTGAGGAAGACGCCGAGTTCGAACAGAAGGCCGGAGTCGACGCCGAGGAACTCACCGAGCGGTCCCGAGGCGGCGGCGTAGGCGACGCCGTTGGCGCCGGTGACGACGGCGTCGAGGGCCAGGAAGCGGCGCACCGCGGCCTGGGGCCGGGCGGTGCGGGCGAGACCGGACAGCAGGGCCTGGGACATGGTGGATCACCCTCCAAGGGGGACGTTCGTACGGGCGCTGAGCCCGGAGCCCGAGCGGAGTGCGCCGCCCGGGTTCCGGTGGTCCTGAGCATGCCGGGCGGGGCGCGGGGGGTCGATTACGTGGGAGGTAATGCGGGCCTTCCCTCAGCCTCGGCCGGACGCCCGCTCGCCGCGCTTCTGGGGAACCACTGCGGTCGCTAGAGTTCGCCTTCGTCTGCTACGTGTCGCCTCGCGTGGCTCCCCATCTGGCTCCCTGGTCGGCCAGGTCGCCACGACTGCCAGTCCGGGGTCCCCAACCCTCCGACTCGAAAGCAAGGGCGACGCACATGTGGACTGCCCGCTGCTTCTTGTTTGCGGAGGGAGCCACGGGGCAACCCGCTTCTCTCCCCGGATCCCTGTCGTCACAGGTGGAAGCCTCGCGGAGCCGTGGCCCACGGTGCTCCTCGGCCGCCTTCGGGCGACCCAGGAACGGCCCTGCTCACTGGCGGGCACGCGCGCTGAGGCGGAAAGCAGCCTGGGTCTTGCAGTGCTGCCGAGATCTACTGACCCATCGATTACGGCTGTTCAGCGGCCCACCGGAGACATCCCCCACTATGATCGCACCATGGAGACTGCCAGGGAATTCTTCGGTGATCGATTCATTAGCTACTGCATTAATTCATCAACCGAAGAGATGTCATCGCTATCCCTCTCACAGGACCAGCAAGAAGTTATCGAGGCCCTGGAGAAGATTTGCCAGACCGCCCAGTCCAATAGCGATGATTACCAGGCCGCTGTGGCCAGGATGCACGTGATGCAGTACGACGAGTCTTCACAATCATCCGTAGCCAATATTCTCCGCAAGTTCTGCGGAGGGAGAATAGACACAAGGGGAAGCTCCGACCCTATCGAAGCGGCCTTGCTTACAATCGCCAGCGACGCGTACCCTGCCACTCTTTTCACACCCCTCCCCTTGGGCGACCCCGGAGGAATGTCGTCAGCGATGACGGGAGGTATCGCGTTTCGTGGCACCCAATCGGCAAAAGACCTGAGCCGATTGATCCTGGAAGATTCCGACCTGAAGCAACTATTCCCGGACGCACCCGACCCGAAAACTTACGATGGGCTCGGCATTGAAATCGCGTCAATGATCTACTGGTCGACCGGGGCAAGTTCGAGCTTTCAACTAGCAACGCTCGCCGGGGCACTCTTGCGCGCTGCGCTCAAGAAGGCAACGACCGATTGCACACTTGCAGAATTCTGCGATCTAGTTCGGCAGTCACTTCAAGACGCTCGCAAACTCGCCCGCACGCGAAAGGCAAGCACCAAAGCGTTGGTCGGATTGAGCAATGTAGCTATCCCAGAGGGCTCCGAGGTCAGCCTTCACGGTGGAACGATCCGCCCACTCACCCCCAGCGACTATCAATCTTTCATGGATGCCGCCGGAATCAAGTCGGTCATGGAAATTCCCTGCCAAATCGAGATTCTGGACATTTTCCCTGCCACGGATTCAGACTCCCATTGGGAGAAATTCCGAAGTCACCTTATCAAGTCCAACACAGAGCTACGCCGTATGATCGACCTTGAGCGGCTTGCAATCCTATTCTCCTGCGAAGGCCTACCCCAAGCACCCATCGGAGTGGCAACGACCATCGTAAATCCAATCGAATCCGGTCACTCGGTAAGCTTCTCGATCCATCACTCAGTCGCGAGCCAACATTCACCCATCGAGATAGATGCAGAAGCAGCTGCCAGAGCTGCAGAGTGGTCCGCAAAGGTCAGCAAGAACCCTGCAAACTTGGATATGGGGATGAGGCGTATCCTATCGGCTGCGTCTGAAAGGTTTGACCCGATGGACTCCTTCGTAGATGCGGTTATCTGCTGGGAGAATCTATTTGGCACAAACCAGGGAGAAGTAGGCTTCCGAATCGCAGGGTCGATCGCTCACGTGTTGGAGCCCCACGACTCGTCAGCACGCAGGGAACTATTCAATGAAGTTAAGAGAATGTACTCCGTTCGCAGCAACTTGGTCCATGGAACAAAAGAGCCCGACTTCTTCGAGTCCTCGAAGCACAAGGACAGGTCGATCGAGATCGCTACTTCCGCATTCAAGGCTCTGTGTAATCGGCAGGACCTGCTCACCTTGAAGTCCACAGATCGCGGGAATCTACTGCTCGTCGGGGCCTAGAACCTCATCGCCAATCAATTAGTCAGGAGCGCGCCAATAATGGGACCCAAGACACAGAGGGTCTACGAGAAGATCCGGTCATGGATTGAAGCAGGAAAATACGGCCCGGGCGACAAGTTGCCCTCAGAGCGCACACTAAGTGCAGATCTGGAGATTGGCCGTACTGCCCTCCGCCAGGTATTGAATCGACTCGCGAACGAGCGCTTCATCAAGGCCTACGACCGCAGCTCCTACCGTATCCTTGGCAGTGAGCCTTTTCCAACCTGCCCGTGATGCCGGGCTGTTGGGGGGTCAAGGGCTGTACGCAACGACGAAGCTCCTGGTAGACGGGTTCTCGACCAAGATCACCCGCGTCTGCCAGGAGCTTCGCGTGCTTGTCTACCCGTCCTCGATCGATCTGTCCAGCAGCACCCTGCGGCATCTGACGCGACAGCTCACCGCGAGGCGGCGGGAGCTCGGTACACGGTGGCGGCGACTGCCCGCCGGCCGCCAGGCCCTGCTCGCCCTGGCCCATCTGCGGTGCGGTGACACCTACGCCCAGCTCGCCGCGGGGTTCGGGATCGGTATCGCGACCGTCTACCGGTACATACGTGAGGCGATCGAAGTCCTGTGCGTCCTCGCACCGTCCCTGGACGAGGTGATGGAGACGGCCCGGACGAAGGCGTTCGTGATCCTGGACGGCACCCTGCTGCCGATCGACCGGATCGCCGTCGACACGCCGTACTACTCGGGGAAGCACAAACGGCACGGCATGAATGTGCAGGTCCTCACCGATCCGTTCGGCCGACTGCTCTGGGCCTCGGCCGCTCTGCCAGGCTCCACCCATGACCTGACGGCCGCCCGAAGCCACGGGATCGTCGACGCGCTCGCCGCCGCGGGACTGAAATGCTGGGCGGACAAGGCCTACCAAGGCGCCGGTCGGCACATCCGAGTCCCCTTCCGGGGCCGACGGCTGAAGCGATGGAAGCGACGTCACAACAGCAGCCACGCCAAGATCCGGTGCGTCGGCGAGCAGGCCATGGCCGTCCTGAAGGGCTGGCGCCTCCTGCGGAAGCTCCGCTGCAGTACCAACCGGATCACCGACATCGTCAAGGCCGTACTCGTCCTTCACCACGCCTCAACATGAGGTTGGAAAAGGCTCAGTGTCCTGAGGAGCCTCCGCGCGCTCCTCAAGGACGCCGGCCTCCCGGCTCCCCGTAGCTGGACGACGCGGGAGCTGCGGACCAGCTTCGTCTCCCTCCTCTCCGACCACGGAACACCGATCGAGATCATCGCGAGAGTCGTGGGCCACAGCGGCACCCAGACGACGGAGACCGTCTACCGCAAGCAGATCCGACCTGTCATCACAGAAGGAGCCGAAGCCATGGACGAGATCTTCAAGCGCGACGGCGTGTAGTTCTCACCCGGTGGCTCCCCTTTTGGCTCCCCTGCCTGCGGGCTCGTCCTCCCATGTGGGTCTCACCTGGGAGGACGTGACCCCCAGAGGCGCGGAGAGGTTGCGTGGGAGGTAATGCGGTGCGCGTCCTCCACCTCGCCTCGTACTGGATCTCCAGCCCCGGGGACGCCGCGCTGCGCGCCATCCTTCGGCGTACGGCGCTGATGTCCGTCCTGCCGCCGCTGCTCCTGTCCTGATCGGCAGCGCGTACAGCGGACGGGTCCAACTCCTCTTGTGGCTCGGGGCGGTGGTCGTCGACTACGGCGGCATCTACGTCAACGGCTCCTCCGGCTGGCGGGTCAACTCCCCCGGGCACTTCGCCGAACGGCACGGACTGATCGTGATCATCGCGCTCGGCGAGTCCATCGTCGCGATGGGCGTCGGCGTCTCCGGATTCCCGCTCACCGTCGCCGTGCTCGGCGCCTCCGCCGCCGGACTGCTGCTGTCGGCGGGTCTGTGGCGGCTGTACTTCCGGCAGCTCGGCGAGGCGGCGGAGCACCGGCTCACCGGGCTCGACGGCGACGCACGCACCCGGTTCGCCAGCGATGTGTACACCTTCCTGCACCTTCCGCTGGTCGCGGGCGTCGTGCTCTGCGCGCTCGGCATGAAGAAGGTCCTCCAGCAGGTCGCCGACACCGGCCACCACGGCCTCGCCGAGCCCCTGCACGGGGTGGTGGCCTGGTCGTTGACCGGTGGCGTCGGCGTGTACCTGCTCGGTGCGGCGGCGATCGTACGGCGCACCTCGGGCCGCCGGCCGACCGCCCTGGCCACGGGCGGCGTCTGCTGCCTGTCGGCGGGCCCGCTCGTCGGCCTGGTCCCGGCCCTGGTCGCACTCGCGGTCCTCGCGACGGTGACGGCGGCACTCGTGCGGCTGCACGGCCGGCGGAACGAGCGGACGGAACGCCTGGAGCAGGCGGGGCCCTCGGAGGGGACGGCGGGGCTCGGCCGACGGCGGAGACCGCCTGAGCGGTGTGGAGCGGAGGAGGCGCTCCCTGAGGGGCGCTCGGGGTCGGGGCGTTCAGTACGCCGCCGGGCGGTGGCCGATGAAGGCGCGCAGGCGGGTCGTGTCGGACGCGGTCCAGCCCGGTGGCGGAAGGACCGCCGCCCAGCCGTCGACCGCCCCTGCCCCGTACCGGTGGCCGTGCGGCGCGTCGACCCCGTACGACACCGCCATGTCCACCGAGGTCTGCCAGAAGCCGACGAACGGGAACCAGGTGATCTCGGGCGTGATGTCGGGACCGAGGGGTTCGTCGAGCCACTCGGGGCGGCTGAGGAGGAGGTCGGGCGACCACCAGACGACGGGGTCGGAGGCGTTCTGCAGATAGACCGCGCGCGGGTGCTCCCAGGCGGCGGCCGGGCGCGCGAGGTCGGTCTCGGGGAACTGGGCGAAGCGGATGTGGGCGCCGCCCCGGTACTGGGGGCGCCAGACCGGGCTGCCCGGGTCGCGGTCGCGGCGGATCTCGCGGGAGATCGGTGAGAAGTTCGGGGCGCCCATGAGGAGGGCGCCGTCGGTGGAGGCGAGGAGGTCGTCGGCGCCCTCGAAGGAGGCCTCGACGGCGTAGGCGCCGAGGCTCTCGCCGGTGACGACGAGCCGGGGCCGCCGGTCGGCGGGGAGGGCGTCGAGCCGTTCGCGTACGGCGTCGAGGAGGGCTCGGGTGGCCTGCCCGGCCTTCTCCTTGTCGACGAGGAAGGACACCCAGCTGGGCAGGTAGGAGTACTGGACGGCGACGATCGCGGTGTCGCCGCCGTACATGTACTCCAGGGCCTCGGCGACGTTCGGGTCGACCCAGCCGGTCCCGGTGGTGCCCGCCACGGCGAGGACCGCGCGGTCGAAGGCGCCGGTGCGGTCGAGTTCGCGGACGGCGAGCCGGGCCTGCGCGGCGAACGGCGGGTCGTCCTCGAAGGCGGCGGGCAGCGCGGACGGCACGTACACGCGGACCGGGTCGCGGGCTGGCCTGCCGCTCCAGGCGGTGAGGGCGTCGCGGGTGGGCGTGGAACCGGTGAAGTTACGCCCCTGGAAGCCGAGGCCCTCCCAGGGGACCAGCGAGCCGGGCCCGCCCGAGACCAGGCGGGAGGCGGGGCGCTCGATGCCGTCCTTGGTGCCACCGTTGGTCGCCTCGGCGATGCGGTCGGCGACGTCGATGATTCCCCGGTCGAAGACCACGTCGCGGACGCCGACGAGGACCACGAGGGCGGAGAGGACCGCGCCGACGCCGAACGCCACGGGCCGGGGCAGGAGCCTGCCGAGCAGCCGTATCAGGGTGACGGAGCCGAGCCGTACGGCGCGGGCGACGAAGAGCGCGACGAGCAGCAGACCGAGCGCGATCAGCGCGATCATCGGCGTGTGCCAGGTCAGGGAGGGCGGCAGCTCCTGGAGGGCCCGCAGCTGACGCTGCATCCGGGCGCTCTCGGAGATGCACCACACGGCGAGGACCGGGCTGAGCAGCCAGTACGCCTGCCAGCAGCGGGTCCGGAAGCGCTCGGGGGGCCGCCGGCGCACCAGGGCCCGGACGATCCAGGCGAGGCCGGAGCCGAGGGCGTACCCGATGGTGGCGGTGATCCCGCCGACGAGGCCCTGGAGGTACCAGGGGCGGGGCACGAGGGAGGGCGTCAGGCTCGACCAGAAGAAGACGGTGGCGAAGCAGAGCGCGACGAGGTCGGGCCACCGGCGGATGCGGTACGAGGGGTCCCGGCGGTCCAGGTAGGGGCGGCGCGCGAAGGCGAGAAGCCGCCGGGCGGCGCGGCGCGGGAGCGTGGGGCGGGGGCCGGGGCTTGAGCTGGGGCCAGGGCTTGAGCTGGGGCCAGGGCTTGAGCTGGGGCCCGAGCCGGCGCTCGTACGCGTGTCCGGGCTGCCGGGTGGGTCCTTCGCCGTGCCGGACGCGGGTCCGGCGGACCGATCGGGGCTGGTGTTCCGGTCGGTCGAGGTCATCGGGACAGCCTCGTACGTCCGTCCACCGGTACGCAAATCGGATTTCGCCGTGGCCCGCGTCGGGGCGTCACGAAGGGTCAGCGCACCCCGCCCTCGCGGCGCGTGGGCGGCGCGGGCGAGGCGGGCACCGGGCTCGGCTCGGACGTCGGGGCCTGGACCTGGGCGGAGACGGGGTCGGAGACCAGGTCAGGGGTGGCGGGCTCCGGCGCCGGGCGTTCGGGGCGCTGGGCGCGGGAGGCCTCGGCGCGCAGCAGGGCCTGGAGGACGGCGAACGGGTCGACGGGCATGGCGAAGCTCCTCGTGGTGCGGGGGGGATGTCGGGACTGCTGCGAGGCGGGGCCTCTCAGCAGCGCATCACCACGCACCGGAGCACGTCACCGCGCGGAGCGGGCACGGAAGCGGGGGCGGGGGCGTCGCGGTGGCCGCGGCCCCCGTGGTGGAGGCGCGGGGGCCGGACCGGGCGGAGGCCCGTCCGGTGCCGCCGCGCGCGGCCGGGCAGTCCGGCCTCGGTGGCGGCCGTGTCGTGCGTCTCGCCGCCCGGGTCGGACGCCGGGGAGGCGGTCGCGGGGCGGAGTTCGGCGCCGCCGCCGGCCGCGGCCGCTCCGCTGCCGAACAGCGCGGCGAGGACGAGGAGCAGCGCGATCCAGCGGTGCCGGCGCCGTTCCGGGCGCGGTGGACGCCCCGCTGTGGCGGCGGGCGCGAGGGTCGGCACGGGCGCGGGGCTCACGGAGATCCGTACTGCCCCGTCGGGGTCGTGGGCCGACGCCCCGGAGGGGAGATCCGCCCGGGCGGCCTACGGCCGGGGCCGTTCTTTCACTGACCCGGCGGTGGCGGCGACGGGTGGCCGGGCGCCGCCTCCCCCGCCGCCGCGCGCCGGCGGCGGGCCGACATCCACGCGTGGACGAGCACTCCCGCGAAGAGGAACAGGACGCCCTGGTAGACGGCGGCGTAGCCGGAACCCGCGACCAGCCAGAGGGAGAAGCCGAAGGCGGCGAGGGCGAGGACGGTGTCGCGGACCAGCCGGGCACGGTGGACCCGGTCGGACCGTCCGGACAGCAGGAAGTACAGCTGCGCGGCGGAGGAGAGCAGGTAGGGGACGGTGGCGGTGAAGGTGGTGACGAGTACGAGCGTCTCGAAGACGCGCTGGGTGCCGGATGTGTAGTTGTAGACGGTCAGCAGCGAGGCGAGGACGACGGTCACGACGACGCCGACCGTGGGGACCCCGCGCCGCTTGCGGGCGAAGGCCTTCGGGAAGAGCCCGTCGCGCGCCGCCGCGTAGGGGGTCTGGGCGCTGAGCAGGGTCCAGCCGTTCAGCGCGCCGACCATCGAGACGAGGGCCATGCAGGCGACGGCGGTGCCGCCCCAGGAGCCGCCGACCATGAGGTCGACGGCGTCCGTGAAGGGGGCGTCGGAGGTGACGAGCCGCTCGTGCGGGACGGTGCCGAAGACGGAGAGGGTGGTGAGGAGGTAGAGGAGGGCGGCGGCGAGGGTGCCGAGGACGGTGGCGCGCCCGACGTTGCGGCGCGGGTCGCGGACCTCGCCCGCGCTGACGGCGGCCGACTCGACGCCGAGGTAGCTGAAGAGCAGGATCGCGGCGGAGGCCGAGACGGCGCCGAGGGGGCTCTCGCCGCCGGCGCGGAAGGGGCCGAGGTTGGCACTGTCGAAGAAGAAGAACCCGCCGACGGCGACGAGCAGCAGCGGCAGGAACTTGAGCACGGTGGCGACGAGCTGCACGGCGCCCACGTAGCGGGTGCCGGCGAGGTTGGCGAGGGCCGGGAGCCACTGGAGGAGGAGCGCGGCGCCGAGGGTGGCGGCCGTCGACCCGTGGAGCGGGACCAGTACGTCGAGGTAGCCGACGGCGGCGACGGCGAGGGCCGCGTTGGAGACCCACGTGGTGGCCCAGTAGGACCAGGCCGTGAGGAATCCGGCGAAGTCGCCGAAGGCCTCGCGGGCGTAGACGTACGGTCCGCCGGTCGCCGGGTGGCGGCGGGCGAGGCGGCCGAAGACGAGGGCGAGGGCGATCGCGCCGAGGGTGAGGACGCCGAAGGCGACGAGGCTGATGGTGCCGTAGGGGGCGACGGAGGCGGGCAGCAGGAAGATTCCGCCGCCGATGATGTTGCCCATGACCAGGGCGGTCGCGACGGGGAGCCCGAAGCGGCGGGCGTGCTTGCCGTCCGCGCCCTTGCCGGTGTCGCCGGTGTTCCCGGCGGCCCCGGTGGCGGGCCCGCTCTGTGGAGTTGTGGTGGCCGTGCTCATGGGGTGGGGCGCCTTCCGTCGTACAAATCCGGACCATCGTCCGGTAACGGCGAACAGGCATCCAAATCAGTGACTTTTGTCCGGTGCGACCGGCCCTTCGACCGGAAGAATTGATTCCGTTTCGTGTGCGGACGGGGAAATCTCCAGCGGACCCAGTGGCCCCACCTGCCCCAGCGGCACCTGCGGCCCGGAGGTCTCCCCCAGCCAGCGCCGCAGCACCCGGTGCACGTGCTCCGCACCGACCAGCTCCTCCCCCGCCCCGACCGGCGGCGAGAGTTCCGGTGGCGACAGCAGGAAGGGGTGCGACTGCTCGCCGCCGAGCCCCCCGTGCGAGCCGATCTGCTCCTCGAAGGCGTGCACGGCACCGCTCGCCGGGTCGTACATCGAGTTGACCATGATGTCCGCGACGTGCGGGAAGCCGTCGGTACGCCGTACCGCCCGCGCCGCCCCCGGCCCGAAGACGGCCAGCGGCCCCGCGTCGTCGAGGTCGGCGACCGGCACCTCAGCGCCGTCGCCGGCGAGCACCACCGAGCCGTGCTCGGCGCTCGCCACGAGCACGAAACCGATCCCCGGATGGTGCGCGAGGGTACGCAGCAGGGCCGGGTGGCGCCGCTCGATCTCCTCCCGGGTCATCCGGTGCGGCACGTCCGGGAAGGAGATCAGACCGAGGTTGCCCGAGGCGAGGACGACCGGTTCGGAGGGCCGGGCGGGCAGCTCCCGCGCCGACTCGCCGGTCTCGTCCACGGGCCGGTGCAGCGCGAGGCGCACCGCGTCCCTGGCCGCGTCCCGCGCCTCCGAGCCTCCCCCGGACTCCGTCTGGGGGTGCCCCCAGCGGGTCCGCCGCACCCGACCCGGCACGGGCAGTCCGCACCCGGCCCTGACGAGTTCCTTGAGCGTCAGCCCGTACGCCCCCGCGAAGGTCTCGCCGGGGCTCTGCCCGTGGTCGGAGAGGAGCACGATCCGGTACGGGCGTGGCGCGTGCTCGGCGACGGTCGCGATGAGCGCGATCGAGCGGTCGAGGCGGCGCAGCACCTGGTCGGTGTCCCGGCCGTGCGGGCCCGAGTGGTGCGCCACCTCGTCGTAGGCGACCAGGTCGGCGTAGACGGCGGTCCGTCCGGCGAGTACGTCCCCCATCACGGCGGAGACCACGACGTCCCGCTCCAGGACGGTCGCGAAGGCCCGGACGAAGGGGTACAGGCCGCCGCGCGAGACCCGCGGGGTCTCGCGGCGCAGCAGCGCGCGCGTGGACTGGCCCATCTCGCGGAAGCACTCGGCGACGAACGAGCCCGCGGTGCGGACGGCGTTGGCGGGGTCGGAGAAGTACGCGAAGTAGCCGGCGCGCGAGCGGTTGCGGGGGCCGCGCCGGGCGGCCATCGAAAGGACCAGCGCGAGCTGGTCCGCGCCGCCGCTGAACAGATTGCCCCGGGAGGCGCCGTCGAAGGTGAGGAGCCCGCCGTCCCCGGTGCGGCGCACGGCCCGGCGCTGGAGTTCCACGGCGCTCGCCGGGCGGTTCGACACCATGATCCGGCCGGTGTCCTTCTCGTACCAGCGGAAGGCGGGCACGTCCTCGTTGGAGCCGTGCAGGATGCCGAGCTGGCTCGCGCCGGTCTGGCTGGACCAGTCCGTACGCCACGGGGTGAGCCGGTGGCCGGCGTCGAGGAGGCCCGCGACGGTCGGCATCAGACCGTCGGCGACGGCGCCGCGCAGTACGTGGTGGCCGACGCCGTCGAGCTGGAGGAAGACCGTGCCGGGCGCCTGATCGGGCACCTCGCCCGAGCCCGGAGACCCCGACTCGCGGGGCCTGGTGCGACCGGTCAGCCGGTAGAGGCGGCGCCGGTACGCGTCGTCGTCGCGGACGGCGAGGGCGGTGGAGGTGGCGGAGGCGACGGCGGACATGACCGCGGCGACGACCACGGCGGTCTCGGGGTCGGCGGCGCCGCGCCCGTCGGGGATCAGCCAGAGCGCGACGAGCAGCAGCGAACCGTTGAGGAAGAACACGAGCAGGCCCAGCACCAGGGCCGGGACGAGCAGCAGCGCGCGGACGATCAGCGGCCACACGAGCGCTACGAGCAGGCCGAACGCGCCCGCCGCCGCGGCGGCGGTCAGCGCGGTCCGCGTGAAGCTGTCACCGTCGGCCGACTGGAGCTGGAAGTCCGGGAGCAGCCCGGCGAGCACGAGCATGGTGAGCGTCGACACCGCCCAGACCACGATCACCCGTGCCAGCGTCCTGCCGGCGGACCGCCAGCGTTCGGCGCCACCCCATCGCCCGTCACCCACGCCCGCTTCACCTTTCGCCCGTTTCCTGCCTCAAGCGTGGCACAACGCCCGTGATCGGAGTAGAAAACGGGCGAGGGGGAGGGGGCCGGGTGTGTCAGGTCGGGTTGTGGAACGGCGTACCGGAGGGGGCCGTCGTCGGCGGCCGGCGCCGAGCGCCGACAGGCATCAAGCACGCCGGGGGGGGGCAGGCGCCGTCGGGCGTCGAGCCCCGTCGGGCGTCGAGCGCCATCGGGCATCAAGCACCGCCGGGAGTCAAGCCCCGTCGTATCCGGCCGTCGGCATGGAGAGCCGGCGGTGCACCCCCGCCTTCGCCGCCGCGTCGTACGCCGGTTCGTCGACCGCGACGGTCTCCACCCGCACCCCCCGCCGCTCGCATTCGGCCCGGAATCCGGGCACGGAGGTCACCGCGCGCGCGAGCGCCCGCTCGTTGGCGGCGACGAAGAGGTCGACCGCCCCCGCCTCCACGTCGTCCCACAGTGCCGCGTGATCGGGCCGGATGCCGTAGAACAGCAGCTGGCGGGCGACCACGTATCCCTTGTCCTCGGCCCAGCGGGCGCAGACCGCGTGCTGACCACGCGTGTCGACAAGAAAGGGCTCGCTGTCCAGCTCTTCGAGCGGGGTGAGGCTGGCGATCGCCGCCACCCGAACGTCGTCCATGGGCCGACCCTACTGCGGTCCGGCACGGCCGAACATCCTCCGGCACCCGCCGGGGACATTTACCCTCGTTACGGAGTTACGGAACGGCCCCGGACATCACGAACGGCGGCCGTCACCCCGGAGAACGGAAGGCGGCATGCCGGTGGAGGTCACCTGGTGGGGTCACGCGACCTGCACGGTCGAGGACTCCGGGGTCCGCTTCCTCACCGATCCGCTGTTCGCGCGGCGGCTCGCGCATCTGCGGCGGCGGCGCGGCGCCCCGCCGCCGGCCGAGGCCACGGTGGCCGAGGCCGTCCTCGTCTCGCATCTGCACTCCGACCATCTGCATCTGCCCTCGCTCGCCCTGCTCGCGCCCGGGACGCTCGTCGTGGTGCCGCGCGGCGCCCCGGCCGCCGTACCGGGTCTGCGCAGGCTCGACGGGAAGGGGCTGCGGCTGACCGAGGTGGAGGCGGGTGACACGGTGACGGTGGAGGGCGTGACGGTACGGGCCGTGCCGGCGCTCCACGACGGCCGGCGGCTGCCGGTCGGTCCGCACCGCGCGCCCGCGCTCGGGTACGTCGTCGAGGGCGAGGCGCGGACGTACTTCGCCGGGGACACCGGGCTCTTCGACGGGATGGCGGAGGCGGTGG
This sequence comes from Streptomyces sp. NPDC001728, assembly GCF_040297565.1. Lineage (NCBI taxonomy): Bacteria > Bacillati > Actinomycetota > Actinomycetes > Kitasatosporales > Streptomycetaceae > Streptomyces > Streptomyces sp. NPDC001728. The sequence goes on from NZ_JBEOZK010000010.1 coordinate 190,197, forward strand.
GCCCGGTGGACGTGGCGCTGCTGCCGGTCGGCGGCTGGGGCCCGTACCTCGGGCACGGCCATCTCGACGCGGGCCGGGCAGCGCAGGCGCTCGCGGCGCTGTCGCCGGCCGCGGCGGTCCCGGTGCACTTCGGCACGTACTGGCCGATCGGGCTCGACGGGGTGCGCCCGCACGAGTTCCACTCGCCGGGCGACGAGTTCGTACGGCACGCGGCACGGCTCGCGCCGAAGGTGGCGGTCCACCTGCTCGGCCACGGCGAACGGGTCCGGCCGGAGGTCGCCCGGTGATCGACGGGTTCACCCGCATCGTGACGGCCGTGCGCGAGCTCCCGCCGGAGTCGACGCAGCAGGCCGTCGGATACCCCTCGCTGTTCCTGCTCGTGGCGCTCGGCGCACTGGTGCCGGTCGTGCCGACGGGCGCGATCGTCAGTTCGGCGGCGGTGGTCGCATTCCACCAGACCTCGCCGCTCTCGCTGCTGTACGTCTTCCTGGTGGCGGCCTTCGCCGCGTTCCTCGGCGACACGGCCCTGTACTGGCTCGGGCAGCGCGGGGTCCGGTCCAGCAACGGTTCGCGGTGGCTCGCCGCGCTGCGCGGCCGGGTGACGCCGGAGCGGCTGGCCCAGGCACGGGAGCGGCTCGACACCCATCAGGTGTCCGTGCTCGTCCTGTCCCGGCTCGTGCCGGCCGGGCGCATCCCGGTGATGCTGGCGTGCCTGCTCTCGGAGATGCCGCTGCGCCGCTTCGCACGCGGGGACGTCGCGGCCTGTCTGGCGTGGGCGGCGACGTACCAGCTGATCGGGATCCTGGGTGGTTCGCTCTTCCCGGAGCCGTGGCAGGGGGTCGTCGCGGCGGTGGGCCTGACCCTGCTGATCAGCGCGGTGCCCGCGCTGTGGCGGCGGGCCCGTACGCCGAAGGCGGACGGGGTGTCAGGGCACCAGCACCCGTGAACCGCCGACCGGCAGGTCCCACAGATCCTCGCGGGGCAGCCCGGCCTGCTCCCAGGCGGCCCTGACCCGGGCGAGCGGTTCGAGGACGGGCTCGGCGGACAGGACGAAGGTGGCCCAGTGCATCGGCGCCATCCGCCGGGCTCCCAGGTCCTGGTGGGCGCGGACGGCTTCCTCCGGGTCGGTGTGGACGTCGCTGAGCCACCAGCGGGGGTCGTAGGCCCCGATGGGCAGGAGCGCGAGGTCGATGCCGGGGTACCGGCGGCCGATCTCCGCGAACCAGTGGCCGTATCCGGTGTCCCCGGCGAAGTGGACACGGCGCCCCGAGCGGTCGGTGAGCACCCAGCCGCCCCACAGGGACCGGCAGGTGTCCAGGAGGGTGCGCTTGGACCAGTGGTGCGCGGGGACGAAGTCGAAGCGCACGCCGTCGAGTTCGGCCGCCTCCCACCAGTCCAGCTCGGTCACCCGGCTGAACCGGCGGCGGGCGAACCAGCGGCCGAGCCCCGCAGGGACGAAGACCGGTGTGTCCCGGGGCAGCCGCTTCAGGGTGGGGGCGTCGAGGTGGTCGAAGTGGTTGTGGCTGATGACGACGGCGTCGACGGCCGGCAGGTCCTCCCAGCGGACGCCGACCGGGGTGAGCCGGGCGGGGGTCCCGAAGATGCGGCGGGACCAGACGGGGTCGGTGAGGACGGTGAGCCCCCCGACGCGCAGCACCCAACTCGCGTGCCCCGCCCAGGTGATGGCGAGCGTGTCCGGCCCGGCGACCGGCATCGGGCCCGGCTCGAAGGGAAGCAGCGGGATGTCACGGAGCCCCTCGGGGCGGGGGCGTACGGCACCCTCCCGGGCGAGGCGGGCCAGGGCCCGCACACCGGGGAGGGGCGCGGTGAGCCGGTCGGCGAAGCTCCGGGGCCAGTCCCACCGCAGCCGCCCGACGGGCTGGAGGAGGGGGGTGGGCGCGGGAGCGGGCGCGCCGGGGGCGGCGGGCGGCCCGGCGAGGGGGTGGTCCGGGGTCTGTGGTGCCCGCGCGGGGTGCGTCGTGCGTTCGGTCATCTGCGAGCTCCGTTCTGCGCGGCTCGTGCGGGTCGGACGGCCGGCGCGGGGCGCGCACGGCGAGGGACGGGGGGCGCTCGGTGGAGGACCGGGCGCGCACCCCGGAGCGCGGGGCTTGCACGGCGAGGCGCGGGAGGCGCCCGGTGAAGGGCGGGGCGTACGCGGGAGGGGGCCGGGACCGCCGGAAGCCGTCTCCGGTGCACATTACGGCGCGCGATACGCCGATCCTCCTCAACCGCCGCGATCCTCACCGGAGTTCCTCCAAAGCTCCGCCGAACTCGGCCAACCTCTTCGCCACATGAGGGAGTTCCACGGGATCGCTCGCCGCGAGCACCTCCGCCCGTTCCTCCCCCGCGGCGCCCAGGAACATGCCGGTGCCGAACCGGACGCGGAGCGCGCCGAGTTCGTCGCCGAGCCGGTGACCACCGACCGCCGGGGCCCCGAGCCGTGCGGTGAGGTGGCTCTCCAGTTCCAGGGAGTCGGTGACGCCCCTGGCGGCGAGTCCGGACCGCAGCGGGCCGAGGTCGGCGTAGAGGTGGCGGCCGGCCTTCGGGGGCCGGGCGAGCGCCCCGGCGGCCAGGACCGCGCGGTACGCGGCGACGGCGATGCGGCCGTGGACGGCGGCGGCGCGGCGGGCCCGTACGGTGACGTCCTCGGGTTCGTCGAGGGCGTGGGCGGCGGCGGGCGCCACCGGTCCGGCGACGACGGCGCCGAGGGCGGTGAGCACGTCGAGGACGCGGGCCCTGCGGTCGGTCCAGCGGTCGGCGCGGGACGGGTCGGTCGGCGGGAAGCGGGCGACGGCGCAGGGCCAGGCGGCGGGCGTGAGGGCGCCGCCGAGGTCGCTGAGGACGGTGACGTCGTCCGGGCACATCTCGGCGGGGCTCAGGAACACCGCGTCCTCCGGGTGGTGGAGGGTGTCGCGCCAGGTCTCGTCGCTGATGACGTGCAGTCCTTCGGCGACGGCGGCCTCGCAGGCCTCGCGGACGATCTCGGGCGGGGCGACGGTGGCCGTCGGGTCGTCGGCGACGGACAGGAGGAGGACGCGCGGGGTGCCGCCCTCGGCGCGGATCCGCCGGACGGTCTCCAGGAGGGCGTACGGGTCGGGGACGCCGCCGCACTCGGCGGGGGTCGGCACGTGGTAGGCGGGGCGGCCGAGGAGGCGGGCCTGCGGGGTCCACCAGGCGGGGCAGGGCCGGGGCAGCAGGAGGTCTCCGCCGTGGGCGGCGAGGAGGGCGAGCAGCAGGGCGGGGGCGCCGGGGGCGGCCACCACGTCCTCGGGGTGGGTGCGCAGGCCGCGGCGCCACCAGTAGCCTGCGGCGGCCTCGCGCAGGACGGGTCCTCCGCCGGGCGGCTCGGGGGCGGTCCGTCCGGCGGCCTCGGCGAGCAGGCCCGCGAGTCCGGGGAGGACGGGCAGGCCGGTGTCGGGGGCGGGAGGGCCGTAGCGTACCGGACCGCGGCCCTCCGGAGCCGTCTGCCGCATGTCGCGTACCTCCTGAGCGCACAGGGGCGCCGGACGGGCACCCCCGTGCCCTTTATACGAAGGTTCGGGCGGTTCCGCCCCCTCAGACGACGGTGACCGGGTGCCGTACGACCGCGTTGAAGAGGTACCCCTGGGTGTTGTGGACGGCCCGCTCGGGCTGGGTGTTGCCGGCGGTGTCGGTGGTACGGGAGAGCAGGGTGACCGGGCCGGTGGCGTGCGGGCGCCACGGCACGGACCAGCGGACCCAGCCGTCCCGCCGGGGCGCGTCGAGGAGCCGGGCGTGCCGCCAGTGCGCGCCGCCATCGGTGGAGACCTCGACCGACCGCACGGGGGCCAGGGCGGACCAGGCGCGGCCGGTGAGCCAATGGACGCGGCCGGCCTCCAGGGTGGCGCCGAAGGGCAGTTGGTAGGCGGACTTGACGATCTGGCGGCTGATCGGCTCGCTGCCGCCGGCGGGGTGGGCGTCGCCGAAGAGCCGGTACCAGTCGGTGGACCAGGGCGAGCTGAGCGGACGGGTGGACACCTGGATGTCGCCGAGCCACTTGATCGAGGCGATCCCGACCCAGGAGGGCACGACGAGCCTGACGGGGTACCCGTGGTCGTGCGGGAGGGGCTCGCCGTTCATCTCGTACGCGAGGATCACGTCGTCGAAGGCCTTGGCGACCGGCAGCGGGCGGCGCACCCGGCCGTAGTCGACGCCGCCGGAGACGTACGGGTCGTCCAGGCCGCGCGGCTGGAGGGCGAAGGCGTCACGGGCGATCCCGGCGCGCCGGAGCACGTCGGAGAGCCGTACGCCGCGCCAGCGGGCGGCCCCGACGGCGCCGAGGGTCCAGGGGGTGCCCGCGACCGGCTCGCCCTGCTGGCTCGCGTAGAGGCTGCGGCCGTTTCCGGCGCACTCGATCAGGGCCGTACGGGTGACGGAGGGCAGATCGCGGAGCTGCCCGTAGCTGAAGTGGACCGGATCGCGGCCGTGGAGCCCATCGCCCCAGAGCGTCAGACGCCAGTCGGCGGCGCCGAGGACGGGGGTGGCGGTGTGGTTGCGGACGAAGAAACGGTCGGCGGGGGTGAGGAGCCCGGTGTCGGCGAAGGAGTCGAAGCGGGCCTCGGCGTTGGTGCCCCGGACGGTGAAGTACTCGGCGGGAAGCGCTTTGACGATGCCGTGTGCGGCGGGGGCGCCTTGAGCGGGGGCCGGGTGATCGAGGGCGGCGTGCGCGGGGGCGGCGGCGATCCCGCCGAGGGCGGAGGCCGCGGGGCTCGCCGCGAGCAGCTTGAGCAGGGCGCGGCGGGCGGGCGCGGGCGGGTTCGGCACGGGACTCCTCGGCAGGGGAGAGACGAACCGCCGGGCGGCGGCGGGGCCGATCCTAGGCGTGCGGGGGCGGCTGGGACGGGCTGTTCATGGTGCTGTCACAGGAGGGTTCGTCAGGTCGGTGGGGAGGGACTGGCGCGGGCGGGGCCTCGCAGGCCCTAGGGAATTACGGAGGCGCCGGGAGCGCCCCGGGCCCGAGAATGCGGCATGCAGCAACCGACACCGCCCCGGACCCCGACACCCGCACCGATGTCCTCGCCCACGTCGATACGTGAGGCGGTGCCCGAGGACGCGGCGGGCGTCGCGGCCGTGCACGTCCTGTCCTGGCGGGCCGCCTACCGCGGCCTGCTCCCCGGGCCTTACCTGGCCGCGCTGGACGTGGAGGAGCGTGCCGTGATCTGGCGGGACCGTCTCACGGCACCGGACCGCCCGCGGGTGCTGGTGGCGACGGGCGAAGGCGGGCGGGTGCTCGCCTTCTCGTGCTTCCGCGCCTGGCGGGGTGAGGGGTTCCCGCCAGGGACCGTGGCGGAGCTGGCGGCGCTGTACGCCCTGCCGGAGGCGTGGGGCCTGGGCGTCGGGCGGGCCCTGCTCGCGGCGTCCGCGGAGGCGCTGACGGAGGAGGGGTTCCGCAGGGCGGCGCTGTGGGTGCTGGCGGGGAACGCGCGCGGGCGCCGCTTCTACGAGGCGGCGGGCTGGCGGCCGGACGGCGCGGTCGCGACGGAGGAGACGGGAGGAGTGATGCTCGACGAACTCCGCTACCAGCGAGAGCTGTTCGACCAGGGCCCTTCCCCCATCGCGTCCACATGACAAGACATGTATCTCATCATGCGACATCCGTCGGTACGGTGATGACACGCACCCACGTCGAGGGAGACGCTTCCATGACGCACGCTTCCCACCCCTCCGCACACCCGGCGGCCCACGAGACCGCCGTGTACACCCACGGCCACCACGAGTCGGTCCTGCGCTCGCACAGCTGGCGCACCGCCGCCAACTCGGCCGCCTATCTGCTGCCTTCGCTGCACACGGGACTGGACGTCCTGGACGTGGGCTGCGGCCCCGGCACCATCACCGCCGATCTGGCCGCGCTGGTCGCACCGGGCCGGGTGACGGGGGTCGACGCGGCCGAGGACGTCCTGACGAAGGCGCGCGCCGTGGCGTCGGAACGCGGCCTGGAAGACGTCGAGTTCAGGGTCGCCGATGTCCACGCACTGGACTTCCCCGACGACTCCTTCGACATCGTCCACGCCCACCAGGTGCTCCAGCACGTGGGCGACCCGGTGCAGGCGCTGCGCGAGATGCGGCGGGTGTGCCGGCCCGGTGGCATCGTCGCGGCGCGCGACAGCGACTACGGGGCCTTCGCGTGGTTCCCCGAACTGCCCGCTCTGGACGGCTGGATGGACCTGTACCACCGGGTGGCGCGCGCGAACGGCGGTGAGCCGAACGCCGGTCGACGCCTGTTCGCATGGGCCAGGGCGGCCGGCTTCACCGACATCACGACGACGGCGGGTACCTGGGTCTTCGCCACTCCCGAGGAACGGGCGTGGTGGAGCGGCCTGTGGGCGGACCGTACGACCGACTCCGGCTACGCGGGCCTGGCCGTGTCCGGCGGCCACGCCACGAAGGCCGAGCTGGCGTCCGTGGCGGCGGCCTGGCGCGAGTGGGGCGCCCATGAGGACGCCTGGTTCATGACTCCGCACGGCGAGATCGTGTGCCGGGTGCGCTGACCGGCACCCACCCCCGCGGGCCGGGGCACCAAGGGGGCGGGGTCAGACGAACGCGGGGTCGGCGAGGTCGAGCGTCAGCCGGTTCCACCAGTCGTTGACGAAGACGGCGCGGGTGCCTTCGTGGAGCACCGTCATGAACGGGTTGGAACAGAACATCACGGCGACCCACCGCAACGAACGGTCGGCGTCGAGCCGGGCGAGGTGACCGATGTTGCCCATGCCGCCGCCCCCACCGGTCAGCCACCCCGACCCGTCCGGCAGCGGGCTCTCGAACCAGGTGTCGACCGCGTCGACACCGCACTCCTCGATCGCCCACTCCACGTCGACGGCCTCTCCGAAGCGAAAGGGAATGGGCTGCCCGGCATCCGGGTGGTACGCGCCGGGTCCCTCGACGTGCAGCTGCAGCGCGGTGTCGTCCACCCGGTAGAGACCGTCGAACAGTGGCATCTCCCCACCCGCCCAGAGCCCTTCGATCCTGCCCATCGCGCCCGCCCTCTCTCCCTTGATCCACTCCCCTTGAGGGCTGTGGTGGTAGTCCCCGTGGTATCCCGTGCAGTCCGGTTCCTTGGTACGGGCAGTCCGGGTGCGGCGTGCGGTTCCGCTCCCGGCGGGCCGGGTCGGGATCCGTTTAGCCCGGCGGGGGCGGTGGCGTCTCGAAGCTCTCGCACAGGCAGGAGCCCCATCGCCCCGAGAGCTGCGGTTCCCTGTGCTGGAACCGCTGATGATGTCCGCAGGTGCACGGCGTCGTCGCCCAGGCCGCCATCTCCGGACCCCCGTCCCTCGCGGACTCCCAGGGTAGCGGCCGGGCCCCCGAGGGGACCCGGCCGTCGCCTCGGCTCGCGGACGTCCGCGTGCCGGCCCACGTGTCAGCTGGGGCGCATCCTGAACTCGTAGGCGTCCGGCAGCGGTTCATCGGTGAGCCGCGCCCACAGCTCACCCAGGATCTCGGCGCCCTCGCGCAGGTCCGCCACCTCGAAGCCCTCGTCGAAGACCGCGCGCGCCGCCTCCGCCCCGCCCTCGGCGAGCAGGATCCGGATCTCCAGGAGCCGGAACGCCCCGCTCCCCCGGACCCCTTCCGGCAACCGCGACCATAGCTTCCGGGCCCGATCCGCCCGGCCGTCGGCCAGCAGCGCCACCACGGCCTCGCGCCCGAGGGCCGCACCGACGGCGGCGGCGCGCACCTCGCCCCCGGGGCCTTCACCGAAATCCGTACGCCCACCGGACTCCGCGCGCTCCGTGTAGTCCTCGAAGGCCTCCACGAACCTGTCGGTCGCCCGCTCCGGGTGCCCGTCCTCCTCGTCGGCCACGGCCAGGCAGTGGAGCAGCGGCCAGCGCTCCTTCGCCTGCTTCAGGCCCCGCTCCCAGCTGCGTACCGCCTGGGCCCGGTCACCCGCGTGCCACTGGGCGATGCCGAGGTGGTACTCCGTGGACGGATCCGCCCGGGCGGTCTCCAGCATGTCCCGCCAGGGTGCCGCGACCAGTGGCGCGCCCGGTGCCGCACCTGGTGACGGCGGCGGCAGGACGCCGGTCCGGAGCAGTTCGCGCCACGGCCGCTGCTCCGGCCCGAGGGTCGACTCGGAGAACGGCGTTCCGGGCAACTCCAGTTCCCCGCGCAGGACTTCGAGGGCGCCCCAGCCGGAGCCGACCGCGAGCACCTCCTCCGGCGCGGTGTCGGCCGCGCCCTCGCGCCAGGCCGTGTGGGCGGCGTCGACCGCCGCCCCGGGCAGCGCGACGGCCAGTCGCTGTTCCACGTCGGCGCGGGCCGCCGCCCAGTCGTCGCCGAGTGCCGTGGCGGGGTCGGCGGCGAGCGGTCCGTACGCCTCCAGCCAGCTGAACTCCTCGCCGCCCGCGAGCTCCAGGTGTTCCAGCTGGGTCCGGGCGAGCCCGGCCTGGATCTCGGCGTATCCGGGCGTACCGGGTTCCGTCAGCCACTCCTGCCAGCGTCGGCCGCCGCGCCCGGTCCCCCACACGAAGAGCTTGCGTCCGCGCAGCGGTCCCGTGGAGGTCTGGACGAGTCCCGAGCCGTCCGGGGCGAGCGCGGCGATCCAGCGGCGCCGCTCCTCGGGCAGGTCGTAGAACCAGTCGGCGGCGTGGGGACTGTTCAGCGGGTACGTGCGGTCGACGCCGTCCCCGGTGGACGGTACGGAAACCCGGTGCAGCCCTCCGTCGTAGCCGTGCTGCCAGGCCGCATCGGCGGGCGCGAGGACCCTGCGGTCCTCGGGGACGGCCGTGTTGGACCACCAGTAGACCGGGGCGACGCGCTCGTGGGGGTTGCGGATCCGGACCCCGACGTACAGGAAATCGGAGCCCTCCGGAAGCCACAGGTCGACCTGGAAGGGCAGGTCACGCAGCCGCTCCCACTCCCAGAGGCGGAGCATCGGTCCGCCGTCGGGCGCGCGGACGGTCGCCGCGTGGAGCGGCGAGCAGGAGAGGGTGGTGTGGCCGGTGGCGCCGATGTTCCACTCGATGCCGCCGGAGAACCAGGCGCCGTTGAGCGCGAAGGCGGCGGGCTGGAACACCGGGTTGCGGTAGAGGAGTTCACGTCCGGTGGGCTTGTGAAGGAGGGAGTGGATCCGGCCGCCGAGACCCGGGAGCACGGTCACCCGGAGGCGGTCGTTCTCGATCACGATCGTGTCGATGTCCGTGGGGGTGCGCTCACGGCCGTAGCCGTCGCGCACGGGGGCGGGCAGCAGACTGCGCAGGGGCGCCCGTCCGATGCCCCGGGCCATGTCGCGCGGGAGTCCCGCGAGGGTCCGCGCGTCGACCGCGTGGGCCCCGGCACCGGCGGGGGCCCGCAGTGCGGGAAGGGGGTTGTCCGGGCCCAACGGGGCCGCGGGCAGCGTCAGTACGGCACGTCGTACGGTCGTCATTGATCCATGGAACACGCCGGGGCCCGTCCTGACCAGGGGTTCTCCACGTCAGGCTTCGGTAAAGGCGCGGGGCGGGGGGACGTAAATCCCCGGGCGTCGCGGGGAGGAGGCGCCTAGGGTGGGAGGTCGGCGCGCCGCCCGGCCGCCGGGGAACCTGGCACTGGGAGTACGCGCGATGGGCACGCAGCACACCTACCGGGTCATCGTGCGCGGCACGTTCGACGGTCTTTCGGAGGAGAGCCGCTCCCGGCTGCTCGCCGAGGTGGACCAGCACGGGCTGACCGCGATGCAGTTCACGGAGGAGGGTTCGCTCGCCTATGACCGTACGCTGAAGCACTTCTCGTACCGCCTGGTCGTCGTCTCCGACGCCGCCGACGGCGACGAGATGGCGGGCGCGCTCGCGGAGGACCGGGTGGAGACGGCGCTCGGGGAGCTGGGACACGGGTACAAGGGGCTGCGCTCGACCGTGACCGACCTCGACACGATGAAGATCAACTACAAGCGCTGAGCGGCGGGGCCCGTACCACTGTGCCGTGGATCACGATGGTCTCCCGGAGCCGTACTCCCTAGGATGATTGAGCACTACATCTTTCCTGGTGTACGCGTCTACGCCCCCTGTTCGAGGAGACCGATCCCGTGACCACCGGCATCGTCGCGCGCGAGAGCTACTACGAGCGGACCGGCGAGAACCGCCACAAGCCCACGGCCCACGCCGGCGGCGCGTGGAGCGCCGACGAACAGCACTTCAGCCCCCTCGCCGGGCTCGTCGTGCACGAGATCGACCGGTACCTCGCGCGGCGGCCCGGGAACCTGGCGCTCGCCAGGATCAGCTACGACATCCTCGGCCGCATCGCCCTCGACGAGTGCGAGATCACCGTGGAGACGGTACGCCCCGGCCGGACCATCGAACTCCTCGAAGCCGTCGTGCTCATCGACGGCCGCCCGGTCGTCCGCGCCCGCGCCTGGCTGCTGGCCTCGCTCGACACCTCCTCCGTCGCGGACAGCCCCGTCGAGCCGCTCCCGGCCCCCGACACGCTCGAACCGTGGGCGATGGGTGCGGCCTGGGGCGGCGGTTACGTGTCCTCCATCGACGTCCGTCGCACAGCCCCGGCCCGCAAGGGCCGCACGACGGCCTGGGTGTCCTCGTCCCTGGACCTGGTCGCGGGCGAACCGAGCAGCCCCCTCGCCTCGTACATCGCGCTCGTGGACACGGCGAACGGCGTCGCCGTGCAGCAGGACCCGGCCGCGTGGATGTTCCCGAACCTCGACCTGACGATCCATCTGCACCGGCAGCCGCGCGGCCCGTGGACCGGCCTGGACACCACCGCCACGTTCGGCCCGACGGGGCAGGGGCTGACGAGCAGCGTCCTGCACGACGTCGACGGCCCCGTCGGGCGCGCCGAGCAGATCCTCACGGTCCGGCCGCAGCCTCAGGGCTGAGCGGCGGGAGTCTCCGCACGTCCGCCGGCGGGACGCCCACGACCCTTCCCGGCCCGCCGCCCCCTCAGCGCCGGGCCGTCCGTACCCTTGCCGGGCAGGTCTCGCCCTTGCGGACGACTCCGATCATCACCGTGGTCCGCCGGTCCAGATCCGTGCCCGCCGCCGGGTACTGCGTGCACACCTGCCACCTCGGCGGCCAGAGCACCCGCCGGTCCCGCCCGCTCACGTCATGGACGTCGAGCCGGGTACGGCGGTCCAGCCGGGTGAATACCCGCCACAGACCCCGGCCGAGGAAGTCCGGCATCGGGCAGGTCCCGGCCTCGCCGTCCGGAGCGGCAGCCTCCTCCGCGGAGCTGACGGCCACGGCGGCCAGTGCGAGGACGGCTCCCGCGCCCACGACGGCGCGCCGCCTCACTTCCGCCTCCGGGCGGCGACGTAGTACCCGCAGACGCCGCCGAGCAGCGCGGTCGCCAGCAGGGCCACGTAGAGCGGCATCGCCACCTGGGGGATCAGGAGCCGGATCCTGACCTCACCGGTGTTCTCGAAGATGAACACGAGGGTGAGGATCGCGACGGCGATCATCGCGATCCGGCCCGGCGTGAAGGATTCGGCGAGCCCGGACCTGCCTCCGCCTGATGTCCGTGACGTGTCCTTGGGACTCATGCGCGGCCCTCTCCTCCGTCGTGGCATCGGTCGTACCCGGCCACCGCCGTGGGACCAGAATGATGCGGGTGGGACCTCACCGTGACGGCATGGGCCGCCGTACGGGTGACTTGTCAGACAGCGCGGGCCGACTACCGTGGTGCCGGACACCGGCGGCCCCGAGCGCCGGAACCGAGCACCGGCATCGAGACGAGGAGCGGCCGTGGCGGTCAGCGGACACCGGCGGCGACCGGTCGTGGCCCTCTACGAGCGGATCGCGGACGCCGTGCACGACGGCACCTACCCGCCGGGGTCGACGCTCCCCTCCGAACCGAAGCTCGCGGCGGAGCTGGGTGTCAGCCGGCCGGCCCTGCGCGAGGCGCTGCTGCTGCTCCAGGAGGACGGGCTGCTGAGCGTACGGCGCGGGGTGGGCCGGACCGTCAACGACCGGCCGCCCCGGCGCGGGTTCGAGCAGGTCCAGCCGCTGGAGGAGCTGATCGGGGCGGGCACGCCGCTGCGGGTACGGGCGCTGGTGCGGACGGTCGAGGAACCGACCGACTTCACCACCCAGCACCTGCTGGCCCCGGCCCGCGCCGAGCTGCGCTTCTGGGAGTCGGTCCTGACCGGGGAGGGCGCGGCGGCGGCGCTGAGCCACGAGTGGGCGGCACCCGACGAGCTGCTCGACCGGGTGCACCCGGAGTTCGCGCGGGCGCTGCGGGCGGTGGAGACGAAGTCGCGCACGGGCGCGGCCAGGGGCCATGGCGCCGGCACGGACGGCGGGACGGACCAGCAGGGTTCCGCCGCGGTCTCGATGCTCTCGGTGCTGCTCGGGGCCTCGCGCGAGACCGCGCTCGGCGCCCACAGCGGGATCACGGCGACGCTGCTGGGGCGGCGGCGCGGGGAGCAGCTGCGGCGCCCGGCGGACACTCCCGCCGTGCTGGTCACGCAGGTCGTACGGGTCGGGGACACCCCGGTCATGGCAGCGAAGCACATGCTGCCGACGGGCGCGCCGGCGCTGCCCGTACTCCAGTCGCACTGAGACGAGCCGTCGCGCAGAGTGCTCCTCGCGGACCCGCCTCACCACCGCACCGCCCTCACCGACCTCCCGTCGGCCCGCCTCGGTGCCCCACCCACCACCGACCCCGGCCCGGCCAGCCTCCCCCCTCCTTCACCCCCACCCACCCCTGCTCCCGACCCCCTGTCGGGCCCGTCACAGCACCCCGTTCCCCCTTCGCGTACACTTCCCCGCCATGCACTTGTCTGACAACCCTGCCACGCCCGCCGCCACCACCGTCTCCGAGTGGATCCGCCGGGCCCCCAAGGCCGTCCTCCACGACCACCTCGACGGTGGCCTGCGCCCGGCGACCATCGTCGAGCTGGCGCGTGAGTGCGGCTACACCGCGCTGCCGACCGAGGACCCGGCCGCGCTCGCGGTCTGGTTCCGGGACGCCGCCGACTCCGGTTCGCTGGAGCGCTACCTGGAGACCTTCGCCCACACCTGCGCGGTGATGCAGACCCGCGAGGCGCTCACGCGCATCGCGGCCGAGTGCGCCGAGGACCTGGCGGCGGACGGTGTCGTCTACGCGGAGATCCGCTACGCCCCCGAGCAGCACCTCGAAGGCGGGCTCTCGCTCGACGAGGTCGTGGAAGTGGTGAACGAGGGCTTCCGCGAGGGCGAGCGCCGGTCCGGCGGCCGGATCACGGTCCGTACGCTGCTGACCGGGATGCGCCACACGGACCGGTCCCTGGAGATCGCGCAGCTCACGGTCGCGCACCGGGACAAGGGAGTGGCCGGCTTCGACATCGCGGGCGGCGAGATCGGCAACCCGCCGGCCCGCCACCTCGCCGCCTTCCAGCACCTGAAGCGGGAGAACTGCCACTTCACGATCCACGCGGGCGAGGCCGTGGGCGCGGAGTCGATCCACGAGGCCGTGCAGGTCTGCGGCACGGAGCGGATCGGCCACGGTGTGCGGATCACGGACGACATCGCCGAGGACGGCACACTGGGCCGGCTGGCCTCGTACGTCCGTGACAACCGCATCGCGCTGGAGGTCTGCCCGACCTCGAACCTCCAGACGGGCGCGGCGAAGGACTACGCCTCGCACCCGATCGACGAGCTGCGCCGCCTCGGTTTCCGGATCACGCTCAACACGGACAACCGACTGGTCTCCGGCACGACCATGAGCGAGGAGTTCCAGCACATGGTGGACGCGTTCGGGTACGGCCCGGAGATCTTCGAGGAGTTCACGGTGGCCGCACTGGACGCCGCGTTCCTCCCCCTCCCCGAGCGCCGCCGACTCGTGGACGAGGTAGTACGCCCGGGCTACGCGGCACTCTAGACCGCCCAAGAGGTACGGGGGCCAGGAGCGCAACGCCCTCCTGCCCCCGTACCCCTCACGACCGCATCAGCTCCAGGTCCTCGCCCAACGCCGGTCGAGCGCGAAGAGCAGCTCCAGGAGGTGGCCGACGCCGTCACCCGCGTCGAGCCGGGCCGCCAGGGTGTGTCCGTCGCGGTCGTTCTTGACCGAGCGGTACAGGGAGTTGGCGTACGCGTCGAGCCATTCGCCTGCGGCCCTGAAGGTTTCGTCGGCGCCCAGCCGTCCCTTGGCGGCGAGGATCTCGGCGATCCCCCCGTCGAGCCGGTCGAGCACCACGCGGGCGCGGGAGAGGGGCGTACCGCTCGAACCCCGGTATCCCCAGGGCGCGGAACGCGCCGAGAGACACGAGGACGAGGTCGAGTTCCGGGGTGCGATGTCCGGCGAAACGCGTCAGGGGCGTCTCCGCCCCCTCCGCGAGCACCACGTGGAGGTCATGGTCGGAGTGCTCCGTGGGGATGCCCTCGTGGGCATGCGAACCCTTGAGGACCAGGCCGACGACCGCCGGATCGTCCGCGGCGAGGTCGACGAACGCTTGTGGGTGAGGGGCTGCCGAGTGGTCATCACATCATTCTCATCCCACTTCCCGCCGGACCAGGGGGAGTTCCAGCGTTCCGGTGTCATCGGCCGCCCGTCGGCCTCGTGCGAGCGCTCAGCGCAGGGCCGGTACGTCCAGCGTGAGCGTGCCCTTGTCCGCGTCGAGTGCGGCGGGCACGCCGAACGGCAGGGTCAGTGCCGTCTCGCTGTGACCGAAGCCCATTTCCTCCACCACCGGCACCCCCAGACCGCCGAGCCGGTCGGCCAGCACAGTCCGCACCTCCTCGTACGGGCCGCACTCCGCCCACGACCCGAGGCCGACGCCCGCGACCCCGTCCAGCCATCCGGAGCGCAGCAGCTGGGTGAGGACCCGGTCGACCCGGTACGGTTCCTCGCCCACGTCCTCCAGGAGCAACAGCCCGCCGCGCGCCGAGGGCCGCCCGTACGGGGTGCCGAGGTCGGCGGCGAGGAGGCTGACGCAGCCGCCGAGCGTGACGCCCCGGGCCCGACCCGGTACCAGGGTCCGCGCCGTGTCCAGGCCGAGCGTCCGCACCGACTCCGGTTCGAACAGCGTGGCCCGCAGCGACTCCTGGGTGCGCGGGTCCGACAGGAAGGTGCCGGCGGCGACCATCGGTCCGTGCAGGGTGGCGTATCCCGCGCGTCTGGCGAAGGCCTCGTGCAGGGCGGTGACGTCGCTGTAGCCGACGAACGCCTTGGGCCCGGCCGCCCGGACCGCCGTCCAGTCCACCAGGTCCACCATGCGCTGGACCCCGAACCCGCCCCGGGCGCAGATCACGGCGTCGACCGAGGGGTCGCACCAGACCTCGGTCAGATCGCGCGCCCGATCCCGGTCGGCGCCCGCGAGGTACCCGAGGGTGGGGTGGGTGTCCAGGACGTGCGGGGCGACCACCGGGTCCAGGTCCCAGCCGCGCAGGACGGCGAGGCCCGCCCGCAGCCGCTCCTCGGGGACGGGTCCGCTGGGGGCGACGACCGCGACCCGTGACCCGGGGCGCAGCCGCCCGGCCCGCGCCAGGGCTTCGACGGCGACGCGCGGGGCTTCGGCCGTCATGTCCGGTACTCCAGGTCGGGCACGTCCGACCGGCTGATGCCGAAGGTCCGTGCGTACAGGGACAGTTCGGCCTCCAGGGCGCGCACCATCGTGTCCGCCCTTCGGAAGCCGTGACCCTCGCCCTCGAAGGCGAGGTAGGCGTGCGGGACGCCCCGGCCCGCCGTGCGGGCGAGGAACCGATCGGCCTGCGCGGGCGGGCAGATGACGTCGTCGAGGCCCTGGAGCAGCAGGAACGGCGCGGTGATCCGGTCGACGTGCTCGATCGGTGAGCGCTCCTTGTAGCGGGCGGGCACCTCGTCGAGCGAACCCACCAGCCCTTCGAGGTACTGGGACTCGAAGTCGTGGGTCTCGTCGGTGGCCCAGCCCCGCAGATCGAGGATGGGGTAGATGATCGTGCCGCAGGCGTACACGTCGGTGGAGACGAGGGACGCGGCCGTCGTCCAGCCGCCGGCGCTGCCGCCGCGCACGGCGAGCCGCGCCGGGTCGGCGGTGCCCTCGGCGGCGAGGGCCGCCGCGACGGCCGCGCAGTCCTCGACGTCGACGACGCCCCACTGTTCGCGCAGCCGCTCCCGGTACTCCCGGCCGTAGCCGGTCGAGCCGCCGTAGTCGACCTCGGCGACGCCGATGCCCCGCGAGGTGAAGTAGGCGATCTCCAGGTCCAGGACGAGCGGCGCGCGCCCGGTGGGGCCGCCGTGCGCCCAGATCACGTAGGGCGGCAGCTCCCCCTCGGGTCCGGTGAACCCGGGGTGGTGCGGCGGGTACACCTGGGCGTGGATCTCCCGCCCGCCGGGTCCGGTGAAGGTGCGGACACGGGGCTCGGGGAGGTACGCGGGGTCGACGGCGTCGGTGTGCGCGGAGCCGACCACGCGGCTGCGGCCCGTGCGGGTGTCGAGCTCGACGAGCTCGGCGGAGCGGTGCGGTCCGGCGGCGACGCCGACCACCCGGGTGCCGTGGACGGCGAGGGCGGACGCCCACTCGGTGCGGGGTCCGCCGGCGTCGACGAGGGCGCCGCGCTCGGGGTCGAGTATTCCTAGGGTGGTGGTCCCCTTGCCGTGGACGACGGCGATCAGCCCGTTGTCCAGGGGGGTGAACCAGCGGAGGCCGATCTGCCAGAGCGGTCCGCCGAACTCCTGGGCGCGGGGGCAGAGCGCGACCGGTTCGGTGAGGCCGCCGTCTGCGTCTACCTCCGCGCGGTAGAGGTTCCACCAGCCGGTCCGGTCGCTGACGAGGAGCAGCCGTCCGGCCGCGTCCCAGTCGACCTGCGGGATCGATTCGGAGGGTCCGCCGGCGACGGTCCTCGCGTCCAGGAAGGTGCCGTCGGGGCCGATCTCGGCGAGCTGGACCTCGGTGCCGTCCCAGGGCATCCGGGGGTGGTCCCAGGCGATCCACGCCACCCGCCGCCCGTCCGGGGAGCGCCGGGGTCCGGTCACGAACCGGTGCCGTCCGTCGGAGAGTTCCCGTACGGCGGTGCGGTGCTCGGCGGCCGATCCGTCGAGCGGTACGGCGGCGAGGACACGGCGCACATCGGTGGGCCCGGGGCCGGTGAACTCCTCGAGGACGCACCACACCTCGTCCCGCTCCGGGTGGATCACCGGGTCCACCCAGCGCAGTCCGCCGCCGATCCCGGAGACAGGGGTGAGGGGGCGCGGCTCGGCACCGGGGGCGGCGTCGGGTTCGTACGCGTAGAGCCGCTGGTCGGGGAAGTGGCAGAAGACGGCGAGCGGCCCGCCGGCCGGGCGCTCGACGGCCGCCCAGGGCCGGCCGCCGTACTCGATCACCCGGCTGCGGACGTTCCACGGCGCGGGCAGCAGGCTCTCCTCGGTGCCGTCGGCGCGCCGTCGGACGAGGGCCCGCCGGCCGCCCTCGGCCGGGCGGGGCGCGGTCCACCACAGCTCGTCGCCGACGGCGCCGAGGTACTCGGGCCGCCCGTCGTGCGCGGCGGCGAGCGCGGCGCCGACGGGTGACGGCCAGCTGCCGTATCCGGCCGTGGTCATGGCCATCCCAACTCCCCCTGTCACGGTCCTACGCGGTCTTCAGATAGTGGTCGAGCACCCGGACGCCGAAGTGCAGGGCGTCCACCGGGACCCGTTCGTCGACGCCGTGGAACAGCGCCGCGTAGTCGAGGCCCGGGGGCAGCCGGAGCGGCGAGAAGCCGTAGCCGGTGATGCCGAGGCGGGAGAACTGCTTGGCGTCGGTGCCGCCGGACATGGTGAAGGGCACCACGCGCCCGGCCGGGTCGAAGCGCTCGACGGCGGTCCGCAGCTTCGCGAAGGTGGGCGAGTCGACGGGCGCTTCGAGGGCCACCTCGCGGTGGTGGAACTCCCAGTGCACGTCGGGTCCGGTGAGCCGGTCCATCGTCGCGGCGAACTCGTCCTCGGTGCCCGGCAGGGTCCGTCCGTCGATGTACGCGACGGCCTGACCGGGGATGACGTTGACCTTGTATCCGGCTTCCAGCATCGTCGGGTTGGTGCTGTTGCGGACGGTCGGCGCGACGAGCGCGGCGGCGGGTCCGAGCTTGTCGAGGAGGAGGTCGACGTCGAGGTCGGGGGCTTCGGTGTCGATGTCGATCCCGTACAGCGCGGCGAGTTCGGTGAGGGCCGCGCGGACGGTGGCCGTGAGGCGCACCGGCCAGGTGTGCGCACCGATCCGGGCGACGGCGTCGGCGAGACGGGTCACGGCGTTGGCCGTGTTCACCTTGGAGCCGTGTCCGGCCCGGCCGTGGGCGGTCAGCTTGAGCCAGGCGGTGCCCCGCTCCCCGGCCGCGATCGGGTAGAGGGTGGTGCCGGGCTGCGGGTGGAAGCTGAACGCCCCGGACTCGCTGATGCCCTCGGTGCAGCCCTCGAAGAGCGCGGCGTGCCGGTCGGCGAGGAAACCGGAGCCGTCGTCGGCGCTGGCCTCCTCGTCGGCGGTGTAGGCGAGGACGATGTCGCGGCGCGGCCGGACGCCCTGCCGGGCCCAGGAGCGGGCGACGGCCAGGACCATCGCGTCCATGTTCTTCATGTCGACGGCGCCGCGTCCCCACACGAGTCCGTCGCGGACCTCCCCGGAGAAGGGGTGGACGGTCCACTCGGCGGGGTCGGCGGGCACCACGTCGAGATGCCCGTGGACGAGGAGGGCGTCGGCCGTGGGATCGGTGCCGGGGATGCGCGCCACCACGTTGGTGCGGCCGGGGGTCCGCTCCAGCAGGGTGGGTTCGATGCCGGCGGCGGCCAGCCGCTCGGCGACGTACTCGGCGGCGGGCCGCTCGCGGCAGTCGCCGCCGCCCCGGTTGGTGGTGTCGATGCGGATGAGCTCGGAGGTGAAGGTGACCACCTCGTCGAGCGCCGTCGTGTCCGGTACCCGGACCTCCTCAGCCATACTGTTCCTCCACCGCGGCCGAGACGATGGTCGTGACCGCCTTGAACGTACGGATTGCCTCGTACATCGTCCCGCTCGTGTACGAGACGCGCCGCTCGCCGCTCCGCGCCACGCCGGGAACCACCGTGGCGGCGGCGCCCAGGTGCTCGGCGTCGAACTCCAGCTCCACGGTGAAGGGCCCGCCCCTGACCGGTTCGTGGCGCACGGCGAGCGCCGCGCCGGCCTTGGCGGCCTCCCGGATGTCGGCGGCGGTCCTGGCCGGGGTGCGGCACACCGCCGCGTACCGCGAGACGTAGTCCTTGACGGCGACCTTGGGTGCCTCGGGGGCGTAGCCGAGGGCGTCGTCGCAGGTGAGGTCGTCCCCGGTGACGAGGACGACGGGGACCCCGTACTCCGCGACCACGTGGGCGTTGAGCAGGCCCTCGCTCGCGCGCTCGCCGTTGAGCCAGACGCCGGTGATGGAGTTGGCGAGATAGGTGTGCGCGAGGACGCCCTCGGCTCCGGCGCCGGTGTGGTAGCCGACGAACGCGATGCCGTCGACGTCCCCGTGCTGGACGCCCTCGACCATGGAGAGCGACTTGTGCCGTCCGGTGAGCATCTCGGCCCGGTCGTCGAGCCGCTCAAGGAGCAGGTTCCGCATGGACCAGTGCGCTTCGTTGATGAGGACCTCGTCGGCTCCGCCGTCGAAGAAGCCGAGCACGGCGGCGTTCACGTCGGAGGTGAACATCGCGCGGCACCGCTCCCACTGGGGGGTGCCGGGCAGCACGTCGGCGGGCCAGGTCACACCGGTCGCGCCCTCCATGTCGGCGCTGATGAGGATCTTCATGACTGGCACCGTACGCGCCGCCCGGCGACCCCACCACCCCTGTGGATAACCACCGTTGGAGTGGACCAATGACGGTCACCGGGTCGGCGGTACGGGTCACCCGGCCAGTTCCGGATACGTCCGGGGGTCCCCTTCCGCCAGCCGCCGCAGGACGGCCGCCGCCTGCTCCTCGGGCGGTGTTCCGTCGTCCGGGAGGCGCCAGAGGAACTGACGGGACTCACCCCGCGCCGCCTTCCGGCCGGGCTCACCCCGCGCCGCCCCACGGCCCGGGGGCTCACCCCGCGCCGCCCCACGGCCCGGGGGCTCACCCCGCTCCGTCTCCCGGCCCGGGGCCCCGAGCGGCGGCCCGGTGAAGGTGACCACCGTGGTGTCCCGTTCCCGGAAGTCGGTGCTGATCCAGCCCTGCCGGAGGCCCCAGCGGGTGAGGAGGTCCGGCCTGTCGCGGAGCCCGGCGGTGATCAGCCGGGAGGTGTGCCGGGCCGGCCAGCTCCAGCCGTGGTCCTGCTCTGCGCGCGCGACCTCGGCGTCGTACGCGGCGGCGTCGAAGCGGTACGCGGGGAGGTCCGGCCGCACGTCCGGTCCGCCCGGCCTCCGCCAGTCGCTCCAGACGACGTGCTCGCCCTCCCGGCGCACGGTCACGTACAGCGCACCGCAGCAGCCCTCGGTGCAGTACGCCTCGGCGAGCCGTACCTCCCGGGGTTCGGGCCCCGCCCGCAGCGCGCCGCTGTCGAGGAGCCGCTCGGGGGACTCCCCCGGCCCCGGGCCGAAGGCCTCCGGTACGAGGGGGCGCCCGTCGATCAGGAAGCGGGTCTCGACGACGTCCGGATCGCCGGGGTCGGCGACGGCCACCTCGATCCGGAACCGTGGCGGGTCCTGCGGAGCCGCGCGCAGTCGGCGTGCCGTACGGCGGATCCAGTCTGCTCGCCGCTGTTCGTCCCGGCCGACCGGGGCCTTCCCCGGCCAGGCCGCCGTGTCCAGGAGGGTGCGGTGGAGGGCCTCGCGTCGGCCGGGGGGCCAGGGAAGGAGGTGGGAGGCGCCGCTGTGCAGTTCGAGGGCGAGGGTGAGCAGCCGGGCCCGGTGGTCCACGTCGCGGGGCAGCAGGTGGGCGAGGGCGGTCACCGTCTCGTACAGGTCGACGGCTTCTCCGTACCGCAGGATCTCGGCCTGGTAGTCCCGGCGGCTGGCCATCCGGCCGAGGAGCCACACGGCCCGCGCGAGGAGTCCGGGGTGGTCCGGTACCGCCCGGAGGAGCCCTGCGAGGCCGACGGCCTCGGCGACCCGCCGGGCGACCTCGGGCCCCACTCCCCGCACCTCCGTGGGGAGGCTCAGGAGCCGGTCGGGCACGGCCGCCCGGTCCCCGGCGGCCAGGGTGTCGACGAGAGCCCGCAGTTCGTCGCCTCGGGTCCGGTGGATCAGCCACACCAGGGCGGCGGCTTCCCGGTCCAGGGGGGCGAGGGCGGCGTCGACGGGGTGGACGAGTCCGTCGAGCAGGCCGAGGACACGCAGGTACGGCACGTCCTCGGGTTCCGCGAGCCGGCTCAGGAGCCCCAGCCCGGCGGATACGCCCGGGACGGTCGTTCCGCTCCGGACGAGGTGCCGGGCGAAGGACCGGGCGAGGGCGCGGTCGGCGGGATCCTCGGGCGGTTCGACGGCCGCCGCTGCGGCGAAGACGGTCCGCTCGCGGACGACGCCCGTCGCGGCCAGCGCGGATTCCGCGTCGGCGGCGGCGTGGCCGAGGTCGAGGACGTCGAGCGCTCCGAGGAGCGGGAGCAGGGTGCCGGTGACGGCGGCGCAGGCCTCGCGGTACTGGAGGCCGGGAGTCCGGCGGCGGGGCCGCGCGCTGTCGGGGACGGGGTGGCCGCCCCGGGGCGACGGCCCGTCGGGGTCGCTGTCGCGCAGACCCTTGGCGTAGGCGTACAGGGAGGGTGCGAGCGTCGGGCGCTCGTACGGGGCGCTCATCGCGCGGGGTGGTACTCGATTCCGGAGTTCATGGCAGCATCCTCTCGGCCGGCCGCCCACCACGCCAGCGTTTTTCCCGGTCCGGTACACGGAATCGGACGAAACAGCGCCAAGGGGTGCGTATAGGCTGTCGGCCGCAGTTCTCGTACCCGACCTTCCGGAGTGCTCTCGGTGACCATCGCCCTCGACCCGTCCGACACCTCCCCCGCCGTCCCCGCGCCCGCCGACACGTCGGAGGAGTTCTGGGTCCAGCAGCCCGAGCCGCAGGCCGACCGGACCGTGGAGACCACCGGGGCCACGGAGGCCGCGCGGGCCACCGAGGCGGCCGAAGCCACGGACGACTCCACCGACGAGTCCGGCGCGTCCGCCGACTCCACCGACGAGTCCGCCCCCGCCGCCGACTCCACCGACGACCTCGATCCCGTCGTCGTCCGTGACGCCCTGGACTTCGGGGTGTACGCGCGTACCGGCGGCTGGGCCTTCGCGCTCAAGGTGGCCCGGAGCGTCCGGCCCGGCGGCCAGGCCGCCGAGGGGACGGCCCGGACGAAGGTCTCCGCGAAGGCCTTCGCCGGGATCGCGGGCTGCTCGCCGGAGCGGGTCATGCGCCACTACAAGGCCTGGGACATGGCGGCCGACGACGGTCTGGTCCCGCAGTTCGAGGTGCTCGTCCCGGGCGAGGACATCGAGCTGCCCGACGCGGACGTCTGGCTGTCTTACTACACCTCCCGCAACAGCGCCTCGTCGGTGCGCGGCCAGGCGATCACGGCGGCGGCCGAGGCGGAGGGCATCCGGCCGACGAAGGCACTGGAGGTCGCCGAGAACCCGACGGCGCTGCGGGCGGCGATCCTCGCGGACCCGGGGACGGCTGAGGCTGCGCGCGGCGCGCTGCTCGACCGGATGAAGGAGGACCCGGCGCTCCAGACCGAGATGGCCCGCGCCTTCGCGCGGACGGACGACCTGAAGAAGGCGGTGGCGAGCGAGGCGAAGGCCGCCGACCGCATCGGGTACGTACGCCAGATCGTCGAGAACGGCCAGATCAAGACCCCCGCCGGGCAGACCGTGGAGGCACCGGCCGAGCTGCGGGCCGAGGCCGAGCGGCACCTCTCGCTCCTCGACGAGCTCGACGACTCCGAGGAGGCGGGCGAGTGGGCCGGTGAGGCCTACGACACCGTGAAGGGTCTGGTCGCCAAGGCGGTGGAGGAGGACCCGGAGCTGCGCGTCCAGGAGCGGCGGACGAAGTTCTACAACAGCCTGCAGAAGGCGACGAAGGTCTTCGAGGAGCTGACGCTCGACGAGGTCATGGAGGAGGACATCTACGAGGCGGACATGCTCCAGCGCCTCGAAGCCCTCCAGGAGGCGATCGGCACCTGCATCAGCGCGCTGCGCAAGGCGTCGACCACCTCCTGAGAACGGCCGCTCAGTCCTGGTGGCCGAGCTGGAGGTCGCGCTCGGTGCGGCCTCCGCCGGCCATCTGGAGGACCGTGGCGACGGGCGGGTAGCCGGCGGCGATCACCGTGTACTCGCCGGAGGACAGGTCCACGAAGCGGAAGGTGCCGTCGGCCCCGGTGGTGAGGGTGTCGACGACGTTCCCGGCGGCGTCGAGCAGGGTGACCCGGGCGTCCTCGACGGGGCGCCCGCCGCCCGCCCGCACCGTGCCGCGCAGGACCGCGCCGCCGGCGAGTTCGATGTCCTGCCGGGTCTCGCGGGCGGCCTGGACGCTCACCGGGAGCGCGGCGGGCCTGAAGGCGGGGGCGCTGGCGGCGAGCGTGTACTCGCCCGCGACCAGTTCGGTGATCTCGTAGCCGCCCTCACGTCCGCTGCGAGTGGCGGCGACGACCTCGCCGCGTACGTCGGTGAGGGTGACGGACGCGTCGCGTACGGGCGTCCCGTCGGCGGTGACGACGCAGCCCGCGAGCCGTCCGGCGCCGCCGAGAACGACGTCGAGCTCGATCGGGCGGTCGCCGACGGTGACGGAGACGGCCTGGGGCTGGTGTCCGCCGGCCGCCGCGATCAGGACGTACGCGCCGCCGCCGGGGACGCTCAGCGCGTACCGGCCGTCCTCGCCGCTGGCGCCGCGCCCGACCTGCCGGCCCTGGACGTCGATGAGGGTGAGCGCGGCCCGGGGGACGCGGCTGCCGTCGTGGTGCTGGACGGTGCCGCAGACGGGCATGCCGGAGTGCGGCGGGGCGGCGGAGGCGGGCGCGGTGTGGTGCGGGGCGGCGTACTGCGGGGCTGCGTGGCGGGCCTGCGGGACCGCCTGGGTGGAGCCGAAGTCGTCGGCCTCGGTGGCCTCGGTGGTGGTGGGGCTGTGGTGGGACACCAGCGGTTTCTCCTTGAGGAAGAAGGCGAGGACGAGACCGACCGCGAGGACCGGCACGAGGTAGAGGAAGATGCGCGGCATGGCGTCGGCGTACGCCTGGATGTAGGCGTCGCGCACGGCGGGCGGCAGGGTGTGCACCGACTGCGGGGTGATCGACTCGGCCGGCGGCAGGGCCGTACCGGCGGAGAGGACGCCGGCGAGCCGGTCGGCGAGGGCGTCGTCGAGCCGGGAGGCGAAGAGGGTGCCGAAGACGGCGGCGCCGACGCTGCCGCCGATCTGGCGGAAGTAGTTGTGGGCGCTGGTGGCGGTGCCGAGGTCGCCGGGCCGTACGGAGTTCTGCACGGCGAGGATCAGTACCGGCATGACGAGTCCGATGCCGGTGCCGAGGACGGCCTGCCAGAGGCTGTGCTGGAGGCGCGGGGTGTCGGTGTCCATGCGGGAGAGCAGCCACATGCCGAGGACGGCGACGGCCGCGCCGATCACCGGGTAGATCTTGTAGCGGCCGGTGCGGCTGATGAGCTGCCCGGAGACGACCGAGGAGACGACGATGCCGCCCATGAGCGGCAGCATCATCAGGCCGGACTCGGTGGCGCTGGCGCCCTCGACCATCTGCAGGAAGCTCGGGAGGTAGCTCGCGGCGCCGAAGAGCGCGACGCCGATGACGGCGCCGACGAGGGCGGTGACGGTGAAGACCGGGTCGCGGAACAGCCGGAGCGGGATGAGGGGTTCGGGCGCGAAGTGCTCGACGACCAGGAAGAGCAGGGCGCTTCCGGCGGCGCCGCAGGCGAGGGCGATGACGACCCGGGAGCCCCAGGCGTACTCGGTGCCGCCCCAGCTGGTCAGCAGCACCAGGCAGGTGGAGGCGGCGGCGAGGAGCAGGACGCCGAGGACGTCGAAACGCGCGCGTGCCGTGGGCTTGGGGAGTTTGAGGACGACGGCGACGACGGCGAGCGTGACGAGCCCGAACGGCACGTTGAAGTAGAAGCACCAGCGCCAGGAGACGTGGTCGGTGAAGAAGCCGCCGAGCAGGGGTCCGGCGACGGAGGCGAGGCCGAAGGCGGCGCCGATCAGGCCCATGTACCGGCCGCGTTGCCGGGCGGGGACGATGTCGGCCATGATCGCCTGGACGCCGATCATCAGGCCCCCGGCCCCGAGGCCCTGGACCGCCCGGAAGGCGATGAGCTCGTCCATGCTGCGGGACCAGCCGGCGAGGGCCGAGCCGATGACGAAGACCACGATCGCGAAGAGGAAGACGCCTTTGCGGCCGAGCAGGTCGCCGAGCTTCCCGTAGACCGGGAGGCCGATGGTGGAGGTCAGCAGGTAGGCGGTGATCGCCCAGGACATCCGGTCGAGGCCCTGGAGCTCGCCGACGATCTTCGGCAGGGCGGTGGCGACGATCATCTGCTCCAGCGCGGCGAGGAGCAGCGCGAGCATCAGACCGCAGAAGACGAGGCGGACGCGGCGGGGGTCGAGGGCGGCGGGTCCGGGGTCGGTCGGCGGTGGTGCGAGATCGGCGGGCGGTCCGCCCGCGGCGGGCGGCTGCGCGCCCTCGGTGTCCGCCGTGCCCTCGGCGGACTTCACCATCGTGATCGCACCCACGTACCTGCTCCCCTCGTGACGGCGTCTGCGCCGCGCCATTCTTCGCATTCGTCGCGAAGGGGGAGCAAGTCGGGCGGTACGGGAGGCCGGTGACGTCCGGGGGGCCGAACGACCCCACGCTACGGCGCACTTGGGTCGCTCATCAGCGCGTTTACGAGGGGGCCCGCGCCCCCCGATACGCCGGGGCGCCGTTACGGAGGTGCGGGCGATCCACTCGAATCGGTGAACGCTCCGGGCGTTACTTCTCGACCTCCTCCGCCAGCTTGGCGAGAACGGCGTCGTAGATCCTGCCGAGACCCTTGGGCGCGAAGGTCCGCTCGAAGAAGCCGCCGACGCCGCTCGCGCCGTCCCAGACGGTGGTGACGACGGCGCGGGACCTGCCCTCGCCGGCGGGGGTCACGACCCAGGTGGTGACCATGGAGGAGTTGCGGTCCTTCTCGACGAGCTGCCCGTCGGTGGGCTCGGTGACCTCCAGGAGGCAGTCACGGACGCGCTTGCTCGTGGCCTGGAGCTTCCAGTGGACGAGGGTCCCCTCGCCGTCGCCGCCCTCGCGCACCTCGTACTCGCTGAAGTGCTCGGGGAGCAGCTTCGCGCGCGTGCCGCTGTAGTCCGCCAGCGCGTCGAACACCGTCTCCGCGTCCGCGGCGACGATCCGTTCCGTGGTGGCCTCGACCTGCGCCATGACTTCCTCCAGCTCGTGGTTCCTCAGGGGGTGTGGGCCAAGCGAACCACGTGGGCTCCGGGGCGCGAAATCGGGGTTGCGACGATCAAGGGAACAAGTGTTCTATTCTGGCCGCACGGTCGACGGCCGAGCCCGAGCGGACCCGGCGACGACCCGCAGCAGACCGGAGCAGGCCCGCAGCAGAACCACCGAGGAGGCGTCCATGCGCTGGGACAATCTGGGCGACACCCCCGCCGCTCCCGCCGACATCGCCCTGTTCGGCACGGACGCGGTCACCACCAGGACCTTCGACACCCCCGAGTTCCGGGGCATCACCTTCCACGAGGTACGGGCCCGCTCGATCCTCAACCGGGTACCGGGCGCCTCCCGGATGCCGTTCGAATGGACGGTCAACCCCTACCGGGGGTGCACGCACGCGTGCGTGTACTGCTTCGCCCGCAAGACCCACAGCTATCTCGACCTCGACACCGGGCTCGGCTTCGACTCCCAGATCGTCGTCAAGATCAACGCACCCGAGGTGCTGGCCCGCCAGCTCGCCTCCGCCCGCTGGCAGGGCGCGCACGTGGCGATGGGCACCAACGTCGACTGCTACCAGCGGGCCGAGGGCCGGTACCGCCTGATGCCGGGCATCATCGCGGCGCTGCGCGACCACGCCAACCCGTTCTCGATCCTCACCAAGGGCACGCTGATCCTGCGCGACCTCGACCTCCTCACCCAGGCCGCCGGGGTCACCGAGGTCGGCATCTCCGTCTCGGTCGGCTTCACCGACCAGGAGCTGTGGCGGACGATCGAGCCCGGCACGCCCTCCCCGCAGCGCCGGCTCGACGTCGTCCGCACGCTCGGCGAGCACGGCATCGACTGCGGGGTCCTGATGGCGCCCGTGGTCCCCTTCCTCGGCGACCGGCCCGAGCAGCTGCGCGACACGGTCCGGGCCATCGCCGAGTCCGGGGCGAGTTCGGTCACCCCGCTCGTCCTGCACCTGCGGCCCGGCGCCCGCGAGTGGTTCATGCAGTGGCTGCGCGGTCACCACCCGGAGCTGGTCGGGCGGTACGAGCGGATGTACGCGGACGGGGCCTACGCGCCGACCTGGTACCAGCGCCGGATCACCCGTCAGGTGCACGAACTGGCCGCCGAGTTCGGGATCGGCCCGGCCGACCGGGGCGCTGCGCGCCGTACATCGACATCGGGACCGGGGTCGGAGTCGGGGTCGGCACGGGGACGGACGCCGGGGCAGCCCGCCGACTCGACCGTCCCCGAGCAGCTGACCCTCCTCTGACTTCCGATCATCGGACCGGTCGCCTGACACACCGTCGGACCGTCCTCTGTTCGGGTCAACTCTGGCCGGAACAGGTCCTGCCGCGGCCCGTTCGGGGCACGGACGCCCTATGACCCCACGCGCAGGAATGCTGATCGCCGCAGGAGCGCTGGTCGCGGGGACGGTCACCGTCCTGCCCGCCGCCCCCGCGAGCGCCGGTGAACCGACCCCCCGCCCGCTCCCCCCGCTCACCTGGACCGACTGCGCCACCAAGGCGTACCCGAAGCTGCAGTGCGCCACCGTCAGGACGCCGCTCAACCACGACGACCCGGCGGGCCGGAGCATCACCCTCGCCCTCACCCGGGTCCAGCACACCGCGAAGACCTTCCAGGGGCCGCTGCTCGTGAACCCCGGCGGGCCCGGCGGCAGCGGGCGGGGCATGGCCGGGTACGTGGCCGCCGCGCTGCCCCCGAAGGTGGCCGCCGAGTACGACGTCATCGGCTTCGACCCGCGCGGGGTCGGCAGGAGCGAGCCCGCGCTCGACTGCAAGCCCGGCCAGTTCGAGCCGGTCCGCCCGGACTCCGTGCCGCGCGGCGCCGAGGGCGAGCGGGTCGGGGTCGAGCGGGCGCAGGCCTTCGCCAGGGCCTGCGGCGAGAAGTACGCGGACGTGCTGCCGTATATCGACACCGTGAGCACCGCCCGGGACCTGGACGTCATCCGCCGGGCGCTCGGCGCACCGAAGATCAACTACCTCGGCTACTCGTACGGCACCTACCTGGGCGCCGTCTACGCCCGACTCCACCCCGACAAGGTGCGGCGGATGGCGCTGGACTCCGTCGTCAACCCGCACGGCGTCTGGTACGAGGACAACATCGCCCAGGACTACGCCTTCGACGCCCGCCACAAGGACTTCATGGCCTGGGTGGCCCGGCACGACTCCGTGTACAAGCTGGGCACGGACCCGGCGGCGGTGGAGGCTGCCTGGTACCGGATGCGCGACCGGCTGCGCGAGACCCCGGCCGGCGGGAAGGTCGGACCGGGCGAGCTGGAGGACACCTACCTGCCCGGCGGGTACTACAACGGCTACTGGCCGCGGCTGGCGAGCGCGTTCGCCGCGTACGTCGACGACGGGAACGCGGTCCCGCTGACGGAGGCGTACGAGCGGTACGGGGAGGCCGACGCCGCCGCCGACAACGGCTACTCGGTCTACACGGCCGTGCAGTGCCGGGACGCGGGCTGGCCCCGGGACTGGAACGTCTGGCGCAAGGACAGCTGGGACGTGCACGCCAAGGCGCCCTTCTCGACCTGGAACAACGCCTGGTACAACGCGCCCTGCGCGTTCTGGCCGGTGGGCTCGCTGACCCCGCCGAACGTCAGCAACGACCAGGTGCCGCCGGTCCTCGTCCTCCAGGCCACGGACGACGCGGCCACGCCGTACGAGGGCGGGGTCGCCCTGCACCGGCTGCTGCGCGGCTCCAGCCTGGTCGTGGAGGAGGGCGGCGAGAACCACGGGGTGACCCTCAGCGGGAACGACTGCCTCGACGCGCACCTGGCCACCTACCTCGCCACGGGCAGGGTCCCGCGCGCGAAGGACGACGGCGAGGTCGACGCGGTCTGCGCGTCCCGCCCGGAACCGGAGCCGGAGCCCGTGGCACCCCCGGCGGAGAAGGAGAGCGAGAAGCAGGCCGAGAAGGAGACCGGGAAGGAGACCGGAACCCCCGCGAGCCGGTCCGTCACGGTTCCCGCCACGGCCACCGCCACCACCCCCGCCGAGCCCGCCGCCGCCATGCTGCACCGGCTCCTCGGCCAGGTGCGCTGACACCGCGGCCCGCCCGCCGCGCGACCGCCGGCACCCCGCCCGCGATGCCCGCGCCCCAAGGGGCGCGGGCATTGTCAGTGCCGTGCGCGAGGATGTGGGGCATGACCAGCCACCTCACCCACGTGCCCGCTCCCGAGGGCCTCGCCGCCAGCCCGCAGTACAGCCATGTCGTGTGGGGGACGGGCCGCTTCGTCGCGATATCCGGCCAGTGCGCTTTCGACGCCTCGGGCGCGGTGGTCGGGGAGGGTGACGCGGCGGCGCAGGCCCGTCAGGTCTTCGCGAATCTGGAGCGCTGCCTCGCCGCGGCGGGAGCCGGTTTCGCGGATGTGGTGAAGCTGACGTACTTCGTCACGGACGTGGCGCATCTGCCCGCGGTGCGGGACGCCCGGGACACGTATTTCGCGGGGGCGCCGCTGCCCGCCAGCTCGGCGGTACAGGTGTCGGCGCTGGTCCGTCCCGAACTGCTGCTGGAGATCGAGGCGTTCGCCCTCGTGCCGGAGCGGGCCTCGGCGGCGCCCGGGGAGGCCGGTGCGGGGCTCCGTCTGCTGCGCTGAGGGATCAGTCGGCGGGGCCCAGTCTCGCCAGCGACCGTTCCGCCGCCGCGCCGAGCCGGGGGTGCGGGAGCGCCGCTTCCAGGGCGGGACGGGCCCGGGGGTCGCCGAGGGTGCCGAGGCCCTCGACGCAGGCGAGGCCGACCCGCCAGTGGGGGTCGGCGGCCGGGAGGCGCCGTTCGAGGACGGTGATGAGGGCCGGGACGGACTCGGGGGCGCGGAGGTCGGCGAGCAGTCGGACCGGCAGCAGGGCGTAGGCGACGCGGAGTTCGTTGGTGGCGAGGGCGGCGGCGGCGCGGGCGGTGCGCGGGTCCCCGAGCCGGGTCAGGGCGTGGGCGGCCGTGACGCAGCGCTCCGGGTCGCGGTGGTTGAGGAGGAGGACGAGCGCCTCGAAGGCGCGCGGGTCGCGGGCGACTCCGAGTCCGTAGGCGGCGATCTCGCGGGCCCAGAGGGGCTGTCCGGGTGCGGTGAGGACGCGGTGCAGTTCTTCGGGGTCCTCGGTTCCGGCGAGTTCCGTGAATGCCTCCGGGACTTCTCCGGAGGCATTCACGATCTCGTCCCGCAATCGATCGATCATCGAGCAGAATTCCGGATCCTCGGAGATTTCCATGAATCCGACCTTATCCGCGATCCAGATCACACTTTCCCAACTTGCCGGGACTGGCGCGCTCGTTACCGGCCGGTTAGTCTCAGGTGAGCGGGTCACCCCCCGCACTCCGCACAACGGCCTGGTGACGCAGCCGTTGTGTTCGCTGGTCGGTTCGGCAGTTTCGACGTGGCTCCGGGACAGAGTCCGTCGCCCCCTTTCCCAGGGCATCGCCCTTTCTCCGGGCAGAGCCCTCGCTCTTTCCCGCACCCTTTCGTGCGCACTGCCCTCAGTCGTCACTCTTCCTCCCAGGAGTCCCCTGATGGACACCCCTCTCTCCACCATCGCCGTCGTCGGTCTCGGCACCATGGGCACGGGTATCTCCGATGTCCTCGTCCGGGCCGGCCGCGAGGTCATCGGCATCGACACCAGCGACACCGCCGCCGCCCAGGCCGTCGCCGCCCTGGAGGCCTCCACCGCCCGCGCCGTGGCGCGCGAGCGGATCACCGAGGAGGAGCGGCAGGACGTGCTGGCCCGCTTCCGTACCTTCTCCGACCTCCAGGCCGCCGCCGAGGCCGATCTCGTGATCGAGGTCGTGCCCGAGTCGTACGAGGCCAAGCAGGAGGTCTTCCGCGCCCTGGACGGGATCGTCCGGCCCGGGACGATCCTGGCCACCGGCACCAACGCGCTGTCCGTGACCCGGCTCGCCGCCGACTCGGCACACCCCGAGCGCGTCCTCGGTCTGCACTTCTTCACCCCGGTCCAGGCCATGAAGCTGGTGGAGGTGGTCTCCTCCGTGCTGACCGACCCGCGGGCCGTGGACGCCGTGACGCGGCTCGCCCAGGACCTCGGCAAGG
Organism: Streptomyces sp. NPDC001728; assembly: GCF_040297565.1. NCBI lineage: Bacteria > Bacillati > Actinomycetota > Actinomycetes > Kitasatosporales > Streptomycetaceae > Streptomyces > Streptomyces sp. NPDC001728. The sequence goes on from NZ_JBEOZK010000010.1 coordinate 221,447, forward strand.
AGCCGGTGGCGGTCGGCGACCGGGCCGGTTTCATCGCGGACGGGCTGCTCTTCGGGTACCTGAACCAGGCCGCAGCCATGTACGAGGCCAAGTACGCCTCCCGCGAGGACATCGACGCGGCCATGAAGATGGGCTGCGGTCTGCCCATGGGCCCGCTCGAACTGCTCGACCTGATCGGCGTGGACACCGCCCGTACGGTCCTGGAGGCCATGTACGCGGACTCGCACGACCGGCTGCACGCCCCCGCCCCGGTCCTCAAGCAGCTCAGCGAGGCCGGTCTGACCGGCCGCAAGTCGGGCCGCGGCTTCTACACGTACGAGGCGCCCGGCTCCGGCGAGGTGGTGCGGGACGCGCTGACCCCGCTCGGCTCCGCCGAGTGCGCCGCGGGCCGTGAGGTCCGCTCGGTCGGCGTCGCCGGCTCGGGCACGATGGCCTCCGGCATCGCCGAGGTCTTCGCCAAGGCCGGGTATGAGGTCGTGCTCGCCGCCCGCTCCCAGGAGAAGGCGGCCACGGCCAAGGCCCGGATCGCCAAGTCGCTGGCCCGCTCGGTGGACAAGGGCAGGATGACGGGCGAGGCGCGTGACGCGACGCTGGCCCTGATCACCCCGGCGGGCACGCTCGACGCCTTCGCCGAGGTCGATCTTGCGGTCGAGGCGGTCGCCGAGGACCTGGAGATCAAGCAGGAGCTGTTCACCCGGCTCGACAAGATCTGCAAGCCGGGCGCGGTGCTCGCCACCACGACCTCCTCGCTGTCGGTCATCGCCTGCGCCCGGGCCACCACGCGCCCGCAGGACGTCATCGGGATGCACTTCTTCAACCCGGCTCCGGCGATGAAGCTGGTCGAGATCGTCCGTACGGTGCTGACCGGCGACGATGTCCACACCACCGTCCGCGAGGTCACCGCGAAGATCCGCAAGCACCCGGTGGACTGCGGCGACCGGGCCGGGTTCATCGTGAACGCGCTGCTCTTCCCGTACCTGAACAACGCGATCAAGATGGTCCAGGACCACTACGCGACCCTGGACGACATCGACGCGGCGATGAAGCTGGGCGGCGGCTACCCGATGGGCCCGTTCGAGCTGCTCGACGTGGTCGGCCTGGATGTCTCCCTGGCGATCGAGCAGGTGCTGCACCGCGAGTTCCGCGACCCGGGCCTCGCCCCGGCCCCGCTCCTGGAGCACCTGGTGGCGGCCGGCTGCCTCGGCCGCAAGACGGGGCGCGGCTTCCGCGAATATGCCCGACGCTGAGCCGGGAGCGGCCGGCTGGGGCGGCCTGCTGAGCCCCCGGGGCGCCGTCGGCGCCCCGGGGGTGCGCCCGCCCCCACCTGGGCACACGCCCCCTCCGATGCAGTACGTTCGGACCATGCCCAAGGCCGCGAAGACACCCCGTGCCACCTCCTCGTCCGACGCTCCGGAGAGCGCGGCGGGGACTCGTGCCGCCGCGCAGCGGCTCAAGATGCGCCGGGAGCTCGCCACCGCCGCGATGGAGCTCTTCGCGACCAAGGGGTACGAGGCCACCACGGTCGACGAGATCGCGGCCACGGCCGGGGTCGCCCGGCGGACCTTCTTCCGCCACTTCCGCTCCAAGGAAGAGGCGATCTTCCCCGATCACGACGACACCCTGGTCAGGGCGGAGGCGGTGCTGAACGCGGCCCCGCCGCACGAGCACCCGCTCGACACGGTGTGCCGGGGCATCAAGGAAGTCATGAAGATGTACGCGGGTTCGCCCTCGGTCTCCGTGGCGCGCTACCGGCTCACCCGTGAGGTGCCGACCCTGCGGGAGCGGGAGATCGCCTCGGTGGCCCGCTACGAGCGGCTGTTCACCCGATATCTCCTCGGGCACTTCGACGAGCGGGACCACCACGACGGCAACGACGACCCGCTGCTCGCCGAGGTGGCCGCGTCGGCGGTCGTCACGGCCCACAACCACGTGCTGCGGCGCTGGCTGCGTGCGGGCGGCGAGGGCGATGTGGAGACCCAGCTCGACCACGCCTTCGCGATCGTCAGGGAGACCTTCGGCTCGGGCATAGGTGCGGGCCGTCCGGCCCCTTCCCCGGCCTCCCCCTCGCCGTCGCCCCTCTCGGCCTCCCGGGCCGTCGAGCCGGCTCCGGCCGTGCGGGCCTCCACCACCGGTGACGTGATGGTCGCGGTCGCCCGTACGGACGCATCTCTCGACGAGGTCATGCGGACGATCCAGCAGGCGCTGAAGCCCAGCTGACCCCCACTTCATGACGAAGGCCGCCCCTCTCCGGGGCGGCCTTCGTCCGTTTTCACCCCTGGTTCGATCGATCATCGCTCATCTGTGACCGGCCGATTACATCTGAGTGAAATTGTTGGCACGCAGTGCCTTGTCAGGTGACACGGCGTGCCATACGTTGATGTTGTCCGGGCGGTCGGCGCTCAGAGTTCTCCTCGTGCGCCGGCTGTCCCCACAAGCGATCGTGATTGTGCGCCCGGACGCCTGCGTCACAGGCACCCCCGCGCCTCACCCGGCGCCGCGCCACCGCACCACCCAGCCGAACCGACGGCACACCTCCACAGCAGCAGACTCCCCGCCGTAACCCTCAGGCGTCCTCCCTCGGACGCTCATCGCCGGAGGCAACCCGTGAAGGAAATCCTGGCCGCGATCCAGTCGCAGGACGCCACGTCCGCCGACTTCGCGAACATCCCGCTCCCCGAGTCGTACCGCGCCGTCACCGTCCACAAGGACGAGGCGGAGATGTTCGCCGGGGTCGCCAGCCGCGACAAGGACCCGCGCAAGTCGCTCCACCTCGACGACGTCGCCCTCCCCGAGCTCGGCCCGGGCGAGGCCCTCGTCGCGGTCATGGCCAGCTCGGTCAACTACAACTCGGTCTGGACCTCGATCTTCGAGCCGGTGTCGACCTTCGGCTTCCTGGAGCGCTACGGCCGGCTCTCCGAGCTCACCAAGCGCCACGACCTGCCGTACCACGTCATCGGCTCCGACCTCGCGGGCGTCGTCCTGCGCACCGGCCCCGGCGTCAACGCCTGGCGGCCCGGCGACGAGGTCGTCGCGCACTGCCTCTCCGTCGAGCTGGAGTCCTCGGACGGCCACAACGACACGATGCTCGACCCGGAGCAGCGCATCTGGGGCTTCGAGACCAACTTCGGCGGCCTCGCCGAGATCGCTCTCGTCAAGTCGAACCAACTGATGCCGAAGCCCGACCACCTCAGCTGGGAGGAGGCGGCGGCCCCCGGCCTCGTCAACTCCACCGCGTACCGCCAGCTGGTCTCCCGCAACGGCGCCGGGATGAAGCAGGGCGACAACGTCCTCATCTGGGGCGCGAGCGGCGGACTCGGCTCGTACGCCACGCAGTTCGCCCTGGCCGGCGGCGCCAACCCGATCTGTGTCGTCTCCTCCCCCGAGAAGGCCGCCATCTGCCGGGCCATGGGCGCCGAGGCGGTCATCGACCGCAATGCCGAGGGCTACAGGTTCTGGAAGGACGAGCACAACCAGGACCCGCGCGAGTGGAAGCGCTTCGGCTCGAAGATCCGTGAGCTGACCGGCGGCGAGGACGTGGACATCGTCTTCGAGCACCCGGGCCGCGAGACCTTCGGCGCCTCCGTGTACGTCACGCGCAAGGGCGGCACCATCGTCACCTGCGCCTCCACCTCGGGCTACAACCACGAGTACGACAACCGCTACCTGTGGATGTCCCTCAAGAAGATCGTCGGCTCGCACTTCGCCAACTACCGCGAGGCGTGGGAGGCCAACCGCCTGATCGCCAAGGGCAAGATCCACCCGACCCTGTCGAAGGTCTATTCCCTGGAGGACACCGGCCAGGCCGCCTACGACGTCCACCGCAACCTCCACCAGGGCAAGGTCGGCGTCCTCGCGCTGGCACCCCAGGAGGGCCTCGGCGTCCGCGACCCCGAGATGCGCGCCCAGCACATCGACGCCATCAACCGCTTCCGCAACATCTGAGCCCGGGACTATAGATGACTGAGCGTCAGAAGGACCGGCCGTGGCTCATGCGGACGTACGCCGGCCACTCGACCGCCGAGGCGTCCAACGAGCTGTACCGGCGTAACCTCGCCAAGGGTCAGACCGGCCTCTCGGTCGCGTTCGACCTGCCGACGCAGACCGGCTACGACCCCGACCACATCCTCGCCCGCGGCGAGGTCGGCCGGGTCGGCGTCCCCGTCTCGCACCTCGGTGACATGCGACGGCTGTTCCAGGACATCCCCCTGGAGCAGATGAACACCTCGATGACCATCAACGCCACGGCGATGTGGCTCCTGGCGCTCTACCAGGTGGTCGCCGAGGAGCAGGGCGCGGACGTGACCCAGCTCCAGGGCACCACCCAGAACGACATCGTGAAGGAGTACCTGTCGCGCGGGACGCACGTCTTCCCTCCCGGCCCCTCGCTCCGCCTCACGACGGACATGATCGCGTACACGGTCAACCACATCCCGAAGTGGAACCCGATCAACATCTGCAGCTACCACCTGCAGGAGGCCGGGGCCACCCCGGTCCAGGAGATCTCGTACGCGATGTCCACCGCGATCGCCGTGCTCGACGCGGTCCGCGACTCGGGCCAGGTCCCCGAGGAGCGCTTCGGCGAGGTCGTCGCCCGCATCTCCTTCTTCGTGAACGCGGGCGTCCGCTTCATCGAGGAGATGTGCAAGATGCGCGCCTTCGGCCGCATCTGGGACAAGATCACGCTGGAGCGGTACGGGATCGAGAACCCCAAGCAGCGCCGGTTCCGCTACGGCGTGCAGGTCAACTCGCTCGGACTGACCGAGGCCCAGCCGGAGAACAACGTCCAGCGGATCGTCCTGGAGATGCTGGCCGTCACCCTCTCCAAGGACGCCCGCGCGCGGGCCGTGCAGCTGCCCGCCTGGAACGAGGCGCTGGGACTGCCCCGGCCCTGGGACCAGCAGTGGTCGCTCCGCATCCAGCAGGTCCTGGCCCATGAGTCCGACCTGCTGGAGTACGAGGACATCTTCGCCGGCTCGCATGTGATCGAGGCCAAGGTCGACTCGCTCGTCCAGGAGTGCCTGGCCGAGATCGAACGGATCCAGGAGATGGGCGGCGCGATGTCCGCCGTCGAGTCCGGCTACCTCAAGTCGCAGCTCGTCTCCTCGCACGCCGAGCGGCGCGCCCGGATCGAGAACGGCGACGAGAAGATCATCGGCGTCAACATCTTCCAGGCGACCGAGGAGAACCCCCTCACCGCCGACCTGGACACCGCGATCATGACGGTGGACCCGGCGGTCGAGGCCCGGGTGGTCGGCTCGCTGACCACCTGGCGGGACAACCGCTACCAGCCGCCGTTCAACCACCCCCGCCCCTGCAAGGCCCTGGAGCGCCTCAAGGAGGCCGCGAAGGGCACGGGCAACCTGATGGAAGCCACCCTGGAGTGCGCCCGCGCCGGTGTCACCACCGGCGAGTGGACCGGGGCCCTGCGCGAGGTCTTCGGCGAGTTCCGCGCACCCACCGGCGTCTCCTCCGCCCCGGTCGCGGTGACGGCCGAGGCCGGCACCCCGCTGGCCCTCGTCCGGGAGAAGGTCGCCAGGACCGCAGACGAACTCGGTGTCGGGCGGCTGCGCCTCCTGGTCGGCAAGCCGGGCCTGGACGGCCACTCCAACGGGGCCGAGCAGATCGCCGTACGCGCGCGTGACGCCGGTTTCGAGGTGGTCTACCAGGGCATCCGGCTGACCCCCGAGCAGATCGTCGACGCGGCCCTCGCCGAGGACGTGCACTGCGTGGGTCTGTCGATCCTCTCCGGCTCGCACGCCGAGCTGGTCCCGGACGTCCTCGACCGCCTCCATGAGGCGGGCGCGGCCGACGTACCGGTCATCGTCGGCGGGATCATCCCGAACGCCGACGCCGCCGAACTGAAGCGCGCGGGCGTGGCCGCCGTCTTCACACCGAAGGACTTCGGTATCACGGAGATCATCGGACGTATCGTCGATGAGATCCGGACAGCCCACAAGCTCAGCCCCCTTGAAAGTACGGAGGTCCTCGCATGACCAGCCCCGTGAACCGGCTCCGCCCCCGCCGCTCCTGCCTGGCGGTCCCCGGCTCCAACCCGCGCTTCCTGGAGAAGGCCCAGGGCCTCGCGGCCGACCAGGTCTTCCTCGACCTGGAGGACGCGTGCGCCCCGCTGGCCAAGCCCGAGGCCCGGCACACCATCGTGAAGTTCCTCAACGAGGGCGACTGGACCGGCAAGACCCGCGTGGTCCGCGTCAACGACTGGACGACCCACTGGACGTATCGTGACGTCGTCACCGTCGTCGAGGGCGCCGGCCAGAACCTCGACTGCATCATGCTGCCGAAGGTCCAGGACGCCCAGCAGATCGTGGCGCTCGACCTGCTGCTGACGCAGATCGAGAAGACGATGGGCTTCGAGGTCGGCAAGATCGGCATCGAGGCGCAGATCGAGAACGCCCAGGGCCTCACGAACGTCAACGCCATCGCGCAGGCCTCCCAGCGCGTCGAGACGATCATCTTCGGCCCGGCCGACTTCATGGCCTCCATCAACATGAAGTCGCTGGTCGTGGGCGAGCAGCCGCCCGGCTACCCGGCGGACGCGTACCACCACATCCTGATGAGCATCCTGATGGCGGCCCGCGCCAACAACCTCCAGGCGATCGACGGCCCCTACCTCCAGATCCGCAACCAGGAGGGCTACAAGGCCGTCGCGCAGCGCGCCGCCGCCCTCGGATTCGACGGCAAGTGGGTGCTGCACCCGGACCAGGTCGCCGCCGCGAACGAGATCTTCTCGCCCTCGCAGGAGGACTACGACCACGCCGAGCTGATCCTCGACGCGTACGACTACTACACGTCCGAGGCCGGCGGGAAGAAGGGCTCCGCGATGCTCGGCGACGAGATGATCGACGAGGCCTCCCGCAAGATGGCCCTGGTCATCTCCGGCAAGGGCCGTGCCGCCGGCATGCAGCGCACCTCCAGGTTCGAGATTCCCACCAGCTGACAAGGACAGATCCCGATGCAGTTCGGCCGCACCTACGAAGAGTTCGAGATCGGTGCCGTGTACAAGCACTGGCCCGGGAAGACGGTCACCGAGTACGACGACCATCTCTTCTGCCTGCTGACGATGAACCACCATCCGCTGCACATGGATGTGAACTACGCCGAGAACACGACGGACTTCGGCAAGAACGTCGTCGTCGGCAACTACATCTACTCACTGCTGCTCGGCATGTCCGTGCCGGACGTCTCCGGCAAGGCCATCGCCAACCTGGAGATCGAGTCGCTGCGGCACGTGGCGCCGACCTTCCACGGCGACACGATCTACGGCGAGACCACGGTCCTCGACAAGACCCCGTCGAAGTCGAAGAACGACCGCGGCATCGTCTACGTCGAGACCAAGGGCTACAAGCAGGACGGCACCCTGGTGTGCGTCTTCCGCCGCAAGGTGATGGTCCCCACGGAGACGTACATCAAGGAGCGCGGCGGCGAGCAGCCCGGCCGCCCCGAGCTGATCGAGCCCGCCAAGAAGACGGAGAAGTAGCCATGGCCCGACTCGCCCAGACCGCCGGGCTCACGGACGTCCAGCAGGAGATCCTCAAGACCGTCCGGGAGTTCGTCGACAAGGAGATCATCCCGGTCGCCACCGAGCTGGAGCACCGCGACGAGTACCCCCAGCAGATCGTCGACGGGCTCAAGGAGCTCGGCCTGTTCGGTCTGATGATTCCCGAGGAGTACGGGGGTCTGGGTGAGTCGCTGCTCACCTACGCGCTGTGCGTGGAGGAGATCGCCCGTGGCTGGATGTCGGTCTCCGGCATCATCAACACCCACTTCATCGTGGCGTACATGCTGAAGCAGCACGGCACCCAGGAGCAGAAGGACTACTTCCTTCCGCGGATGGCGGCCGGCGAGACGCGTGGCGCGTTCTCGATGTCGGAGCCGGGGCTGGGCTCGGACGTGTCGGCCATCACGTCGAAGGCGGTGAAGGACGGCGAGGAGTACGTCCTCAACGGCCAGAAGATGTGGCTGACGAACGGCGGCACCTCGTCGCTCGTAGCCGTTCTGGTGCGAAGTGACGAAGGACACCCGGAGGGCACCGCCCCCCACAAGTCGATGACGACCTTCCTCGTCGAGAAGGAGCCCGGCTTCGGAGAGGTCCGCCCCGGCCTCACCATCCCCGGAAAGATCGACAAGATGGGTTACAAGGGCGTCGACACGACGGAACTCATCATGGACGGACTGCGCATTCCGGCCAATCGGGTGCTCGGAGGCGTCACCGGCCGAGGGTTTTACCAAATGATGGACGGCGTCGAGGTCGGTCGCGTCAATGTGGCGGCCCGTGGCTGTGGTGTCGCTCAGCGTGCTTTTGAGCTCGGTGTCTCGTATGCCCAGCAACGTCACACTTTCGGCAAGGCCATCGCCCAGCACCAGGCGATTCAGTTCAAGCTCGCCGAGATGGCTACCAAGGTCGAGGCCGCCCATGCGATGATGGTGAACGCAGCACGCAAAAAGGACTCCGGGGAACGAAACGACCTCGAAGCAGGGATGGCGAAGTACCTCGCCTCCGAGTACTGCAAGGAGGTCGTCGAGGATGCCTTCCGCATTCACGGTGGTTACGGGTTCTCGAAGGAGTACGAGATCGAGCGCCTCTACCGCGAGGCGCCGATGCTGCTCATCGGTGAAGGTACCGCCGAGATCCAGAAAATGATCATTGGTCGTCGGCTGCTCGAGGAGTACCGATTCCAGGGTTGATTGTCGGTTTCGGGTCGGTTTGGCCGCGAAGAAGATCACACCCTGTGTTCGCCTTCCGGCCGCCGACTCGGTTCCTGGCTTACCCAGTTGCGCCCCGCAACCGATAACATCGCGGGAAAGCCGCCGTCCCCCGTTGCCAGTGCGGCATCATCCGCTACGAAGGTCATCCATGCCCCACAGCCAAACCTCTGCACACCGCGACAGCCTCACCGGCGTACGCCTCGCGCGCGGAGCATCGCCGTGGCTTCTGCCGACCGTCGCCACCGCGGCGCTCAGCCTCGTGCGCGCCCGCAAGTCGAGGCGCGCCGCGGCCATCGCCGTGCCGACCACCGCGCTCGCGGCCGGCATGCTGTGGTTCTTCCGCGACCCCGAGCGCGAGATCGCTCAGGGCCGGGTCATCTCCCCCGCCGACGGTGTGGTGCAGAGCATCATGCCGTGGAAGGACGGACGCACCCGGGTCGCCATCTTCATGAGCCCGCTGAACGTCCACGTCAACCGCGCGCCGCTGGCCGGCACCGTGACGTCCGTGGAGCACATCCCCGGCGGGTTCGTCCCGGCGTTCAACAAGGAGAGCGAGAACAACGAGCGCGTTGTCTGGCACTTCGACACCGAGCTCGGCGACATCGAGATGGTCCAGATCGCGGGCGCCGTCGCCCGACGGATCGTGCCGTACATCCCGCAGGGGACGAAGGTCGAGCAGGGTGACCGTATCGGTCTGATCCGCTTCGGCTCGCGCGTCGACATCTACCTCCCCGAGGGTGTCGAGGTCGCCGTCGAGGTCGGCCAGGCCACCACAGCGGGGGTGACTCGCATTGACCGTGATTGATCCCGACACACGGGCCGCCGACTGGGTCGCCGGCACCGATGCGGAAGAGGCCGAAGAGGCCGAAGAGATGCCGCTGTCGTTGAGGCTGTCCATAGCGGACGCCCTCACGCTCGGTAACGCCACGTGTGGATTCATGGCGGTGTACTTCACCACCACCGGAATCCTCATCCCGCACCTGACGGGCAGCACCGAGACCGGCATGGCGCGCAACAGCGCCGCCACCGCCGTCATCCTGATGCTGTGCGCGGCGATCTTCGATCTCTTCGACGGGATCGTGGCCCGCAAGCTGCGCTCCTCGCCCATGGGTGCCGAGCTCGACAACCTGTCGGACCTGATCAGCTTCGGTCTGGCCCCGGCCTACTTCGTACTCGTGTACGGGATGGTCGCGGACGACGCGCAGCAGAAGGTCTCGGCGGTCGCCGCGATCGTGGTGCTGCTCGCGGTGGTGCTGAGGCTCGCGAGATTCTCCTGCGTGACGATGAAGGACGGCATGTTCCAGGGCATGCCGAGCCCCTTCGGCGCGCTGACGGTGGTCTCGATCGTGCTGCTCGAGCTGCCGTTCATCCCGACGCTGCTCGCGATCATCGGTGTCGCCTGGCTGATGGTGAGCCGGGTCGAGTACCCCAAGCCGCGGGGTGTCCTCGCGGTGGCGATGCTCAGCTGGATCGTCGGCGCGATGGGCATGCTGGCGGCCTGGGCGTTCGACGCCCCGGGCGGGCAGTTCCTGCTCCAGACCGGTTGCGCGCTCCAGGTCGTGATGGGCGCCGTGATCCCCCTCTTCGCGACGGCCCGTCGGGTGAACACCTTCCGCGGCAACCGGCGTGAGAACCGGGAGGCGCGGGCGGCCCAGCTGCCGTAGCGCACGAGGTGAACGTACGAGAAGGGGCCCCGGAGGCGCATCGCCTCCGGGGCCCCTTCGTATACCCGGGGGCCTTTCGTATGCCCGAGCCCGGGGAACTAGCCGAGCCGCTTGTAGTAGAGCGTGGTCGGGCGCAGGACGCCCGACGGGTCTGCGGCGAAGTCCGGGATCGTACCGGCGGCCGTCCAGCCCGCGCCCCGGTAGAGGCGCTCGGCCGGGCTGTCGGTCTGGGTGTCCAGGACGAGCAGGGTGAGGCCGGCGGCGGCGGCGTGGGCCTCGGCGGTGGCGAGCAGCCGGTACCCGAGGCCGCGGCCCCGGGCCGAGCGGTGCACCAGGAGGCGGGCGATCTCGCCGCGGTGCCTGCCGTTGGCCGCGCCCACGCGGACGAGGGTGACGACGCCGGTCAGCCGCCCGTCCGGGCCGTGGGCCGCCCAGACCTCCCGGACGCCCGCCTGGGCCTCGTCGGCGACGCCCGCCCACCAGGTGGCCGCCTCGGCCGGGTCCAGGGGCGCCGGGAAGCCCACGGAGGCGCCGCCGTCCACGGCGTCCACGAGGAGGGCGGCGAGACCGTCGGCGGCGTGCGCCCTCACGGCCTCGGGGGACAGCTGCTCGACGGCGTCGAGCGGCTTCTCCAGACAGAGGAGGTCCGGCCGGTCGTCCCAGGGGTCCACGGTGGCGAAGCCGAGGCCGCGGTAGAGGGCGAGCGGCTCGGCCCGCCAGGACCAGACCGTGAGGCGCACGGCGATCGCCCCGGAGGCGGCGGCCCGGCGCAGGGCCTCGGCCATGAGCGCCTTCCCGAGGCCCTTCCGGCGGGCCTCGGGCATCACCCAGAGCCGCTTGATCTCGGGGGCGCGGCCCTCGCGGGGGGCCTTGAGGACCACGCAGCCGACGGCCTCGTCCCCGCCGGGCGGGGTGGCGAGCAGGACGGTGTCGGCGGCGAAGGCGGCTGCCGGGTCCTCGGCCTCGGCCCGGTATACGGCCGGGAGCGCGGCGACCGTGGCCACGGCCGTCCCCTTCTCGGCCTGGTTGACCAGGTGGTACGCGGTGAGCAGGTCGGGAAGGCGGGGGTGGGAGCGGTTCTCCTCGATGCGTGGGTTCACGAGGCCCTAGCTTCACACCGGCATGTTTCCGGGACGTGAAGACCTTCTGGCCGGGGCCCGAGCGCGTACCGGTGGCGGACACCCGGTGAACGCGCGCGGGCCTTGCCACCGGTCACGGCGTGCAGGTCTTCGCCGGGTCCGAGGCGAAGGGCGGCCTGACCGTACGCCTCGACCCGGAGGCCGGGGGTGGCGTGAGGCCCCGGCATCGGAGCGCGCACCCCGGGACGGCCCTGTCGCGCCGCAGGCTCTACTCCAGGAAGTCCCGGGCGATTCGGGCCGCCGTGTCCTCAAGCAGTGGGCCCGCGTTCGCGATGCACTTCGCCGTGTCCGGTTCCAGGTCCGTGAGGGCGTACGCGCGGCGGATGCCGGCGGCGCCCAGGGCCTCCGGCGGGAGGGCCAGTCGGCCGCAGACCGCGACGACCTCCTTGCCGGCGGCGCGGGCCGCCGCGGCGACGCCCGCCGGGGCCTTGCCGTGCAGGGTCTGCTCGTCGAGCGAGCCCTCGCCGGTGATGACGAGCGTCGCGCGCTCGAGGGCGGGGGCGAAGCCGAGGACGTCCAGCATCAGTTCGATGCCGGGACGGAAGCTCGCGCCGAGGATGAGCGCGCCGTAGCCGATGCCGCCCGCGCCGCCCGCGCCCGGGGCGAGGGCCGCCTCGGCCGCCTTGGGGCCGATCGCCTTCTCCAGGACGGTGGCGAAGTGGGCGAGGGCCGCGTCCAGGGTGCGGACGTCGTCCGGGGTGGCGCCCTTCTGCGGTCCGTAGACAACGGGGGCGCCCTTGGGGCCGGTCAGCGGGTTGTCGACGTCGCTGGCGAGGATCAGGTCGACCGTCTCGAAGCGGGGGTCGAGACGGCCCAGGTCGGCGGTGGCGAGACCGGCGAGGGCCGCGCCGCCGGGGCCCACGGGCTGACCGTCCGCGTCGAGGAGACGCGCGCCGAGCGCGGCGAGCATCCCGGCGCCGCCGTCGGTGGTGGCGCTGCCGCCGACGCCGAAGACGACGGTCGTCGCACCGGCGTCCAGGGCCGCGCGGAGCAGCTCACCGGAGCCGTACGTGGTGGCCGTGAGCGGCGCGAACACACCGGCCGGGAGGAGCTGGAGGCCCGAGGCCTCCGCCATCTCGACGACGGCGGTGGTGCCGCGCAGCGCGAACGCCGCGGTGACCGGTTCGCCGACCGGCCCCGTCACCCGCACCTCATGCCGTTCGAATCCGGCCGCGATGGCCGCCGCGACGGTGCCGTCGCCGCCGTCGGCGACGGGCAGGGTCTCCACCGTCAGCTCCGGGACGACCCGTCGCAGTCCTGCTGTGACCCGCTCCGCGACCTGCACGGCCGTGAGCGAGCCCTTGAACTTGTCGGCCGCCACCAGCACGTGAGCGACCTGAGTTGCTGCTCCGTCCGTCACCTTGCATCCCTTGCTTTCGAACGTGCAGTCGCGCCGAGGCCGACCCTATCCGTACCTCCGGACGGCGTGCCACCCCCGGATTGGCCCATATTTCGCACCATAGTGGGGTCACATGAGTACGGAACCGATGGAACGGGGCCAGATGGACCCGCCCGACCAGCACGCGCCCGACGGCAAGGTCATCGGGATCGGTGTGGCTGCCGTCGTCGCCGTCGTCGCCTGGGCCGCCCTGGGCGAGGACTCCTTCGACAGCGCCTCTTCCGCGGCCCTGCGGTGGGTCCTGGCCAACTTCGCGTGGCTGTTCGTCGTCGCCGCCGACACCTTCCTGGTGCTGTGCGTGGCGATCGCGCTGAGCCGGTTCGGCCGGATCAGGCTGGGTCCGGACGACTCGGAGCCCGAGTTCACCAATCTGGCGTGGATCGCGATGATGTTCAGCGCCGGCATGGGCATCGGTCTGATGTTCTACGGGGTCGGGGAGCCGCTCCAGCACTATCTGAGCCCTCCCCCGGCCAGCGGCGCGTCGGCGAGTACCGGTGCCGCCGCGCTGACGGCGATGGAGTACTCGTTCTTCCACTGGACGCTGACCCCGTGGGCGATCTACGGCATCGCCGGGCTCGCGCTCGCGTACGCGGGCTTCCGCAAGGGCCGCGGCAACCGGCTGAGCGCGGCGTTCGTGCCGTTGATGGGGGTCCGGCGGGCGGAGTCCTGGCAGGGCAAGGCGATCGACCTGCTCGCGGTGTTCGCGACGGTGTTCGGCACGGCGACGAGTCTGGGGCTCGGCGCGCTCCAGGTCGCCGAGGGCCTGAACCTGACGATGAGCGTGGAGAACTCGACCGCCACCCAGCTGATCATCATCGTGGCGCTGTCGGCGGCCTTCGTCCTCTCGGCGTTCTCCGGGCTCCACAAGGGCGTGAAGTGGCTCTCCACGATCAACATCGTCCTCGCCGCCTGTCTGATGCTGTTCGTGTTCCTGCTCGGCCCGACCGTCTACATCCTGGACACCATCCCCGCCTCCGTCGGCGGCTATCTGGACCAGCTGCTCCCGATGGCGAGCCGCACCGGCGCCTTCACCGACCGTGCATGGCTGGGCACGTGGACGATCTTCTACTGGGCGTGGTGGCTGTCCTGGGCGCCGTTCGTCGGCACCTTCATCGCCCGGATCTCGCGCGGCCGGACCATCCGGGAGTTCCTGATGGGTGTGCTGCTCGTGCCGTCCGGGGCGACGGTGATCTGGTTCTGCGTGATGGGCGGTACGGCGATCCGGCTGGAGTCCACGGGCGCGGCGGACCTGGCGACGGCGGTCAAGGACGGGGCGGAGGCCTCGCTCTTCGCGATGCTGGAGGCGCTGCCGATCGGCACGGTCACCTCGGTCATCGCGATGCTGCTCGTCATGACGTACTTCGTCACGAGCGCGGACTCGGCCTCGCTGGTCATGGGGTCGCTGACGAGCCGCGGCTCGCTGAACCCGCCGACCTGGCTGGTGGTGACCTGGGGCGTCCTGATGGCCGCGGTCGCGGCGGTGCTGCTGGTGGTGGGCGGGCTGAACTCGCTCCAGACGGCGACGATCCTGGTGGCGCTGCCGTTCGTCCTGGTGATGCTGGTGCTGTGCTTCGCCCTCCTGAAGGAGCTGCGGGAGGACCCGGGCGCGGGCCCGGCCCGGCACCACGCGCTGCACGGCCTTCGGGACGCGGTGCGGGCGCTGGTCGGGGAGGCGATGACGGAGCAGGTCGGCGACCGCCAGCAGCGACCGCGCCGGGCGGCGAAGTCACGCACGGAGATGGAGCCGCCGGGGGGCGAGGGCTGAGCGGCCGGGGCGGGGTGACCGGCCGGGGGCGGGTGACCGGCCGGGAGCGGGTGACCGGCCGGGAGCGGGTGACCGGCCGGGGGCCCACCCCGTCGCGCCCCGCCGCGCGCGTCACCGCCCCGTTCGGTACACCGGAGGTATGGGCCTCACGCGCGCGGAACTCGCCGACCGGATCCTGGGCGGCTGGACGGGCCGGATCGCCGGGAACATGCTGGGCAAGCCCGTGGAGCAGGGCGATCACTGGACCCGGGAGCACATCGACGCGTATCTGCGGCTGACCGGCGCGCTCCCGCTCACGGACTACCTCCCTCCCCCGCCCCCCGGCGCGGAGGGTTTCGAGCTGCGCCCCGAGTGGGAGCGGTGTGTGCGCGGCGGGATCGACGGGAGCTGCCGGGACGACGACATCGACTGGTCGATCCTCTCGCTGCACCTCCTGGAGGCGTACGGCTCCGGCTTCACGACCGAGCAGGTGGGCCGGGAGTGGCTGCTGCGGCTGCCGTACCTCCAGACCTTCACGGCCGAGCGGGCCGCGTACCGGAACCTCGTCGACGGGCTGCCGCCGCCGCTGACGGCCACGTACGACAATCCGTACCAGGAGTGGATCGGCGCGCTGATCCGCGCCGACGCGTACGGCTGGACCTGTCCGGGCGATCCGCGCCGGGCCTCCTCGCTGGCGCGGCGGGACGCGGTCCTCTCGCACACCGGGAACGGGGTGTACGGGGCGATGTGGGCGGCGGCGCTGATCGCGGCGGCCTTCACCGCGCCGGACGTCGGGTCGGCCCTGGAGACGTCCCTCGAAGGGATTCCGGCGGGCAGCCGGCTCGCCAGGACCGTACGGGACACGGCGGCGCTGTACGGGGCGGGGCTCGACTGGTCGACCACGCTCACCACTCAGGCGGAGCGTACGGCGGGGCTCGACTGGATCCATGTCGTCCCCAACGCCGCCGTTCTGACCGCCGGACTCCTGTACGGGGAGGGGGACTTCACCCGCACGATCGCGCTGACCGTGCGGGGCGGTCTGGACACGGACTCCAACGGCGCGACGGCCGGATCGGTGGCGGGGGTGATGTGCGGCGCGGCGGCGATACCGCCGCACTGGTCGGAGCCGCTGCGGGACCGGGTGAGCAGCGCGGTCCTCGGCTTCGACGGCATCCGGATCAGCGAACTGGCGGAACGGACGCTGCGGTTGGCCGAGCGGACGAAGTGAGGGGGCGGAGTGAGGGGCGGAGTGAGGGGCGGAGTGAGGGGCGGAGTGAGGGGGCGGAGTGAGGTGAGGGGGCGGAGTGAGGGGGCGGCTCGCTCCGTACCCGTCGTGACGCCGTCGGTCATCCGGCTCAGAAGAGGGCGTCCGGTTCCGCCGCACCCGATTCGAAGGCGAGCAGCCGCTGCTTGCGGTCGAGCCCGCCGCCGTAGCCGGTGAGGCCACCGCCCGCCCCGACCACCCGGTGGCAGGGGACGATGATGCCGACGGGGTTCTTGCCGTTGGCGAGGCCCACGGCGCGGGAGGCGCCGGGGTTGCCCAGTTCCTCGGCGAGTTCGCCGTACGTCCGGGTCTCCCCGTAAGGGATGCGGCACAGCTCGGCCCAGACCCGCAGCTGGAACTCGGTGCCGATCAGGTGCAACGGCAGGTCGAACTCGGTGAGTTCGCCGGCGAAGTACGCGTCGAGCTGGCGGACCGCCTCCCCGAAGGGGCGCGGGTCGGGCTCGCCGAAGGTCTCCTCGGGCGGGCGGTGGCGCTGGCCGGTCATGTGGAGGCGGCTGAGGACGCCGTCGACGGCGACGAGGGTCAGCGGCTCGTACGGACTGTCCACGACGGTGTGCCGGACGGTGGGGGCCATGGCGGTTCAGTGTCCTTCACTGGGCAGGAGGTTGATCGGGTGGTCGTCGGTCGCCCACAGGTACTGGACGGCGTAGGCGCGCCAGGGGCGCCAGTGCGCCGCGCGGGCGGTGAGGGCGGCCGGGGTGCCGGGCAGGCCGAGGCCTTCGGCGGCGCGGCGGACGCCGAGGTCGCCGGGGACGAAGGCGTCGGGGTCGCCGAGGGCCCGCATGGCGATGATCTCGGTGGTCCAGGGTCCGAATCCGGGCAGGGCGAGCAGCCGGGCGCGGGTCTCCTCGCGGTCCTCGGCGGGGCCGAGGGACAGGGAGCCGTCGGCGAGGGCGCGGACCAGGGTGAGGAGGGTGGTGCGGCGGCTGCGGGGCAGGGCGAGGGTCTCGGGATCGAGGGCGGCGAGCGCCTCGGGGCCCGGGAAGAGGTGGGTGAGACCGCCCTCGGGGTCGTCGACGGGGGTGCCGTGCGCGGTGACGAGCCGGGCGGCGTGGGTGCGGGCGGCGGCGGTGGAGACCTGCTGGCCGAGGACCGCCCGTACGGCGAACTCGTCGGGGTCGACGGTCCCGGGCACCCGGCGGCCGGGCGCCGGGTCCACGATCGGCGCGAGCAGTGGGTCGGCGCGCAGCCGCTCGTCGACGGCCACGGGGTCGGCGTCGAGGTCGAGGAGGCGGCGGCAGCGGCTGATGGCCTGGGTGAGGTCGCGGGGGTCGGTGAGGGAGAGACGGCAGGCGATGTGGTCGGCGCGGGGCGCGAGGGCGACGATGCCGTGCCCGTAGGGGAGGCTCAGGGTCCGCCGGTAGGCGCCGTCCCGCCATTCCTCCACGCCGGGGACGGCGGTCGCGGCGAGGTGGCCGAAGAGGTTGGAGGGTTCGAGGGGGGTGCGGAACGGCAGCCGCAGGCTGATCACACCGGAGGTGGCGGCGGCGGTTCCGGCGCCGCCGGACCGGCGGGCGGCGCGGGCGCGGAGTTCGCCGGGGGTCAGCGCGAAGACCTGGCGGACGGTGTCGTTGAAGGTGCGGATGGAGGCGAAGCCGGCCGCGAAGGCGATCTCGCCGAGCGGCATCGGGGTCGTCTCGATCAGGACCCGGGCGGTCTGGGCGCGCTGGGCGCGGGCCAGGGCGAGCGGGCCCGCGCCGAGTTCCGCGAGGAGCTGGCGTTCGATCTGGCGGGTGGACCAGCCGAGCCGCCGGGCCAGCCCGGGGACGCCCTCCCGGTCGACGACCCCGTCCTGGATGAGGCGTACGGCGCGGGCGACGGCGTCGGCGCGGACGTTCCACTCGGGCGAACCGGGGCTGGTGTCGGGGCGGCACCGCTTGCAGGCCCGGAATCCGGCGCGCTGGCAGGACGCGGCGCTGGGGTGGAACTCCATGTTCTCGGGCTTGGGGGGGACGACCGGACAGCTGGGCCGGCAGTAGATCCGGGTGGTGCGGACGGCGGTGAAGAACACGCCGTCGAACCGGGCGTCCTTCGACTGGACGGCCCCTACGCAGCGCTCGGTGTCGGTGTGCATGGTTCAAGGATCGGGGACCGACGGCCGATGGGCTGGCGAGAAAACGACATGGACCTCCGGCCCCGGCCGGGGGCTCAGCCGGTGGCCGTCCGGTAGTGGGTGGTCAGCCGGCCGTCCTCGCCGAGGACGTGGAAGGCGAGCGCGGGCGACTGGTCCGGGACGTGCGGATCCGTCCCTGGGCGCTCCTAGGAGAGCCGGAGGGTCGAGACGACGCCCGGGGCGACGAGCAGCGGTCGACCGGCGAAGGTCGTGGCGGCCGTGTGGGCGTGGCCCGCGAGGAAGACGGTGAGGTGGGGGTGGCGGCCGGCGAGCGCGGCGAGCCGCTCCTCGCCGAACTGCCGGATCCCGTCCACGTAGGGGGTGTGCAGGGGGACGGGCGGGTGGTGGAAGGCGACGAGGACGGGCACCTCGCGCGGGGTGGCGGTGAGGACGCCGTCCAGCCACTCGATCGTCGCGTCCGCCAGGAAGCCCTCGTCCTTGCCGGGGACGGAGGAGTCGCAGAGGGCGATCACAAGGCCCTCGCCGCGGAGCACCTGGTTGACGGGGGCGGCGGGGTCCCCGGCCGCCGGAGTGCCCGGGGCGAGGAGGGCCGCCCGGAAGGCGGCCCGCTCGTCGTGGTTCCCGGGGCAGGCCCTAGCGCCCGCCGACCGGGCCGACGTACGTGCCGGGGCGGGTGGCCGCGTCCTGGCGGAGGACCGAGGAGAAGTCCCAGGTCAGCGTGGTCGAGTGGGTCTCACCGGGCGGGGTGACGACGATCTTCTTCGGCTTGAACTCGACGCTGCGGTCCGCCGGGTCGTAGGACAGGTACGTGATGGTGAAGCTGGTCGAGGCCCCAGGCGCCAGCGTGACCTGCTGGGGCTTCTGGGAGGTCTGCCGGGTGAGCGACCAGGTGTCGTCGCCGACGAGGTCGACGCCCGGGTAGCCGTTCAGCACGCAGGTGGCGCCGCCCTTGTTGGTCAGGGCGACGACGACCGCTCCCTGCTCGCCGACGGACTGGGCGCCGCTGCCGGGCGCGACCGCGAAGCCGAGGCCGGCGGTGGTGCAGCGCGTCGCCGCCCCGGAACCACCGGAACCGGAACCGGAACCCGAACCGCCGGACGTACCGCCGGACGCGGAACCGGAAGCCGAACCGGACGTCGAACCGCCGGAGGTACCGCCCGAGGAGGAGGTACCCCCCGACGACGTACCGCCCGAGGAGGAACCGCCCGACGACGTGCCGCCGGTGGTCGCGGCGGACGAGGACGACGAGGCGGACGGTGCCGGGGCCGAGGACGCACCGGGCCCCGCCGAACTGCCGCTCGCCGACCCGGTCGACGAGGGGCCGGAGCAGCCCGTCACGGCGAGGCCGCACACGAGCGCGACGGTGGAAAGGACCGGAACACGAAGACCACGCAAGGCGGGAACTCCCCCGTTGGTGTGCCGCGTTCGGGCGGCACAAGATCACTTGTCGGCACACGATCACATGCCGCTACGCGGTCGGCCGCACCGGCGCGCCGGACTATTCGAACCGCGTGGTGTCCCCGGCCCCACGGCGCAGGATCTCGGGCTCACCACTGGAGAAGTCGACGACAGTGGTGGGTTCGGTTCCACAGTCGCCGGAATCCACCACCGCGTCGACCTGGTGGTCGAGCCGCTCCTTGATCTCCCAGCCCTGGGTGAGCGGCTCGGCCTCGTCGGGCAGCAGGAGGGTGCTGGAGAGCAGCGGCTCGCCGAGTTCGGCCAGCAGCGCCTGGGTGACGACATGGTCGGGGATGCGGACGCCGACCGTCTTCTTCTTGGGGTGGAGGAGCTGGCGCGGCACCTCCTTCGTCGCGGGCAGGATGAAGGTGTACGGGCCGGGGGTCGCCGCCTTGACCGCGCGGAAGACGTCGTTGTCGATGTGCACGAGCTGGCCCAGCTGGGCGAAGTTCTGGCACATGAGTGTGAAGTGATGCCGGTCGTCGAGGTCGCGGATCGCACGGATGCGGCTGATGCCGTCCCGGCTGCCGAGGCGGCTGCCGAGCGCGTAACAGGAATCCGTGGGGTACGCGACGAGCGCCCCGTTCCGGATGCTGTCGGCCACCGCTGCGATGGTGCGCGACTGGGGGTTGTCGGGGTGCACGTCGAAGTACTTCGCCATGGCGACAGTCTATTTTCGCAGCCGTCGCCAGACCGCCTTCGCCGCGTTGTGGCCGGACATGCCGTGCACACCGGGTCCCGGCGGGGTCGCGGAGGAGCAGAGGAAGACCGCCGGGTGCGGGGTGGCGTAGGGGCGGAGCGAGAGGGTGGGGCGCAGCAGGAGCTGGAGACCGCGGGCGGCGCCGCAGGCGATGTCGCCGCCGACGTAGTTGGCGTTGTGCGCGGCGAGCTCGGGGGGTCCCGCGGTGGCGCGGGCCAGGACGCGGTCGCGGAAGCCGGGGGCGAAGCGCTCGATCTGACGCTCGATCGCCTCGGTGAGGTCGCCGGTCCAGCCGTTCGGCACGTGGCCGTACGCCCAGAACACGTGCTTGCCCCCGGGGGCGCGGCTCGGGTCGACGAGGCTGGGCTGCGCGGTGATGAGGAAGGGGGCGTCGGGGGCGGTGCCGGAGGAGGCCTGGCGCAGGGCGGTGCCGATCTCCCCGGCGGTGGGGCCGATCTGTACGGTGCCGGCGCGCCGGGCCTCCTCGGCGGTCCACGGCACGGGGCCGTCCAGGGCGTAGTCGACCTTGAAGGCGCTCGCGCCGTACTTGTAGTGGTCGTAGTGGCCGCCGAAGCCCGCGATCCGGGCGAGGGCGGTCGGCGAGGTGTCGAAGACGTAGGCGCGGGCCGGGGGCAGGTCGTCGAGCCGCTTGACCTCGAAGTCGGTGTGGACGGCGCCGCCGAGGTCCTTGAGGTAGGCGGTGAGGGCGTCGGAGACGGACTGGGAGCCGCCCCGGGGCATGGGCCAGCCGTTGGCGTGGGCGGCGAGCGCGAAGATCAGGCCGACGGCGCCGGTGGCGAAGCCGTCGAGCGGGGCGATGACATGGCCGACGAGCCCGGCGAACAGGGCGCGGGCCTTCTCGTCCCGGAAGCGGCGCATCAGCCAGGTGGACGGCGGCAGTCCGGCGAGGCCGAAGCGGGCGAGGGTGACGGGGTCGCGGGGCAGCGCGGTGAGCGGCAGCTGCATGAAGTCCCGGGCGAGGGTGTCCCAGCGACCGCGGAAGGGGGCGACGAGCCTTCGGTACGCGCCCGCGTCGCGCGGCCCGAAGGAGGCGGCGGTCTCGGCGACGGAACGGGCGAGGACGGCGGCGGTCCCGTCGTCCCAGGGGTGGGCCATGGGCAGTTCGGGGTGGAGCCAGTCCAGTCCGTACCGCTCCAGCGGCATCGTCCGGAAGACGGGCGATCCGATGCCGAGGGGGTGCACGGCGGAGCAGGGGTCGTGGCGGAAGCCGGGGAGCGTGAGTTCCTCGGTCCTGGCGCCGCCGCCGACGGTGGACCTGGCCTCGAAGACGGCCACGGAGAAGCCCCGGCGGGCCAGTTCGACGGCGGCGGTCAGTCCGTTCGGCCCCGCTCCCACGACCACGGCATCGAGCATCGACGTCACCTTCGACACCTTCGGACTCCTTCGTCAGCCGATGGCCAAGGCTCCCAGGATAGGCCGGTGGTGGCGCCGGACCCAGGGGCCCCCGGGGGTCGCCGCTTCAGGCGCTCACCTCCCCCGGTGCCCGTCGCCCGCGAGGAGGGTGCGGATGCGCTCGGCGGTCGCCGTGTCCCGGGCCACCGTGAACGGCAGCGCGTTCCCTCCGGTGACGCGGAACGGCTCGCCGGCGATCGTCGTCTGCGCGCCGCCGGCCTCGGCGACGAGGAGGAGCCCGGCCGCGTGGTCCCAGGCGTACTCCCAGGAGAAGGCGGTGGCGTCGAGCGTGCCCCGGGCCACGGCCAGGTATTCGAGGCCCGCGGAGCCGCAGGGCCGGGGGGCGACGCCCTCGGTGACCAGGCCGAGCAGGGCGCGCTTCTGGTCCGGGGTGGTGTAGTCGGGGTGCGAGGTGGCGACCTCCAGGACGGCGCCGGGCGCGGGCGAACCGGCGTGCAGCGGCTGCCCGTTGAGGGTGGCGCCCCGGCCGCGTACGGCGACGGCGAACTCTTCGAGGGCGGGCGCGAAGGTCCAGGAGGCGAGGAGTTCGCCGTGCAGGGCGAGCGCGACGAGGGTGCAGAAGCCGGGGTCGCCGTGCACGAACTGGCGGGTGCCGTCGACGGGGTCCACTATCCACACCGGGGCGTCGCCGCGCAGCGCCTCGTAGAGGGCCGGGTCGGCGTGGACGGCTTCTTCGCCGACGACCACGGAGCCGGGAAGCAGCGCGGTCAGGGAGGCGGTGAGATGGGCCTCGGCGGCCCGGTCGGCGACGGTGACCAGGTCGTGCGGCCCGTTCTTCTCGACGATCTCCTCCGCGGCGAGCTGCCGGAAGCGCGGCATGATCTCGGCGGCGGCCGCCTTGCGGACCGCCTCCTCCACCTCGGTCGTACGGCCGCCGAGGACGTGCTCAAGGAAGTCATCGATCATGTGTCCAGCTAAGCACGCGGGACTGACGGCCGGACCGGTGCACTTGTCATCCTCCGTTTCCCCGAGGAGTACCCTTTGGCCGAGTTCACCCCTTACATGCAGGGAGGGTCCGTGCACGGCGCGTACCACGGCGAGTACAAGGTCCCCGGCGGAAAGCTGGTGGTCGTCGACCTCGACGCCGGGGACGGCGTCCTGCGGAACGTCCGGGTGGCCGGGGACTTCTTCCTGGAGCCCGACGAGGCGATCCTGTCGATCGACCGCGCCCTGGAGGGCGCGCCGGTCGACACGGACGCCACCGGGCTCGCGGCCCGGATCGACGCGGCGCTGCCGCCGGGCACGCAGATGTTCGGGCTGACCACGGAGGGCATCGGGGTCGCGGTCCGCCGCGCCCTCGCCCACGCCACGGACTGGACCGACTACGCCTGGCAGCTGATCCACGAGCCGCCGCAGTCCCCCGCCCTGCACATGGCACTCGACGAGGTCATCACGGCCGAGGTGGCCGCCGGCACCCGGCCGCCGACCCTGCGGGTCTGGGAGTGGGGCGCCCCCGCGGTGGTCATCGGCAGCTTCCAGTCGCTGCGCAACGAGGTCGACCCGGAGGCGGCCGGGCGGCACGGCATCCAGGTGGTCCGCCGGATCAGCGGCGGCGGGGCGATGTTCGTCGCAACGCATAGGCACTACGGGATCGCCGCCTAGCGATCCTGCAGCACCTACAGCCGCAAAGTGCAGCAATCGCGACAAAGGTCGGCCGGAAAACTGACCTACTCTGCGCGATTGTGAGCACCATCGTGACATCAGCACCACTCCGGCTACGTCCCGTGGAAGAGCAGCCCGCTACCGCAGGCCGCCGCAAGCGCGGCCTGATCTACGTCCGGGTCTCCAAGGCCCGGGCGGACATGATCAGCCCCGAGCTCCAGGTCGGCCATGCCTTGACCCTCGCCCGGTCCGAGAACATCGATGTCATCGCCGAGCCCATCATGGACCTCGGAGAATCGGGTCGCCAGTTCGAAGAGCGCCGGATCGAAGAGATCAAGCAGATGGCGCGCGACGAGCAGTTCGACGTGCTCATCCTGTGGATCTGGTCGAGGTTCGGACGCAACCTCCGCGAGTCCCTCCAGCACCTCGACGCCCTCATGGACTACGGCGTCGAGGACCGGGCCGCCAAGGAGGACTTCGACGGCAAGACGACCATCGGTCGCTTCGCCATCGCCCAGATGCTCAACATCGCCGAGCTGGAGTCCAACCAGAAGGCCGATTCCTGGCGCGACACGTTCGAAAGCCGGCGGAACAAGGGGCTCCCCCACTCCAACCGGGGCCGCTTCGGCTACTACCGCTGCGATACGTGTCCCAAGTGGGAGTTCGGCAAGAAGCTGGAGACCTGCCCGAAGTGCCGCAACGGGATCCTCAAGGTCGACCCGGTGACCGGCCCTGTCCTGGCCCAGCTCTACCGCGACTATGCCGCCGGTATCTCGGTCCGCCGGCTGCTGGTCGACCTCAACCGGCGAGGCATCAAGACCTTCACGGACAAGCCCTTCACGTCCGGTGATCTCCACGCCGCCCTCGACAGCGGCTTCGGCCTCGGCTACGTCCGCTACCTCATACCCGAACTGTCCCACCGCGTCGTCACGAACAAGGACGGCAGCACGAAGAAGAAGCGGGCCAACAGGCAGCGCGACGTCACGGCGTTCCTCTACTACCGCGGTGCTCACGACGCGGTTGTCGACGACCCGGTCGAATGCGAGCGCATCTGGGATGCGTACACCAAGCGCCGCATGGCCCAGAGCGGCCAGAGCTTCTTCTCGAACCGCCCGCGCTACTCCCTCTCCCGGCACCTCCGCTGCTCAGGCTGCGGCGGTCGCATGCAGACCGCTCTGCGCGAAAAGAAGTACCGGCGCCCTCTGGTCGATGGGCTCCCCAACCCGCTCGACGTGACGTTTCGTTGCGCCAATCACATCGACTCGAAGTCGTGTCCGGTGAACGGCACATACATCTCGCTGGCTGTCGCGGAGAAGTGGCTCCTCCATTGGCTCGACCACGAAGCGAAGATGAGCGAGGAGGAAGCCGAGGCGGTCGCGGCGAGGGTCGACGCGCTCAGGACCCAGAGCGACGGCGACCAAGCGCTCCTGACCCGCATCGAGAGCATCCAGAGCCAGCTGGAAGGACTCCGCGCCAAGGACGACAAGCTGACCGACGCAGTCCTCGCCGAGTTGGTGTCCGAGGACTCGGCCCGCCGCAAGCGGGCCGAGCTGGACACCCAGAGGCAGGCGTTGGGACGAGAACAGTCCGAACTGCGCACGAAGTTGAAGGAGGCACCGGTACAGCAGCCCCGCCCGCCCCAGGCGGACCTGCTCACCGCCCGCCGGATCTACCTGGCCGCGGGCCAGGCCGACCGGCGCGAGCTCGTGTCGAAACTAGTCCGCGAGATCCGCGTGAACAAGGGCAAGAGCGGCCCCGGCAAAATCGACGTCTATCCCCTCTGGGAAGCACCGCCGCCGTGGATCCCCCGGGGGTCGCCGACCGGCTCCTGACCGCCGGCACCAACGCCGTACCGAACTGCCAGGACGACCGCGAGATCCCAGAAGTCCCGCAAGCACTCGTCCTTGCTCACGATGTCGGCCCTCAGCACCATCTCACCCTCCGCGAGGCGTTGACCGGCCCTCCGATTGGAGGGGCGGCTTCGAGCGGCCGCCCCTCCAAGATTCGGCATCTTCCCGTTTTGCCCCGGCCGAGTTCTGGTGCTAGCGAGTCGGACCGAGATGGGGACCGTCACCTCTCACCTCTGGGAGGCGGCGGTCCCCATCCAGGCCGGTCCGCATCCCTAGCCCAAGTGACGGCGCGTCTCCCGGCAATCGCCCTTCGCTTCCCGATCTGATGTGCTGGCCCAGCTGCGGAGACCGGGTGGCGGTCGAAGGCCTCTCTCGGGATGGGTCCGCCACGGGCTCTAGCTTCGATCTGTCGTGACGGTCCGTCGGTTCTTTCGGTGGGTCGTTTCGGTTGTTCGGGTCGGTGGTGGCCAGGCTGATGGCCCGGCTGTCGCGTCGGCCGGGCGCCGGGTTCCACGGCTCCGGTGGGGGTAGTGCTGCTCGCAGGGACGGGAACGTGCTGGTCAGCCGGGGTCCGGGTGAGCTTCGAGCCA